>CBFHQV010000047.1:309-17729 GCA_965658055.1 Luminiphilus sp. | reverse complement strand
CATGACATTCGTGTGCGCTACCTCCACTCCGATATCGATACAGTAGAGCGTGTAGAAATTATTCGCGATCTGAGGCTTGGAAATTTTGACGTGCTGGTTGGCATTAACTTGTTGCGCGAGGGACTCGATATGCCGGAGGTGTCCCTGGTCGCTATTCTCGATGCAGATAAAGAAGGGTTTCTCCGCTCTGATCGCTCATTAATTCAAACGATAGGGCGTGCTGCCAGAAATTTACGAGGTCGAGCTATTCTCTACGCCGACACCATTACCGGATCGATGGAGCGAGCCATGGCGGAAACCGCGAGGCGCCGGGATAAGCAGGTAGCATTTAATAAAGCCAACGGCATTACGCCCAAGGGAATCGAGAAGAGTGTGCAGGATATTCTCGAGGGGGCGCGGCGAATGCCCACGAAAGCCCGGTCGGCGCGTGACAGACGTGTTGCAGAAGAGAAGGCCGCGTACGCTGCCGAAATTGTCAATCTCACGCCCGCGGCTCTCGCCCGCAAAATCGACCAGCTCGAAGCGCAAATGTTGGAGCATGCCAAAAATCTCGAGTTTGAGGAGGCAGCGCATTTGCGTGATCAGCTCTCGGAGATCAAGCAGGCGGCTTTCGTTGGTTAGCTAGTGTTAAATGCACCCGGTACGACTGGGCTAGTCTTTTTTTAAGCTCCTACAGACACGCGTGGTAATAATGACTCACCTTTTATTCGTATGCACCCACAACCGCTGTCGCAGCATTTTATGCGAGGCCATTGCCCGGCAAGCACTGCCGCAGAACTTTCGTGTAAGCAGCGCGGGCAGTTCGCCTGCCGGGGAGATATATCCCCAGACCTTGCTGGCACTGACGGCTGCTGGTTTTGAGACAGACAATCTAAGAAGTAAATCCTGGAAGGAATTTGAGTCGACCCCTCCCGACTTGATGATCACGGTGTGCGACAGCGCGGCAGGGGAGCCTTGTCCGTTGGCTTTTGCCGGTGTCAAAACCGTGCACTGGGGGCTTCAAGACCCGTCGAAACTCGAGGATGAGGATGAGCAGGCCGCACTGTTTGCAGCGGTTATTGCACAAATTACCGCGCAGGTGCCGGTCTGGGAACAAATGCTTAAGGGAGACTAGGTGTCAGGCTCTTACCGTGAAGCCCACTTCGGCTCCTGAATAGTCAGGTGTGTTACGCGCCCAGGGCTCGCCACCATGATGTTTTGCAATCAGCGCGACCATGTAGAGGCCGAGGCCTAAATGATGCTCTTCGCCCACGGTACGGGCGGACACCATAGGCGCAAATAAATCTTCTCGAGCCTCGGGCAGATTCTCACCGGGGTTGCTCACGGTGATACGCCACCACAGACCGCGTCGTTCCAATTGCAAGGTAATGGTTTCGCCCGGCTTCGAAAACGACATGGCGTTAGATACCAGCTTATCAAGCGCTTGGACGATAAGGTCTGGGGATACCGGAGCCATTGCCTCCCGGTCGTCACTTTGTAAGCGGAAGGTCCATTTTGGGTAGGTGGAACCGTAGGCCAACGTCAGTTCGTTAAGCAGATTTTTCAAGTCCGTGGGCTGTCGCTCATCCACGTAGATCGCTTTTTCCAGTCGGTTGGCCTCGTTCATGATCGCTATGATGTGCCCGAGCCGCTCAAGGCTAGCCCGCGCCCGGGCGATGAGGTCGGCATGCAGACTCGCGTCTGTGTTCTCGGTGTCGCTTAGCAGGTCGAGGGTGGAGCGTATGACCGCCACGGGTGTTCTGATTTCGTGGGACAGACTCGCCGGTAGCCGTCTCAGATAGCCTTGTAACCGCCGTTGTTCCTCAAGCTGGGTGTTGAGCCGATTCGTGAGTTGGTCGATCTCGTCGTTCAACCAGCCTGTGGATAGCGACGGTCCTACTCCCGCCAGCATCGCCTCGGCTATATGCGAATCGATGCGTTCGATGCGCCGGCCCAGCAGGATGGTGAAACCAAAGAAACAGCTGGCAACCAGGATGAATGCAAATGCTGTTTGCAGCAGCAAATTTTGGAAACCATCAGCGGTTAACGATCCAGTGATCTGTAGCGGCTGTTCGGCGACAACCACGCCTATAACGCCCGCGTTGCTTTCGATTGGCGTTGCATATCGCATGATCAATTGGTCGTTGTTTAGGACGAGCGAGGGCTCCGGCAGGCCTCTTAGCGCGTTGACAATGTCGCGACTCGTTTCCCGACCGCTCTCGGCGTACTCCACGTTCAAATTAGGGTCGGGGATATCCACTACAAGCTTCTGAAGTGCGCTCACCCAAGATTCGACGCGTTTGGGTGGGGGATCTTGTAATGCCCGACTCGCAATCAGCGGCCAGCCCCAGCGATCATGGATTCTAAGCATGGTGTTGTGGTCATCAGCATAGTCAGCGAAAGCAACAAGTGTTGCGGGTGTTTCAATAAGCCAGGGTGGCGCAGTCGTATCCAGCGGCTTGCTGTTGCCGCGGGTGCTTATACCCCCTTCGTCGACATCAACATAGTAAATGCCTAGTCTGGACTGGGTAATATCCGCGGGCATCTGTAGCTCAATTTGATAGCCGTCTTGTGTGTCCATCCATACACCTTTGACGGCGTTTGGTCTCGCCACAGAGAGCTCTCGGCCATGGCTTCGGGCAACCACGGGGCCGGGCGCATTGGTAGTAATGACATATTGTTGGCGCTGGTGGTTTTGCCAGGTCGTCAGCATCAGCCGATCGCCCGATGGGTCCTGATTGGCGTCCCCAGAGCTGTACACTTTGGTTTCTTCGGTGACCGCAATGGCTACATACAAGTGGGTTTCATCTGCGGCTAGGCTGACGGTAAAAGGCCGTCGTGCAGTGCCAAAGGTCCTTTGGGGTATGGCTGACCACTCATTGAGCGACCCATCGACAGTGGGCCTGCTCCTGAATCGACCGACCAACAGGCTCTCTTCTGCTAAAGGCGTAATCAGTCGACTCTTGTCTGGGTACAGCGCAGCGGCGTTGTTGTTGAGAGCTGCTGCGACTGCCTTCGCCGTGCTTTCTACTGCCTGTTGTTGCTGTGTCAGTAGTGCTTGTTGGTAATTATGGAGAAACGCGGTGGCGAGCCAGGGAATGGCCAGCAGCACCAGGCTCAGAACGAGGGCTTGACTGCGTAACTTCAATGCTCGGGTAGCCAGCGATAGCCAAGGCCATAGGCGGTTTCAATTCGGTCGAACTCGCCGTCAGCTTCTTCGAATTTACGCCGAATGCGACGTACGTGTGAGGTGATCGTGCTGTCATCTAAGACAACATTTGCAGCGTCCATCAGTTGCTGCCGATTTCTGATGTGTCCCGGGTGTTTGACGAGCGAGTGCAGCATCCAGAATTCGGTGTAGGTTAGGCCAATCAAATTTCCTTTCCACTTGGTGCTAAAGCGCTCGATATTTAATTCCAGATCCCCCCGTCGAAGGACCTGTTCCTGATTTTCTGGACTTCTGAGGGCCACGATCCGACGCATCATCGCATTGATTCGAGCGAGCAAGTGGGCATTGGAGATGTCCTTGGTGAGATAGTCATCAGCGCCAAGCCGCAGACCCGAGATGATATCTATTTCATCGTCCCGGGCAGATAAAAACATGATCGGTAGCAGTGGATTTTGACTTCGCAGTTCTCGGCACAACTCAAAGCCTGCTTCCGACTCATGACCTAGGGAAATATCCAGTAACGCCAAATCAGGCGTGCTTACGGCAAAACTTGCTCTCGCATCCGCTGCGGTCCGACTCCAATCAACGTGATAGCCTGCCTGGCTGAGCAAATCACTATAATTTCTGGCTAGCGCCGTATCATCTTCCACCAATGCGATTCGTGTTTTCATGGACTGACTTATTCTTCCTCCATGCCGCTCGGTTTGATCTGTCATTAAGTGATAACAGATAGCTACAGCGCGGGCGATGGTATTGAGTGTAACAAATGCAATTTTTATAGCGCGGGTGGAAACTCGCTAATGTTGCGGGCCCAAACTTGGACCATGCTGCGGGCTAGTAGCTTGGTTAAAGACGCGACTTAAAATGGCCTTAGTACACAAATTTAGCAAAATACCGCGCCATTTTTTGAATTTTTAGGAGAGCTTTGCGACCATACGCGCCCGCACGCGGTCCTTGGTAGGGGTCGCCACTGATTGAGGAGCTTTCTATGCCTGTTGTTACTCTTCCTGATGGTTCTGCACGATCCTTCAACCAATCCGTTTCCGTCCACGATGTCGCGCTCGATATCGGTCCGGGTTTGGCCAAGGCGGCCCTTGCCGGCGTGGTTAATGGCAAGGAGGTCGATACCTCCTTCGTGATTGATGAGGACAGCCAGTTGTCGATCATCACCGAGCGCGATGATGCTGGCGTTGAAATTCTGCGTCATTCCACCGCTCATCTTCTGGCGCAAGCTGTCCAGCAGTTATTCCCCGGTACTCAGGTGACGATTGGGCCCACCATCGAAGATGGGTTCTATTACGACTTCGCCACCGGACATAATTTCACACCCGAAGATCTCGAGCGCATCGAGCATCGCATGGAAGAGATTGTGGCTGACGATGTGTCGGTGGAGCGTATCGTGTGCCCCCGCGCGAAGGCGATCGAAATCTTTCGGAACATGGGTGAGCACTTCAAGGTGCAAATCATTGAGGAACTCCCCGACTCAGAAGAGATTTCCATTTATAAGCAGGGCGAGTGGATGGATCTTTGCCGTGGTCCGCACGTTCCCAGCACCGGTAAGTTGAAAGCGTTTAAACTGACCAAGGTCGCCGGTGCTTACTGGCGCGGTGATGCCAATAACCAGATGCTTCAGCGTATCTACGGTACCGCTTGGGGTAATAAAAAGGAGTTAAAGGCCTACCTCAACCGCATTGCCGAAGCAGAGAAGCGTGATCATCGAAAGATCGCCAAAAAGCTCAATCTGTTTCACACCCAGGAAGAAGCCCCGGGGATGGTGTTTTGGCACCCCGCTGGCTGGACCGTTTATCAGACCATCGAACGCTACATGCGTGAGAAGCAGCTGCAGTACGGTTACCAAGAAATCAAAACCCCTCAGGTAGTCGATATTTCACTGTGGCAGCGCTCGGGTCACGCGGACAAATTTGCCTCCGGGATGTTTACCCTCGACGCCGATGATCGCCAATTTGCGGTCAAGCCAATGAACTGTCCGTGTCACGTGCAAGTGTTTAACCAGGGGCTTAAGTCCTACCGTGACCTCCCCCTGAGGCTCGCCGAGTTTGGCAGTTGCCACCGAAACGAACCCTCGGGCTCGTTGCACGGAATCATGCGGGTTCGGGGATTTACCCAGGACGATGCCCATATTTTTTGTACCGAAGACCAGATCCAGAGCGAGGTTTCCACCTTTATCGATATGCTCCATGAGGTCTATCGGGATTTCGGATTCGACGAGGTCATCTATCGCCTATCCACCCGGCCCGCAGAGCGGGTAGGCAGCGATGCCGACTGGGATCGCGCGGAGTCGGCTTTGGCGGAGGCACTAAACGCCAAATCCCTACCCTGGGAAGAGCTTCCCGGAGAGGGCGCTTTTTACGGCCCCAAGATCGAGTTTTCCCTTAAGGACTGTATTGGTCGTGTTTGGCAATTGGGCACCATTCAGGTGGATTTTTCCATGCCTGGCAGGCTCGATGCCCAATATGTGGCCGAGGATGGCAGCCGACAGGTGCCGGTGATGCTGCACCGGGCGGTCTTGGGGTCCTTCGAGCGGTTCATCGGGATCCTCATTGAGCACTATGAGGGAGAATTCCCGACCTGGCTCGCGCCCCAGCAGGCTGTCATTGCGCCCATTACCGATAAACAGGCCCCCTATGCTCAGGAATGCGCCGATGCCCTGACTGCGCGGGGTTTTAGGGTGGCGACCGATCTCCGCAACGAGAAAATCGGGTTCAAGATTCGTGAGCACGAGATCGGTAAACTGCCCTACATCCTGGTGGTCGGGGACAAGGAACGGGAGCAGGGCACTGTTTCGGTGCGCGCGCGTCACGGCCAGGATCTGGGCTCGCAAACCCTTGAGGACCTCGCCACGTTGCTGGGGACAGAGGTCGAGCGCCGGAGTCGCTCGGATCACTAGGCATTTGGGGCCCCAAACCGGCGTTTTTACGGCGTAATTAATAACGTTCGGTTTAAGATCAATGACTTGAGCTTGCCTGTGGATACTAGTACCATCCGCGTCCTTCAGTGTAGGAGACTAGCAGCATTAAGAGCGACAGCAAGAGCAAGAAGGCCCTCACCAACGAACAAATTACGGCGCCCCAGGTGCGCTTGATTGACGCCGAGGGAGAGCAGGTGGGTATTGTCTCCCTCGAGGAAGCGCAGGCGTCAGCTGAAGCTGCAGGTCTTGACCTTGTGATGATGGCGGATTCTGATCCGCCAGTCTGCAAGGTGATGGACTATGGAAAGCACATTTTCGAAGCGAAGAAGCAGAAGGCTGCTCAGCGCAAGAAAACGAAGCGAATCCAAGTCAAAGAAATGAAATTTCGTCCAGGGACGGATGAGGGTGACTACCAGGTAAAACTACGCAACCTGGTGCGTTTCCTAGAGAACGGCGATAAGGCCAAAGTAACGCTCCGCTATCGCGGGCGTGAAATGGCTCATCAGGAAATCGGCATGGAGCTACTCAAGCGGGTAGAAGCCGATCTGAGCGAATTGGGCACCGTCGAGCAGTTTCCGAAAATGGAAGGCCGGCAATTGACCATGGTTATCGCACCAAAGAAACGGGGTTAGTGGCCCGTGAATGCCCTAGCGCCCGATCAATTTAGCTAGCCCAATTGGGCCCAATGCGGAGTTATTGTTATGCCAAAAGCAAAAATTCACAGTGGTGCTGCCAAGCGTTTTAAGAAAACCGCTGGTGGCTACAAGCGCAAGAGCGCTTACAAGAGCCATATCCTCACGAAGATGACAACCAAGCGAAAGCGACAGCTGCGCGGTACATCAATGATTGATCAGTCTGACAAGGTTCTGATCGATCGTATGCTTCGCGCCAAATAACCGTCATTTACTTCAGGAGTAGAAAACTATGGCTCGTGTAAAACGTGGAGTGACGGCGCGGCGTCGTCACAAGAAGATTCTCAGCAAAGCAAAAGGCTACTATGGTGCGCGTTCGCGCGTTTTTCGGGTAGCCAAGCAGGCCGTCACTAAAGCAGGACAGTATGCTTACCGTGACCGTCGCCAGCGCAAGCGTCAGTTCCGTGCCTTGTGGATCACGCGTATCAACGCTCAGTCCCGTGCAAATGGAATGACTTACAGTCGATTAATCAACGGCTTGAAGAAGGCTGATATCGCGCTGGATCGACGTGTACTGGCAGACCTTGCGGTACATGACAAAGCGGCATTTGCTGCGGTAGTTGAGCGCGCTCGCACCGCCCTCGCTGCTTGACCGCTCTGCCGCTTTCCGGCGGACTGAGTGAGTTGATCCGAAAGGGAAGGGCTGCCAGCTCCTTCCCTTTTTTTTGCCAGCTATATCAGGGCACAATCTGGGACTGATCGATAATCGGGAAAGGGAACATGGAGTCTCTTGAAGCACTAAAAACAGCAGCTATTGAGGCGGTGCAGGCGGTTGGTTCCCCTGCGGAGCTCGAGCAGCTGCGAGTGGATTACCTTGGCAAGAAGGGGCAGCTTACAAGCCTCCTCAAAAACCTGGGTACCCTTTCCCCCGAAGATCGACCCAAGGCCGGTGCGTTGATCAACGAGGTCAAGCAGGAGCTTGCGGGCGTGTTGAATGCTCGAAAAGACGACCTCGAGCAACAGGCTCTGGCAGAGAAGTTGGCCGCAGAGCGAGTCGACGTAACGCTTCCCGGGCGCCGCGTTGATGCAGGTGGGCTTCACCCCATCACGCGCACGATTCAGCGAGTTGAAGATTTCTTTGCCGGGATGGGTTTTGATGTGGTGGAAGGCCCGGAAATCGAAGATGACTATCACAATTTTGAGGCCCTCAATATTCCTGCGCATCATCCAGCGCGTGCGATGCACGATACCTTTTATATTGACGATGCTCATGTTCTGAGAACCCATACATCGGGGGTTCAGGTGAGAACCATGGAGACCCGGGAGCCGCCTCTGCGCATCGTTTGCCCCGGACGCGTGTATCGCTGTGATTCAGATTTGACCCATTCACCGATGTTTCATCAGGTTGAAGGGCTCCTCATCGATGAGCATTCAAGTTTTGGTGATCTGAAAGGACTGCTCGAGCAATTCCTACATGCGTTTTTTGAGCGCAGTGACCTGGACGTGCGTTTTCGCCCCTCCTACTTCCCTTTCACCGAGCCTTCTGCAGAGGTGGATATTCAGTGCGTGAAATGCAGCGGTGCTGGCTGCAGGGTGTGCAGTCACACCGGCTGGCTGGAAGTACTTGGTTGCGGCATGGTTAATCCTCGCGTGTTTGAGATGACAGGCATCGATACCGAACGCTTTACTGGGTTTGCTTTCGGGCTTGGGGTCGAACGACTGGCTATGCTTCGCTACGGCATTGGCGATCTGCGCCTGAATTTCGATAATGATTTGCGTTTCTTGCGCCAATTTCAGTGAGGGTAGAAAGTCATGATCATCTCTGAACATTGGTTGCGCGAATGGGTCAACCCAAAACTGACCACCGAAGAGCTCGCGGCGCAACTCACCATGTCCGGTCTTGAGGTCGATGCCGTGACGCCGGTGGCGGGTGACTTTAGCGGTGTTGTGGTTGCCGAGATCATTGAGGCCGAGCAACATCCCGACGCCGATAAACTGCGGGTATGCACGGTAGACACCGGCGATGGCACGGTGCAAATCGTCTGTGGTGCACCCAATGCTCGGGTGGGCTTGAAGGCGCCTCTCGCAACGGTGGGTGCAGTATTACCCGGCAATTTCAAGATTAAAAAAGCGAAGCTTCGAGGCGTCGAGAGCCAGGGCATGCTTTGCGCAGAAGCGGAACTCACGATCTCGGATGAAAACAGCGGATTGATGGAGTTGTCGCCGGATGCGCCGGTCGGCACCGACCTGAGAGATTATCTCGCTTTGAACGACACCACGCTCGAACTCGGGCTGACGCCTAATCGGGCGGATTGTCTGGGGGTAATAGGTGTGGCACGGGACCTAGCCGCGCTGAATGGTATTTCTTTGTGCGAGCCCACGGAGGCGCCTGCTGACGTAACTAGCGATCGGAGGTTCCCCGTCGAGATAAAGGCGACCGACAAGTGCCCACGCTATCTGGGACGCGTGATAGAGAATGTGGATCTCACCAAGAGTTCGCCGCTTTACATTGTCGAGCGATTGCGGCGCGCTGGCATCCGCTCAATCGATCCGGTGGTTGATGTTACCAATTACGTCATGCTCGAGTTGGGGCAGCCTCTGCATGCCTTTGATCTTGATACCTTGGATGGCGGCATTGTTGTTCGCGATGCTCATCCCTATGAAAAAATGGTCTTGTTGGACGGCTCAGACGTCGAGCTCACTGAGGGAACTCTTGTGATAGCTGACCACGAGCGCCCCCTAGCACTCGCGGGCATCATGGGCGGCGACAACAGCGGGGTGAGTGACAAGACGCAGCATATCTTTTTGGAGAGCGCCTTTTTTGCGCCCGAGAAAATAGCGGGTCGCGCCAGAAACTATGGTCTGCACACCGATGCCTCTCATCGCTATGAGCGTGGCGTGGACTGGCAGTTGCAACGGCGCGCCATGGAGCGGGCCTCGCAGTTGTTACTCGAGGTGGTTGGTGGTCAATGTGGGCCGGTCGTTGAGGTGGTTTCTGAGCAGGATTTACCCGCTATTCCCGAGCTGACGCTCCGGGCAGCCCGGATAAAGCGTGTGCTCGGCTTTGACATGGCGCCTGCCGAGATCGAGCGTATCCTTACGGGGCTCGGTTTCTCGGTAGGCAGCACGAGTGAGGGAGTCTGGTCTTGCCGGACCCCCAGCTGGCGCTTTGATATGGCCCAGGAAGTGGACTTGATCGAGGAGCTCGCTCGGGTTCACGGATATAACAACCTCCCGGTGAGCCAAATCCACGCAGATCTGGTCAGCAAGCTGCCTGATGAGGGGCTGCTCAGCAAGCGCCACCTGCGTCAGCGACTGGTCGGGAGAGGATTTCAGGAAGCGATTACTTTCAGCTTCATCTCTCCCGAGCTGCAGTCTCTTTTTGGGGCTGATCCTGAGGAATCAGTGGCGGTGAAGAATCCGATATCAGCAGACCTTTCGATGATGCGATCGACCCTGATGCCCGGATTGGCTTCGGCGCTGGCGCACAATGTCAAGCGACAGAACAGTCGGGTTAGGTTATTTGAAACCGGGTCCAGATTTTTCTTGGGTGCGCCATACACAGAGCAGCCAGTGTTGGGACTTGCGATCACCGGTACCCGTGATGGGGAGAACTGGACCGAGGCGGGTGAGCGGCTAGATTTCTTTGACCTCAAGGGCGAGGTGGAGCAGCTTCTTGCCAGTCCTTTCAAGAGCATCAGTTTTCGAGCTGTGCAGCGGCCCGGCCTGCACGACGGTCAGACCGCAGAGGTGCTGGTCGATGAGGAGGTTGTCGGGATCATTGGGCGCATTCACCCCAAGGCAGCGCGCCAGCTCGACGTGCCCGCTGACACCTTTCTTGCAGAGTTGGTGTTGGCGGATGTGCTCGCGGGCCAGGTGCCGAGCTATCGGGACATTTCAAAGTTTCCAGAAACCCGGCGAGATATTGCTGTCGTTGTGAATTCTGAGCAAAGTGCCGACGCCATCATGAGTGATGTGCGAGCGGTTGCTGGCGCCTGCCTCGTAGACTTACGGTTGTTCGATGTCTATCAGGGGAAAGGGGTTGAGCCGGATCAAAAAAGTCTCGCCCTTGGTTTGACATTCCGTGATAACTCACGCACTCTTGATGACACTGAGATTACCCGGCTGATGACGCAAGTCGTTGATTCCCTAAAGAAAAAATTCGGCGCTGCGTTAAGGAATTAATTAAGACCATGTCTGCTCTCACCAAATCCGAAATGGCTGACAAGCTCTTTGAAGAGCTCGGATTGAACAAGCGAGAAGCCAAAGAAATCGTTGAGCAGTTCTTCGAAGAGATTCGCGTTTGCCTCGAGAATAACGAGCAGGTGAAGCTGTCAGGTTTTGGCAATTTCGATCTTCGCGACAAGCGACAGCGACCAGGAAGAAACCCCAAGACCGGCGAAGAGATTCCCATCTCGGCCCGCCGCGTTGTGACGTTTAGGCCTGGACAAAAGCTGAAGGCGCGTGTGGAGCAGGTCGACACGTTGGAACGTTTTGATGATGCTTGAACCCACGCACAACAGCGAACTCCCACCGATTCCCAGCAAGCGCGAGTTCACTATTGGTGAGGTCAGCGATCTCTGCGCGGTGAAGCCCCATGTATTAAGGTACTGGGAGCAGGAATTTCCGCAGCTTAAGCCAGTGAAGCGCCGAGGCAACCGGCGCTACTATCAGCGCGAAGATGTGGAGATGATCCGAACGATCCGCAGCTTGCTCTACGAGCAGGGCTATACCATTGGCGGTGCTCGTCAGCGTATGAGCGATGAGCAAGAGGCCCTGACTCCGGCCGAGGTGCAGACCATGGCCAGGGAGTGCATCGTGGACTTGACCAAAGCGCAGGCGCTTTTAGCGATTGGGGAATAGGGCACTTCGCAGCTACGCCGTAGCTGTGTATAATCCGCCACCTTCGGGGCGTAGCGCAGCCTGGTAGCGCACCACACTGGGGGTGTGGTGGTCGCAGGTTCAAATCCTGCCGTCCCGACCAATTAAATCCTTTTAAATCAATTATTTATCTGAATAGAGATATGAAACGGCCCTCAGCGGGCCGTTTTTTTATGCCCGCTGTATCCCTTGTATTCCTTTGGTTTCTTCGTAATTCTGTTACCCAAATGTTACCCAGTGGGAGCCGAGTTATGAAAAAGATTAAGTTAACCAAAGGTGTCTTGCAGAAATTTGCAGCGCACCCCCCAAAAACTCGAGAGGAATACCGTACTGATCTGTCAGGTTGTTACCTCAGAGTTGGCCCATCTTCTATATCGCTGTCGGTTCTGAAGCGTGATATTGATCAAAGGCAGGTGAGGGTAAGTATCCCGCTGGATCCTTTAAATTTGCCGAATCTCCCTGCGCTAAAACGAGCGGTGCGCCTCAAAAAAGAAGAAGCAACTCCTGAAAAAAGGAGAGTGTCCAAACTACGCACATCGCTACGTGCCGCTGGGGAGGTTGTCATTGAATCTAAGCGACTCGCTCCCAATACAGAACGAAATTACTTGCGGAGTCTTCGGTACTTGGTTGCAGAGACTGACGACCGAGTATTGAGTAAAGGTACGGAAATCAGGAACCTCCACAAAAATTTGGCGACTAAACACGGCAACGCCGGTGCCAACTCCGCCCTCAAGCTTTTGCGGAGTATTATGAAAACAATGCATGCAGATGATTCAGATTTCCCTGATTGGCCTACAGAGAGCGTCAAGGGCTTGTGGGCTTATGAGCCCCCTCGCGAGACCAAGGTCAGCATGGAGCAACTACCGATTGTGTGGGAGGCGGCTTTGCCTGACCACTGGGGTAGCTGGCTAAGATTTGCTCTGCTGACGGGAATGCGCAAATCTGAAACGAAGCGGGCGTTTGTTCAGGGGGACGAGTTGGTAGTCGAAAATACAAAAAACCACTCCAATTTGCGTCTACCTATGACTGACGCCATCGCAGCGTGTTTTTTTGATTACTCGCACATCAGTTGTTTCAAGCCGCTCACCAAGCACCTGTTGGCTGAAACAGAGATTCGCGCCACTCCACATGATCTAAGACGAACTTTTGCTAACGCCGCGCGTATAGCAGGTGTTCAGCAAAATACGATTTCGTGGCTAATGAACCATAAGTCAGGTCGGAGCGACCAAACCTCGAGCTATCAGGGGCGCCCCGAAAGTTTTGTGCTCAAGAAAGCACTCCTTGCGATAGAGGCTGTGTACAGAAACTCAGGGTGCACATAGTCGAGGTTATAGAAGTCGAATCAGCAGTGAAGATTCGCTTACTAAGATACGCACAGGATATGCACAGCATTCTCTTGGAGTGCTGTACGTGCATTCAGTAGTTTGGGGTGGGATAATTAGATTAAGGGTCGGTCAAGGGTAGCTGCAACTACCCCGACCTCGATGAGCAGTAGCAAAACTAAATCACCGTCCTGCGATTGTAGGCCGGTCGCAGAGGCATAATCAATGAAATTATTTTCTCAAAAGTACCCTAATGTTCCGCGCTTTCTCAGCCAGCACCAATATGCAGAGCTAGTTGGCCTTTCCCCGAAAGCGATCCATAACCGCGTTTACAAAGGCACTCAGCGAGGTGTGATCAGAGAGTCCAATCGGGTTCTTATTGACATTGACGTGGCGCTGGAGAACGAGGGGCAGACCAATGAATAATGTAGTTCGCCGCTCCGTTTGTACTTCCTTGCTAGGCTCCTCGTTGGAGTGTAGACAAATGCTGTCTTTTGACGGCCCCTCCTTACACCAAACTGTGCCGTGTCAGCAAATCGAGGCCACAATCCCCAGTTATCAACTGCGGGGCAATAGTGAGTGCGGTTGCCCTGCCTGCCACCGCATTTTTTCGTCTGAGCGGGCTTTTGACCTTCACCGAGTGGGTGAGTATTCCGAGAGCCGTAAATGCGCTGAAAGCCTTCCCTCGGTGGGTCTGGAGCTTGATTCCAGAGGTAGGTGGAGGGCTGTCAGATGACTGAACGACAAAAGGGGATCAACTTCTTCCGCAAGCATCACATGAACGACTGGGCGGCAATGACCCGTCGCAAGGGCTGTTCGTTTGCTGATGAGGGTGTATTGCTGAATGCGATTGATCTTTATTGGAAGCAAGGATGTGAAGGTTTGCCCGCTACCCCAGAGGGTTTGGCGAACGCTATCGGATGCACAGAGCAGGAGGCGGCGTCGATGCTCGAAAACACCACTGACTATGACTTAGACGGTGACGTAATCCACTGGGTAACGGTGAAAGAGTCCTATGCAAAAGCATTGGCGACTAGCGAAAAGGCCAGAGCGGCTGGTGTTGCTAGCGGTAAGGCACGAAGGAACATCCGTTCAGCGAATGATGAACAAACGATGAACCATCCATTAGCCACTAACCAGAAACCATTAACCAATAACCCAGAAGGTGTATCCACAGTGGAAGAGGCCATTCCGTTCAAAGCGGCCAAACAGGTTCGCGAATGACGACTCTGGCTGTTTTGCGCGAGGGGATACCGCAGGAACTACAACATCATGACCGCTGGGTGCTTTGGCAATCACAGACGCAGGGCAATAGGCGCGCGAAGGTACCGGTGCGGCCAAACAAGCAATTTGCCGCGGTCAATAACCCTGACCACTGGACGGACTTTGAGAGCGTATGGGATGCCTACCAGTCGGGCAGATTCAGCGGTCTAGGTTTCTGCCTTGCGGGCGATGGGTTGGTGTTTGTGGACTATGACAGTGCTGGTGACCGACTTGAGCCTTCTGATCTGGGCGATTTTGAGGTCAGGGGTTGGACTGAACGCAGTCCCAGCGGTAACGGGCTTCATACGGTGGTAATCGGTAGAAAACCCGTTGTGGAGTGTCGGTTCAAGCCTCAGAACTCCAAGATCAAAGAGATTGAGGTGTATGACCGCGATCGCTACTTCACGGTGACGGGGCATACGGTGGGTGACTGTAGTGAGCTATGGGGCAATCAGGTTGATATTGATCGGCTCTGCAGGAATTTCCCTCAAGGGCATCAGGCGCGTTACGTTGCGACTGAGTCAACGATTTCAGATGAGCAAATCTGGGAGAAGATGATGTCCAGTTCTCAGGCGGGAAAAATACTCAGGCTGTGGTCTGGAGAAGGTGTCACAGACCATTCCGCGGCAGACTTGGCATTAATGAATCACCTTGCGTATTGGACGGGCAACGATCCGTTAGCCATGGAGAGGCTGTTCGGGATGTCGGCCTTGGGCCAGCGGGAAAAGTGGCGGGATCGTTCCGATTACCGGCGTAGAACGATCCATAGGGCGTTGCTAGGATGTGGGTCTTCAAAATTCCAGCCCTAGCGAGAGCGAATACCTGCGTAATACCCGTGGCTGGAAGTGGGACAGTACCTTTTGAATGCAATCGCTTTATAGGGTAAAAAATAGACATGAGGATCGTTGAGCGATTATTGTTTCTGTTGCCCCTGCTTTCGCTGGCGGCTTTGGCGTCCCTGAATGCGGACGCCGCAACTGAAATCGAGCCAAATAATACGAGCTCACAAGCCAACGCGCTGGCTCTCGGTGAGACTATGGTAGGAAACCTACCCACTACTTCTGACGTTGATTGGTATTACGTTTATCACGACTCTGAGGGCACCCTCACACTCACTTTTGAAAGTTCTATCTTTGTAGACGTTAACGTTTATAACCCCGCCGGGGAGTTAGTGGCCCGGAATCCAAATGTTTCCGGCTCTCAGCAGACACCTATCGGCGTCACGGAGTCAGACTATCACTGGATAGCGGTTTATCAAGATTACCAGTTCACAGGGCAGTACAGTCTCACCGTGCAATTTAACTCCGAAGAAGTGTCTGCAGAAGTAGAGCGAAATAACACGAAGGCGCAGGCTAACGAACTAACTAACTCGCAAACGCTCAAGGGCCATTTATATAACGCAACAGACGAAGATTGGTACAAGATAGAACATGGAACCAGCGGCACCCTGCAGTTCACCTTCGCAAATTATACTTTTTATGACCTCCGGGTTGAGAACGCCGCAGGGGAGTTAGTGGCCGTAGACCAAAACGTAAGCGGAAGCCAGATAATCTCAGTAGGTTTTAACTATGCTGGGTACCACTACGTCAAGATTTATGATGGGTATGGAAGTAATAACGGCTCGAGTTACGAGTTGACCGCAACGATAAGCGGGTCTCCTCCCGCCGCTCCAAGCCTTTCCCTGCTGTCAACAACTGACTCTTCAGCGACATTTGCGATCAGCGAGAACGATACGGGCGCTGCACCAGAGATTGATAGCTTTACTGTCACATGCGAAGAGGACGGGCCTGCTGGGTCATCCAGCGTCTCCCGAGAGAACCATTTACCACGGAAATTCTCCCTCGGGCAGTTAACAGCTGAAACAAGTTATAGATCAGATGCACAAGGAACGTCGCTTCCCCACGGGCGCATCTACCGGCCCAACCCAGCTCTCTCAAGCGCAAGGGTGAGTGACACGCTGATTTTTACTGCACCATACGGCGATCCCGTTGAACTCGGAATTACCGACGTGAGTGTCACTGCTTATGGAAACCGGCTTATTAAAGCTAAAAATGGCCCGAGTGAGTTGATCGCAGTCATCACACCAGACGGAGACTTCGCGTCTAGCCTGTCAACTGACGGAGACCATTTTGTCTCGCAAATTTTTGAAGGTAAAACTGTCTTATTTACGAGGAGCGCCGGGGAGATTGCTGCCACCCCGTTTGCAGATGATATGAGATTCCCGCAATTGTCGGTAAATGATACTGCTGCCCCCCAGTCTTTCGGCACGCCCCCAAATAGTCCCACCGTGATTTCAGTAGGTGTTCAATACGACAATGCAATTAAAGATGCATACGATGAGATTGCGCAAGCAGAGTTAGCGATAGCCTATGCCAACGAGGCTTATCAGAATTCCGACGTAGATATCGTCTTCCAAATTGCTGGGATTCGAAATCACAACCCGTACACAAGCACGGGCGCGATGGAACTAACGCTCAACGAAATATCGTGTGGCTCCATAGCTTGCGAGGTAACCAACAACAGTCCGCATAATTTGAATGTGAAAGCTTGGCGAGACGAGATCGGTGCAGATTTAATCGTTCAATTAGTTCGTTACGGGGAAATCTTTGGCACTTGCGGAAAGGCATGGGTGCCTCAGTCCGCTGCTGATTTCTCCATCGTCCTCGACAAACTAACTTATAGCGTTAATGCCTTGGAGCTTCCCAATGGAACCGCTTGCGGAAGCAATGTGGTTGCGCACGAAATGGGACACAACCTTGGATTGGGGCACGATATCAGCACAAGCCCTGATTTTCGCGGTTACTACTCTTACGCTCGAGGTTACAAAAACTCCACTTTCGGGACTGTGATGTCATACACCAATAACTATGCACCGTATCTTTCGAATCCCAATAAGACATACCTTGGCCTCCCTGTAGGTGTAGCTATCGGCGAATCTGATGAGGCCCATGCAGCACAAGCGGTTTCGAATGTGATGCATTTACACGAGGCGCTTTACGATAATTCGAGAGTTTGGAGAACCACGGTCACTAGTTCACCAGCCGTGATAACTGGCTTACCTGCATCAACAAGATTTTCTTGTGAGGCGACTGCCACATCTGTGATAGGCGATAGCTCGTCATCGAATACTTTGGTTATAACTACTAATGAACCTCCAGCCGCGCCTGCCGTTCCAAAGATTACCTCAACTGACTACGAGGACGGCAAGATCATCCTTACTGTCTCCGTTAGTGATAACGGCGGCA
>CBFHQV010000047.1:0-299 GCA_965658055.1 Luminiphilus sp. | reverse complement strand
AACAAGCTCAGCCTCTGCGGCGACTGATCCGATTACCCCAGAAGAGACAGCTACTGGCCTACCCATCTGGCTTCTGTATCAGGCTACTCAGTAGCATTGGATCATCAAAATTCTGTAACTAGTGAAACCAAACGCCTGCGCAATACCCGTGGCTGGTGGCGGGAGGGTACCTTTTGACTGAAATCTGATTATTAGGTACAAAATGGGTATGAGGATCGTTGCGCGATTGTTGGTTCTGTTGCCCCTGCTTTGGGTGGAGGGGGTATGGGGGACTTCTTTTGCGGGTTACGACTTGTCCA
>CBFHQV010000046.1:0-17820 GCA_965658055.1 Luminiphilus sp. | reverse complement strand
CAGGCTCCTGAGAATAAATATTCATTGGGAGGTGTGGTTGATTTTCCCCTGCCAGGGGGAAGCGTGGTCAGTCTTCGAGCTGACTACTATCACACCGATGAGCAAATCAATGACTACATCAATCAGAATACGAAAATCGACGAATTTGATTTGATCGACATGAGACTTTCCTGGACCTCTGCCAATGAGTCTTGGCAGCTGGCTCTCTGGGGTAAGAACATTACCGATGAACAATGGGTATCTCATAGCTATACCATCGGTCCCGGTGTCATTGGCGTATGGGGGGCTCCTGAGCTTTGGGGAGTCTCTGTGCGCTACCAGATGTGAGGATGGCAACTCGCTTGTTCAGGGGCTATTTTCATAGCCCCTTTTTTAATCTTGGTATCGACTTGGGCGTGTTGGTAGGGCAATGTTTGTCTGCGTCTATGAGGGAGATATGAATGCCTGGCCTTAAACCAATCATCAGGCCAACCATGAGTGCTGCTGTGCTGGTGGTCATTGCTCTGACGCTCGTCGGGTGTGATCGGGATCATAGCGTCGAGCGGCGTCTTGCCGGCGGTGATGCCGATGCGCCTGCCAATGCAGTTACCATTTATCGCGATGCCTACGGGACACCCCAAGTTTTCGCCGAGTCGAATTATGGCGTCTACTTTGGTTTTGGTTATGCCGTCGCCCAAGATCGTTTATTTCAGATGGAGATGCTCAAGCGCACGGCACAGGGGCGGGTTGCTGAGGTGCTGGGCCCAGACTACGTGACTCTCGATAAGAAGCTCCGCACGGAATACAACCACCCGATCGTGCGACGTCAGGTTGAGCAGCTGGCGCAGCGTGATCTCGATATCCTCCAAGGCTACGCCGACGGTATGAACGAGTGGATCGAACGGGTTTCTGGTCGACAAATGGAACTACTACCTAAGCCATTTGCTGACTTCGATTTTATGCCTAGCGAATGGACCGCCTATGACGTGGCGACAATGTTTGTGGGGTCCATTGCCCATCGTTACGCCGACTTCAACAGCGAGCGCGACAATCTTGAGTTTTTGCGGGCAATGGAGCTTAAGCATGGTAAGCAGAGCGGATGGGCATTGTTCAACACCATCAAATGGCTCACGGATGATGACTCGCCGACGACAATTCCACGATCCGGCGCTATTAATCACCAACAATTAATTCGACCGACCTATCTCACGGAGACGCGCGAGTTGCCCCCTTTGGCTAGGACCGTCACAGACTCTGCGGGCCGCTATGCAGGACTGAGCCGGGGTGGGGATGGGGCTGACCGGTTCAAAACACGTGTAGCAGAAAGCGGTTATTTGTCCCATGCAGAATTCTCCCCGGCCAGTAATTACTGGGCCGTGTCCGAGGTCTCCGATGCTGCCGGCATGCTACTCAATGGACCTCAATTCGGCTTCGCAACACCCAGCTATGTGTATGGCATAGGTTTACATGGCGGCGATTTCGATGTGGTGGGTAATACGCTACTCGCCCTGCCGTCGTTATTGTTTGCGCATAATGACTTTTTGGCTTGGGGCAGTACCGCAGGAATTTCAGACCAAACCGATGAATTTTGGTTAACACTCAATCCGGAAAATCCTGAGCAGTATTGGCACGATGGTGAGTGGGTGGCATTTGACGCTTGGCCAGAGCGGATCCTCGTGCGCGGCGAGGAGGACGTGTTGGTGACGGCGAGACGGGCGAAGCAAGGCATGGTGCTTGCCCATGATCCAGCAACGGGGCTGGCCGTGGCGCGAGCTCGCGCTTGGGAAGGCAAGGCGGTGCAGGATCTGATGACTTGGGTATGGCTCGCGACAGAACGCACACTGGAGGCTGCAGAGCGTCGATTGGAGGGAAAAACCACCAATATCAACATGTATACCATGGATCGTGATGGCCGCTTGGGCTATGTTCATAGCGGACATTATCCCCGCCGCGCTGCGGGTCACGACCCGCGGCTTCCGGCATTGGGCGATGGCTCGGTGGATTGGCAGGGAATGCGACCCTACGACGACAATCCGAAAGTACGTAACCCAAGCACCGGCCATATCATCAATTGGAACAATCGACCTGCGCCCGAGTGGATAAGTTCGGATCTATGGTCATATACCTGGTCTCGTGCCGACCGCGTGCACATTCTTATGGATCAGGTTGAGGCCGAGCGCGGTGCCACGGTTGCTGATGTCGTTGCCATTAATGAGCGCAGCAGTTTTGAGGATGTTAACCACCGTTATTTGATGCCTTTGCTGCAATCTGCAGTCCTCGAGGCATCCAGCGATGAAGTGGCCGCCGTCGCGTTGCTGGCAGATTGGGACAAGAGCTGGCGCGTCGACGAGAAAGGGTTTTACGGTCCAGCACCCACCCTGATGGAGGCGTTTGTCGAGCAACTGCAGCGTCAGGTTTTTCTGGATGATGTAGGCGAGGACCAGTACTACCGGTTTGCGGCAACAGGTTATCCCAATCAGCCGCTTGGGGCTTCCTGGGGAACGTCAGTGGCGATGCGAGCTTTGGTGCATTGGCTTGACGAAGTAACCGCGGGCAAGGAGCCGGCATTTGATCTACTCAACGGCGAGCCCGTCGAGACGGTCGTATTGCGAAGTCTGCGTGGGGCAATGCAGAAGCTGTCACAAGAGCAGGGCTCAGAGATGCAGGCATGGCGTCTTGCTGCAGCACCCATGGAATGGCCGCCATACAACTTTCGCGGTGTACCGCAGGCAGATAGTGACAATGTGCTTAGCTTGCCTGGGTACCAAAATCGAGGAAGTGAGAACAACGTGTTCGTCGCAACGGGCGAGGGGATTGAGGCTCGCGATGTCATACCGGGGGGGCAGGGTGGTCACCGCATGGCGTCGGGTGAGCCAGGAGCTCACTACGACGATCAGCTTAAGCTGTATGCGCAATTTGGTTACAAGCCGGTGCCATTTACGCGCACCGACGTTGAGGCCTCAGCGGTAAGCCGGGAAACAGTAGTGCTTCGCTGAGCAAGTCCTACATAATTGCGCAAGGATGCAATCCCGTGTGCTACGAGCGATAGAGCAGGCAGCGATCGAAAAATGCCTGAATTGCCGCGGTATCGTCTAGTGCGAAACAGGCGGCAACGTGCTGGTCTGGACGCACAATGACAGCGCACCCGAGGGAACGATCGATGCGGAAGCGATCAAAGGGGTGCAAGGCATCCGATTGAGGACAAAATAGTTTGTTGTAATCCCGAAGCTTAAGGGTGCCTCTGCTGGGCCACAGCAGGTCAGGGAAGTCTTTAAATTCCAAGGTTTCATAGCCGGCTTGTAGCACCGTAAGAACCTCAATCACCGCATCTATATTTTTCCCGGGCTTTTGTGTGCGAATGAGTGGTGACGCTTCATTGTCAGCAAGCCAGCTGGCGAGGGCCCGTAGACGCGATGTGGGTTGTGCTGGCGAGGCGTCATCGCTGAACAAAATGAGTCGCCAGCGCCCGTCAGCTGTCAGCGCTTCACTCAGATGCATGGGGCGTGCATCCGCGAGTCTGGCCAACACCAGCGAAGACAGGCGTTTCCCAATCTGTAAGTTGATTGGGGGGTTGTCCATGGTGGGCTGGCTTGTTAACAGCGAAGTCCCATAGGTGTTGAGGGTGCCTGACACGTAACCATCGGCCCGAAGCAGCGCCTTCTGAAGCGGAGACCCGGCATCATCCGAAGTCTGTTCGCCTGTTGAGGCAGAAAAGAGTTCGGCGAGTTCCCGATCGAAATCGATGAGCTCTTGGGCGATTCGGCGACGCTCCTCCGTGTAGGTGTGCAAGATCGCTGGGGGGCTCCTACCCTGCAGCACTGCAGCCAACTTCCAGCCCAGATTAAAGGCATCGTGCATGGAAATATTCATTCCTTGGCCCGCTTTGGGGCTGTGCGTGTGACAGGCATCACCCGCGATGAAACCGTGCGGATGATCGGCTTCTTCGGATGACAGGTGCCGAGAGTCAAAGTGGCGTGCAAGTCGCTGGCCGACCTCATAGACCGACCACCAGACGATTTCCTTAACGTCAAACGTGAACGGAAAAAGAATCTTTTTGATATTGTCGATCAGTTGCTCAACGCTCACGTTGTCTCGAGAGAGGCGGGCGCCTTCTTTGAGTTTGGCGAGTTCCACATAAATGCGAAGCAGATGGCCTCCCTCGCGAGGAATGATCATGATATTGCCGTGGTGGCTGGATTGAATAATAGATTTCATTCTCACATCGGGAAAATCAGTCAACGCCAGCACGTCCATGACCCCCCAAGAACTGTTGGCGGCCTCACCCTCGAGCGCGATGCCCAGATGCTGTCTGACCGTGCTTCTGGCGCCATCGCAACCCACGACATACTTGGCTTGGATACTTGATACCGTGTCACTTCCTTTATCCGCTCCCGGTATCTGGGCGCTGACGGTTGCAAGGACCGGGTGACTGGCCTGTGCATTGCCGGTTTGTATCTGCAGGTCTACTAGCTTTACGCCGTAGTGGGGCGTGAGCTCGCTCGGCGAGCGCGCCATACTCTCTAGGAGAAAGTCATGTACACGTGCTTGATTTAACACCACGTGAGGAAATTGCGAATAGATGGTCCGGCCATCGGGCTTTTTGTAGCGGCGAACAAGCGCCTCGGGCGCATCAGGATCGCTGTTCCAAAAGGTAATCGCCTGTAGAAAATACGCTTCTTTCAGAACGCGCTCTTCAAATCCCAGGGCTTGAAATATCTCGAGTGATCGACCTGAGATACCGTCTGCTTGGCCGAGTTCGATAGGGCCGGTCTTCTCGTCGATAATCACTACCGAGATATCGCCAATTTTGGCGAGCTGAGTGGCGAGCATTAAGCCCGCGGGCCCGCAGCCTACGATCAGGACATCAGTCGTGCTCGGCAGTGGCTGTGGAGCAGGTGCAGAGGCGCGTCGCCGGTGGTCCCGGGGGTCGCCGGGACGAAATCCATTGAGATGGAATTCCATGGAAGTTCAAGGATTCTGAGCGGAGATGAATAGCGCCTCAACCGCCAGAGCCAAAGCTAACAGGTCCCGGTCGCTGCCCCGGGGACCATCGAGTTCCAATCCCACCGGTGGGCCGGGTTCGGTAACAAGCGCGGGGAGGCTTATGCCGGGGATGCCTGCATTGGAACCCGGATCTGTGTTGCGGATATAGGTCATAAAGGTCGGCGCGCTTGCCCCATTAAGGGTGACCATCTCGAGACTGGTTGCAATGGGCTGGGCTTCGATCGGCGTTGTCGGGAATATCACGGCGGATACTGCGTGGCCTTCAAAATAGTCCTGGTAAGCCGCTTGCAGGGCCGCCCGGTGCTCGGTTACCGCTGCTTGGTAGGTCGCCTCATCGATAACTCCGGCGAGTGCGTCTCCGACAACAGCTTTTACGTCCGGGCTGGCAATGCTATCGAGAAAGTCTTCAATACTGAGATCGGGACGGTGGGTCAGCAGGTACTCCCGGAGCAGTAGATTGGTTTCGTACAGCACCACGGGAAAGCCCACGGCAGCGTTTAGCGCACCCAGATTCTCGATATCGGCTTCGACAAGCTCGACCCCGGCGGCTTGGAGGACCTCGAGGGAGTGGTTCATGGCAGCGGACACGCGGGGACTCAGGTTGTCATAAAAGTAGCCGCGGGGGACCCCTAGTCGCACACCCTTGAGGGTTACCGCTGGCAGCTCAGTGGGGAGGGCGCCGGATAGCACCGCATCCAGCACGGCTGCATCTGAGACGTCAGCAGTGATGGGGCCGGCGGTATCACGCGTGCCTGAGATAAGCGTCATGCCGTCGTTGGGGTAGCGCCCGGTCGTGGGTCTAAAGCCTACGATCCCGTTTAATGCGGCAGGTATGCGGACCGATCCTCCCGTATCCGTTCCAATACCCATATCGACCAGCCCGAGGGCAACCGCCACAGCCGTCCCGCCGCTGCTGCCACCCGCCAACAGCGAGGGGTCGGTGGCATTTTGCACGATGCCATAGGCGCCATTGGCACTGGTGATGCCATAGGCGAGTTCATGGAGATTATTTTTGCCGGCGATAATGCCGCCAGCCTCCCTCAGTCGTTTAACGAGCAGGGCGTCCTCCGCCGGTTCGAGAGCATCAAAAGAGGGTGTGCCCGCGGTATTGGGTAGACCAGCGACATGGATGTTGTCTTTAACGCCGATGCGCACGCCGTTGAGTGGACCTTGCTCAAGCGGCGGCAACTCGGCTTGCGTGATGAAAGCGCGATGGGGCGTGGTGTTGATGCTCATGGGGCTTTGATGAATCAGTTCAACCGACTCCTCCGCAACTCGCGCTTCGTCATCGACGGGTGCGGCAGGCTCTGGTTTCGAGCAACCCGTCAGCCAGAGTCCGACCAACATCGTGAGCAGGATTCTCAAGGGGTGACAGACCCCCGGCAGGCTGTTCAGAGGCGCTATGTACTTATCCATGAGTATCTCCAATGTCGTGCGATGCGGGGTGGCCAGCTGGCTGCCAGATTACCGCTTGAGACAGGCCAATAATATATTACAGGTCTTCCTAATTTTGAATAATTTATGTATCATTTTGAACGTGAAGCTGGAAGGGAGCCGCCCCAGTCATGAAGCTTGAAAGCTATGTCCAAGGAAAGTGGGTTACAGGGTCTGGAGAGGGCAGGCCGGTTGTGGATGCTGTCCGTGGTGAACCCGTGTGCCACGTGGATTCGAGCGGCATCGACATGCGCGAGGTAGTCGAATACGGCCGTCGGGTCGGAGGTGTCGCGCTGCGGGCCATGACCTTCCACGAACGGGCGATAGCGCTGAAGGAAACCGCTAAGCTGCTCATGGCCAAAAAGGAAGACTTCTACACGTTGTCCTTCAAGACCGGGACGACCCGCGCCGACGCCTGGCCTGACATCGAGGGTGGTATTGGCACGGTGTTCAGTTATGCCAGTCTTGTGACGCGCGAGTTTCCAAACGATACGGTCCTCCTTGAGGGCGAAATGGAGGGGCTCTCGCGTAATGGCACGTTTGTGGGGCGTCACATTCTCACGTCAAAACCTGGCGTTGCTGTCCACATCAATGCCTACAACTTCCCGGTGTGGGGCATGCTGGAAAAAGTGGCGCCGAGCTTGGCTGCTGGGGTGCCGGTCATTATTAAGCCCGCTACACCAACCGCCTACCTGACCAAGGCTGTCGTCGAGGAAATAATTAATATCGGCTTGTTGCCGGAGGGTGCGATCCAACTTGTTTGCGGCAGCATCGATGATTTGTTGGATCATTTGAACGAGCAGGATGTGGTCACTTTTACCGGGTCAGCTACGACCGGGCAAGCGCTGAAGAATCATCCTAACCTGTTGGCCAACAGTATTCCGTTCACCATGGAGGCGGATTCACTTAACTGCGCCATTCTGGGTCAGTCGGTACAGCCGACTGATGACGAGTTTGAACTCTTCGTCAAGGAAGTTGTGCGTGAAATGACGTCCAAGGCCGGGCAGAAATGTACGGCAATACGCCGAGTCATCGTTCCGGCTGAGTTGATGGATGCGGTGGTCGATGCAGTGGGCCAGCGGCTTGGCAAGATAACGGCAGGGGATCCCTCGCTGGAAGAAGTTCGTCTAGGTGCGTTAGTCAGCAAAGCGCAGGCAGAGGATGTCCATGCGCGAGTATTAGAGCTCTGTGAAGAGGCGTCGGTGGTTGTCGGTGGCGAGCGAGAGATGGCTCTCGCCGGACTAGAGGCCAACGCGGGGTGCTTTTATCCGCCGACGTTGCTGCGGTGTGATTCGCCGTTGAGTGCGACGCGGGTGCACAGCGTTGAGGCCTTTGGTCCCGTTGCTACGGTTATGCCCTATCACTCTCTCGGTGAGGCGGTAGACATTGCCCGCTTGGGCAAGGGGTCGTTGGTGGCCTCGGTGTTTACCGCTGACGATGTGGAGGCGCGCACGCTGATTTTGGGTGCTGCCCCCTGGCACGGGCGGATGCTAATCGTGAACAAAGACTGTGCGAAAGAGTCGACCGGACACGGTTCGCCCCTGGCGAATCTCATTCATGGTGGCCCCGGCAGAGCGGGCGGCGGTGAAGAACTTGGCGGCATTAGAGCGGTAAAGCACTACATGCAGCGAACGGCTATCCAAGGTTCACCCACCACACTCACCGCCATAACCCGCGAATATCATCGGGGAGCACAGGAAATAAGCGATCCAATTCATCCCTTCAAAAAATACTTTGAGGATTTACAGATCGGCGAGACGCTGATCACGCACAGACGCACGGTCACTGAAGCCGACATCGTGAACTTCGGCTGCATCAGTGGCGACCATTTCTATGCCCACTTTGATGAGATCGCAGCCAAGGATTCATTTTTTGGTCAGCGCGTGGCACATGGTTACTTTGTTATTTCCGCGGCGGCCGGCATGTTTGTTGATCCCGCGCCGGGACCTGTGATCGCGAATTACGGGCTGGAAGGGCTGCGGTTCGTCGAGCCGGTGCCCGCGGGGACCACTATCCAGTGCAAGCTGACGGTCAAGCGAAAAATTAAAAAGGCGCCGCGGGGTGACGAAAAACCGAATGGTGTTGTGGTGTGGGCGGTGGAAGTCAGTAACCAAGAGGGAGCGCCGGTTGCCGTCTACGACATATTGACGCTCGTCGAGCGACGGGAGATATAGGAGTGGCTTACCAGCACATTCTTTTCGACGTGGCACAGGGGGTCGCATGCCTGACGCTCAATCGCCCCGACAGCCTGAACAGCTTCACCGCTGACATGCATGTCGAAGTCGCAGAGGCGCTTGCACTTGCTGCGGAAGACGAGTCGATTCGCGCCGTGGTCATTACCGGAGCGGGACGTGGATTTTGCGCCGGTCAGGATTTGAACGATCGCAATATCGCGCCGGGAGAGCGCATTGATCTCGGGGATTCGGTCGAGAAGTTCTACAACCCGCTGATCAGGCGTATCACGTCGATGGAAAAGCCTGTGATTTGTGCGGTGAACGGCGTCGCAGCGGGTGCGGGAGCAAACATCGCGCTCGCCTGTGATCTCGTGTTTGCTGCACGCTCGGCTAAGTTCGTGGAATCCTTCGCCATGCTCGGCTTGATTCCAGACTCGGGGGGCACCTGGCACCTTCCGCGCTTGGTGGGTATGGCGCGGGCAAAAGGTATGGCCATGCTGATGCCTAAAGTTTCCGCCGAGCAAGCCAAGGAGTGGGGGTTGATCTGGGAAGTCGTCGATGA
This sequence comes from Luminiphilus sp., assembly GCA_965658055.1. Lineage (GTDB taxonomy): Bacteria > Pseudomonadota > Gammaproteobacteria > Pseudomonadales > Halieaceae > Luminiphilus. The sequence continues at coordinate 8,667 of CBFHQV010000046.1, read as the reverse complement.
CGACGAACTTATGAGCACCGTTATGGAGCTTGCCACTCATCTGGCGACGCAACCAACACGCGGCTTTGCCTTCACCAAACAAGCCTTTGCCGCATCGATGACCCATTCACTGGATGAGCAGCTCGAGCTCGAAAAGTCGCTCATGCGCACAGCCGGTTTTACCGAAGATTATGCCGAGGGCGTTAAGGCTTTCCTCGAGAAGCGCAAACCTGAGTACAAAGGCCGATGACTGAATCTGCAGATAACTTGGCGCAACGGGCGGCGGATGCGATGTGGTCTGGTGACCACGCGACCCAGGGTCTTGGCATGACCTTGGTATCGGTAACCGCTGGCGCAGCGGTGATCTCCATGCCGGTTCGTCAGGACATGGTTAATGGTCACGGTCTGTGTCATGGCGGGTTCATCTTTACCCTGGCAGACAGCGCCTTTGCGTTTGCCTGTAACAGCAGGAACCAGGTCACGGTTGCAGCGGGTGCGCGCATCGACTTTTTGAAGTCAGCAAAGCTTGAAGATGTTCTGACCGCTACCGCGGAGGTCGTCCATCAAGGGAAACGAACCGGCGTGTACGATGTACAAGTGGTCAATCAGCTAGGACAGGTGGTTGCCGAATTTAGAGGCAACTCAGCGACGATTGGCGGCGCGCTGGTGGCAAGCGATGAGGGTGCTTCGTGACGAACCAAGCATTACTTTGTGACGCCGTGCGAACCCCGATCGGGCGTTACGGCGGTGGTTTGTCTTCCATTCGAACCGATGACTTGGCTGCCATACCCTTGAGATCCTTGATCACGCGCAGTCCTCAGTTTGACTGGGCAGCATTGGATGACGTGTGGTTAGGCTGTGCCAATCAGGCGGGCGAAGATAATCGCAACATCGCCCGCATGAGTAGCCTGCTGGCGGGTCTTCCCACGTCAGTGCCGGGCGTCACCCTGAATCGTCTGTGCGGTTCGGGCATGGATGCGGTGGGCAGTGCGGCGAGAGCCATCAAGTCCGGCGAAATTCAGTGCGCGATTGCCGGGGGGGTCGAGTCGATGAGTCGGGCCCCCTTTGTGTTTGGCAAAGCTGGGACTGGATTCGACCGCACCATTCAAACTTACGATACGACCATCGGCTGGCGCTTTGTTAACAAAGCCTTCCAGAAAAAATGGGGAACCGACTCCATGCCCGAAACCGCGGAAAATGTCGCTGAACAATTTGGCGTCAGCCGCGTGGATCAGGATGCATTTGCTTATCGGTCCCACCAGCGCGCCCTCCGTGCACAGGCCAATGGAATTTTTGATGCCGAACTAGTCGCTGTGGAGGTGCCGCAGCGTCGAGGGGAGCCGCTTAGCGTGTCCGAGGACGAGGGGCCGCGATCTGACACCACGCTTGAGAAGCTGGCGACGTTGCCGACACCCTTTCGGGAGGGGGGCACCGTGACGGCTGGTAACGCATCAAGTGTGAATGATGGCGCCTGTGCGCTATTAATTGCATCCGAGCAGGCGGCCGTTGAGCACTCGTTGAGCCCCAAGGCGCGGGTGCTGGCGATGGCAACTTCCGGTATTGAACCCCGCATTATGGGCTATGGCCCCGTAGAGGCCGCTCAGAAAGTACTGCGTCAGGCTGGTTTGACCATCGATCAAATGGACGTCATTGAATTGAATGAGGCCTTTGCTGCCCAGGGCTTGGCAGTGTTGCGAGGCCTGGGATTGCCCGACGACGCGGAGCACGTCAATCCGAATGGAGGTGCTATTAGTTTGGGCCATCCGCTGGGAATGAGTGGCGCGCGACTGGTCACCACAGCCATGTACGAATTAGTGAGGCGTCAAGGGCAGTACGCGCTTTGCACCATGTGTATCGGAGTCGGCCAAGGTATTGCCTTGGTGATTGAACGAATTTAACAAACAGCCAACCGGCAGCCGGAGAGTGTCATGTCAGAAAATGTAGTCGCCATGCCAAATGAAGAGAAGTTTCAGGCGCGGGTCGATGCGGAGCAGAAGATCGAACCCAAGGACTGGATGCCGGAAAAATATCGGCAAATGCTTATCCGCCAGATCTCGCAGCACGCACACTCCGAGGTCATTGGGGAGCAGCCCGAGGGCAATTGGATAACCCGCGCGCCGTCCCTCGAGCGTAAGGCCATTCTTCTGGCCAAGGTTCAGGATGAGGCGGGTCACGGGCTTTATCTCTACGCTGCGGCCGAGACCCTCGGTATCACCCGCGATGAATTAATTGATCGGCTACATACGGGGGCCAGCAAATACGCCTCGATCTTCAATTATCCCTCGTTAACCTGGGCCGACGTGGGCGCCATTGGATGGTTAGTAGACAGTGCGGCGATCGTCAACCAGGTGTCGTTACAGAATACTTCTTACGGCCCCTATGCCCGGGCGATGGTTCGTATCTGTAAGGAAGAAAGCTTTCACCAGCGTCAGGGTTACAACATCATGATGACGCTGATGCAAGGTAACGAGCAGCAGCGCGCGATGGCTCAGGACGCTCTCGATCGGTGGTGGTGGCCCTCGCTCATGATGTTTGGTCCCCACGATGGCGAGTCCGCACATTCTGCGCAGTCCATGAAGTGGAAAATAAAGCGTCGAAGCAACGATGATCTCCGACAGCAGTATGTTGACCAAGCGGTGCAGCAGGCGCTTGCGATCGGTCTGAAAGTACCGGATCCGACATTGGTCTGGAACGAAGAGCGCGAGCACTACGATTTTGGTGATATCGATTGGGACGAGTTTGAGCGCGTGATCAACGGTAACGGTCCCTGCAATCGGCAGCGGCTTGCCCATCACGTGGAGGCGCATGCCGAAGGCGCTTGGGTGCGCGAGGCCATGGCGTGTTATGACAAGAAGCGTCGGTCCCGGCGTCACGATGCAGCCTGATAAGGCCCGAAGGAGTCTGAATTCATGTCTGACCAGCTGAAGCTTTACGAAGTGTTCGTGCGATCCCGCCGAGGGCTCGATCATAAGCATGTCGGCAGCCTGCATGCCGATGATCCTGAACAGGCGCTGGAATATGCCCGTGATGTTTATACCCGCCGTGGAGAGGGTGTCAGCCTGTGGGTAGTCGCGGCCGGCGACATCACGGCATCCCAGGAGTCAGACTGCGATAGCTTCTACGATCCGCTAGACGACAAGCCTTATCGGCATGCAGCAATGTATGACTTGCCTGAAGGTATTGACAGTTTATGAGCATGAATGAGGCTGTTAAAACGTATTGCCTTCGGCTGGGAGACGATGCGCTTATTCTTGGTCACCGGTTGTCCGAGTGGACAAGTCGGGCGCCGTTTCTCGAGGAAGATATTGCGCTTACCAATGTGGCGCTTGATTTTGTTGGGAGGGCGCGCTTGTTTTACCAGTACGCCGCCGAACTGAGCGGAGGCGACGTCACTGAGGACACTTTCGCCTATACCCGCGATGTGCGCGAATTCAGCAACCTGCTCATTTGCGAGCTTCCTCGGGGTGATTTTGCCTTCACCATTGTGCGCCAGTTTTTATTCGACAGTTTGGCTCTGTTGTTCATGGGGAAGCTGAAACATAGCGATGACAGCCGATTGTCGGGAATCGGTGCCAAGGCCGAAAAGGAAGCGACTTACCATGTCAGAAGGGGCAGGGAGTGGATGCTGCGTCTCGGCGATGGCACTGACGAGAGTCACGCGCGGGCCCAGAAGGCCGTCGATGAGTTGTGGGGGTATACCAACGAAATGTTTGAAGTCGACGCCCTGACCGCCACCTTGATTGAAGCGGGCATCGCGGTGGATACCGAGGTCTTGCGTGCTCCATGGTTTGAGTCGGTCTCTGAGGTGCTGACCGAAGCAACCTTGACGGTGCCGAATACCGATTGGTCTGTCGAAGGAGGGCGTCGGGGTATCCACACTGACGATCTGGGGTTCCTGCTCGCGGAATTACAGTTTATGCAGCGGGCCTACCCTGGGTTGCGCTGGTGAGACTGGTCGAGTGATTCTGTCGTGAACGACAACCTTATTCCCCTGCTTCCTGAGGAAGAAATGCAGCGCCGTCAGCGACGCGCGCAGAGCGAGTGGCCCGAACTTTGGCGCCTGCTTGACGAAGTGATGGATCCCGAAATCCCGGTGATATCGCTTTACGAACTCGGCGTGCTTCAGGACGTACAGTTGGAAAATAGTGTCGTGGTATTGACCCTGACACCGACCTACATTGGTTGTCCCGCACTGCAGATCATGGAGGAGGATGCGCGTTCGGCGTTGGCTAAAGCAGGCTATCCCGATGTGAGGGTGGTCAAGACTTTGAGTCCGGCATGGACAACGGCCTGGCTGACCTCTGCCGCGAGAGAAAAACTGCAGCGCTACGGCGTGGCGGCACCTCTCGATGGGATCGGGACGGCGACCTGCCCGCAATGTGGCAGTGCTGATGTTGAGGCAGTGAGTGAGTTTGGTTCGACGGCTTGCAAGGCGCTCTATCGCTGTGCAGCGTGTTTGGAGCCCTTTGATTTGTTGAAGGCGATCTAGCGATGAGTAGCGAGCTGTTTTATCCCTTGACGGTAGCCCACATTATTCCTGATACCGACGCGGCGGTTCGAGTGGGGTTGGCGGTCCCACCGGATCTTCGAAATGCCTTTCAATTCCGCCCTGGGCAATACCTCACCATGCGAGCGGTCGTCGACGGCGTGATGGTAAGTCGCTCTTATTCGATCTGTGTGCCAGAGGATAGCGACATGCTCGAGGTGGCAGTTAAGCGGGTAGCCGGTGGCGTGTTTTCAAATTTCATTAACGATCAGCTTACTGTTGGCACCGAGCTTGAGGTGATGTCGCCGCAGGGCCACTTTTGTCTAGAGCCGGACATGTGTGATTCAGGCCAGTATCTATTTATCGCCGCGGGATCCGGGATCACGCCCATGATGTCCCTGATGCAATCAATTTTGCGCGGTGAACCAAACAGTCGGGTGACGCTCATTTACGGCAACCAGCGCACCGCGACGATTATGTTCCGGCAAAAGCTCGCGTTTTTGAAAAATAAGTACATGGAGCGGTTTCAGTGGATAAACATTCTCAGCCGTGAGGAACAGGATGCGCCGGTATTAAATGGGCGCATCGACAACAAAAAGGGTGCCCAGTTGCAAAGCGGGCTTATAGATCTGCGTCGCTATGACCGGTTCATGCTTTGTGGACCCGAGTCGATGATCTCAGAAGTTTCCCGCGGCTTAGCCGGTATGGGTATCGAGGACTCAAAGGTGTTGTACGAGCTTTTCGGCAGTTCCGCCGAAGACGCCGAGGCACGGGTGGCGAAACATCATGCCCGTTCCCAGACCCACGCCGAACTCCTCTCCAAAGTCACCATGATCAGCGATGGTCGATCCAACACCGTCGACGTGGCCGCGGCGGGAGAAAACCTGCTTGATGCCGGATTGAATTTGGGACTCGATCTTCCATACGCCTGTAAGGGCGGCGTTTGCTCCACCTGCAAGGCGCTGCTGGTAGAAGGGGAGGTCGAGATGGATATTCAGCGAGGCCTCACGGATGAGGAGGTCAGCAATGGCATGATTCTGACCTGCCAGGCACACCCCTTGAGCGATAGAGTCGTTGTTGACTTTGATAAGCGTTGGGCTGGACACTGATTCTTGGGGGGGGTCATTATGCATGTCACAATAATAAAGAGTTGGATGTACACCACATGACTACCAAGGATCGCCTGCTGAGAGAGCGGACACGCCGCCGTTTCTTGTTTACAGGGTTGCATTTGCTGCTTTACTTTTCGTTCTCCCTGAACTGGACATCATGGGGTAGCTTTTTGGCTGAGCGCCTAGGAGCCACGCATCTCTCCGGGGCGATCGTCATGTTTGCGGTGCTTGTCGTGCTATTTATTGTGCTTGAGTCTGTTTTCCTCTGGCTGTCGCAGCGGGAGGAGCGGTCATGATGTTCGCGTTACTGCACCGCGTTGTTGTTGGTCTTTTAGCCTTAGTCGCCTTGCCGGCCTTCGGCGCGGGTGCGATCGATGGCGAGGTCGCGCGCCAGCCGCTTAACCCGACTGCGATTATCATGTTTTTGCTCTTCGTGGTGGCGACACTGTTTATCACTTGGCGCGCGTCAAAAGCAACGACAACAAGTTCGACGTTCTATAACGCAGGCGGCCAGATTACCGGTGCGCAAAATGGTATGGCTATTGCCGGCGACTTTATGTCCGCTGCCTCGTTTTTGGGTATCACCGGATTAATGTTCATCGGCGGTTTCGACGGTTTGATCCTATCCCTTGGCGCCTTTGGTGCGTGGCCGGTGTTGATGTTCCTGTTCGCAAAGCGCGTCCGTAATTTGGGCAGTTTCACCTTCATCGATGTTATTTCGCAGCGACTGGATAGAAATCCGATTCGCTTGGTGACCGCTTTCAGCACGATCGTCATCGTGGTGATGTACCTGATCGCTCAAATGGTCGGGGCCGGTAAGCTAATCCAGTTACTGTTTGGCCTGCCTTACGAGCTCGCTCTCGTTATTGTCAGTGGATTGGTGCTGGGCTACGTGGCTTTCGGTGGCATGTTGGCAACGACGTGGGTGCAAATCATCAAGGCCATTTTGCTATTAACGGGCGTGACGCTTATCGCGCTGCTCCTTCTCACCAAGCTCGACTTTAGTTTTTCCGCGCTGCTGAAGCAGGCCACCGAAAATCATCCGAAGGGAGAGGCTATCCTCTCCTCTGGCGTCATATTCAATGACCCAATTCAAATACTGACCATCCAGATTTCCATGCTCTTTGGTACTGTCGGCCTACCGCATATCCTGATGCGTTTATTTACCGTGCCTGATATGAGACAGGCCAAACTCTCTGCCTATTACGCGTCACTGTTTATTGGCTATTTTTATATCGCGCTGCTGGTGTTGGGATTTGGCGCCATTGCCCTTGTCTACAACACACCGGCGTTTTTTGATAGCAATGGAGCACTGATTGGAGGCAGTAACATGGCGGCTATCCACGTCGCCTCGGCCGTAGGTGGCGACGTGCTTACCGGATTTATGTCGGCGGTCTGCTTTGCGACCATACTGGCGGTTGTCGCGGGACTCACCCTCTCGGGTGCGGCGGCGATATCTCACGATGTCTATGCCGAAGTGTTAAAGCAAGGCAAACCCGACCCCGCAACGGAGCTTCGTCTCACACGTATTAGCGTGTTTTTAATCGGTTTGGCTGCCGTGTTGTTGGGCATTGCGTTTCAGAATGAGAACGTGGCTTTTATCGCGACGATTCCTATGGTGGTCTCAGCATCCGTCACCTTTCCGATGCTGTTGTTATCGCTGTTTTGGAGCGGTCTCACCACCCGCGGTGCTATCTGGGGAGCCCTGGTCGGGCTGGTCTCTTCTATCGTGCTTATTGTGTTGGGCCCGCAGGTTTGGGTATCGGTACTGGGTAATGAGCAGGCGTTGTTCCCCTACGATTACCCCGCGCTGTTCACCATGCCCTTATCTTTTGTGGTGATGTTTTTCATGTCGATGGCTGACAACAGCAAAAGGGCGGAGGTTGACAAGGAAAATTATCGTGCGCTCGAGTGGCGAGCAGAGTTTGGTAATGCGCCTGAGGGCGAGGGCAGTGCCTAGATGAGAGTAGTTAGAAGGCGCAATATCCCGGGGTTTTAACCGGACGAGGACTGCACTAAACTGAGTAACGCGTTACCTAGTTGCGGTCCTAAAGCCGCGCCAAGGCCGGCCTAAACGAGGCCACCTTAAAAGAGCCGGGTGGCCGCCCGATTGAGGGCCTAGGTGCAGAGAGTCGGAAAGAAGGCGGGATCCTGAAAAGGTGTCAGGGTAAAAGAGCGGACAGCTCGCGCTTGCGGCGGTCCAGAGTTACGCAAGAATAATGAAAGTTGGGGGTCACATGACTGACTATCACATGCTTATAAACGGTCAGGCGGTTTCAGCTGACGATTCTTTTGACGTGTTAAATCCCGCAACCGAAGAGGTCATTGCCTCCGTGCCAAAAGCGACTGCGGCAGACCTCGACGCGGCGGTGGCAGCAGCGAAGGCAGCGCAACCCGCTTGGGGTGCGATGAGCATGGATGAGCGTCGAGCCATCATACTCAAGATCGCGGATCGCATCGAAGCCAATTTGCCTGAGTTGGGCGCGTTACTGAGCAGCGAGCAGGGCAAACCGATGGAGGGCTTTGCTGGGCTTGGTGCGATGTTTGAGATGGGCGGCTGCCTCGCTTGGATTCGCTACACCGCGAGCTTGGATCTGCCCGTTGAGGTCATACAGGACAACGACGATGCGCGCATAGAGGTCCACCGTAAGCCGGTTGGCGTGGTGGGATCGATCACGCCATGGAATTACCCGTTACTGATCACTTGCTGGCACATCATTCCCGGCTTACTCGCGGGCTGCACTGTGGTGGCGAAGCCCAGTGAATACACCCCGCTGACTGTGCTGAAGGCCATGCACCTGATCAATGACCTATTGCCTCCGGGCGTGCTCAACGTCGTCACGGGCAGCGGCGATATCGGTGCCGGTATTTCTGCGCATCCGGGTATCGACAAGATCGTCTTTACGGGATCTACAGCGACGGGCAAGCGCATCATGGAATCCGCGGCGGGTAATTTGAAGCGTCTGACCTTGGAATTGGGGGGCAACGATGCCGCTATTGTCCTGCCGGACACCAATATTGAAGAGGCCGCCGGTAAGATCTTTGCGACAGCGATGATCAACAACGGACAAACCTGCGCCGCGCTCAAGC
>CBFHQV010000045.1:0-17823 GCA_965658055.1 Luminiphilus sp. | reverse complement strand
TACCGAGCCAGCAGGGTATTCCCAGACGGTGATCTTCGTATCGTCGTCGCCAAGTAGGAATAATTCGCACTGACTCCACGACTCTGGTATGCGCCAAGCACTGTGATTCTTGTGATCAAGCTGTACTTGTTCTCGTGAGTCATCAGCGGTGCAATTTAGAAACGCAAAATCCAACCTGCCTGATTCAACAGTTAGACCAATGTCATAAGAATTGATATAGCGCAGCCCAGCGGCATGAACGTTGCTCAAAGGATTCTGCGTTGCAAGAGGAAGCGTTACTCCTAAAGCGGCATCCCTCGTCTTCTCTGAAGCAGCCCAGTCCTCGAAGTGGGCTTTGATTTTTTCACCATCAGCGTCATCAAATCTAAATGCTTTTACTTCGTCATTTATCCATGACGCTAATCCGTAGTCTGCTGTGGTTACGGCATACTTATATTGTTTGTACAAGTGATATTTAGTTTGATCTTTAGCTACTCTTCGTAGTACTTCACTTTGTAAAGAGGCGCTGAGTGCAACATCTCGCCAAAGTGCAGCTGTTGAAGCAAGCCCCACGCTGTCATAAAAATTGGCTTTTGCAAATAAGGCTGTAAGTGCCAGCATGCTGCTACATCGACCATCACAAGAGGATGCAAGTTCATCAATTGATGCTGGATCAAAAATGTTTTTTGGATCCATAAGTTGTCTCAGGTTTCGCCTTACTTTGTGGTCTACCGTGTCTGTGAGCGAGAAACCCTCGTCGGGAACAAACATCCAGTCAAAGTAGAACCCATTAGCTGGCAAACTGTACCCGTCTGAGGAGGGAACACATCGTAATTCTGAAAAATTTTCAACAAAGTCATCTAATGTTTCATTCTTGTGTGTACTACCAGCGAGGACTTGCGTCTCGCCACAACTTTCTCCTTCAATTTCGATCATAAAGCTGATTAATCCAGTACTGAGGGAATAAGACCCAAGCCTAAAAGTGTGCCTTATTCGACTGCGAAAATTCTTAGCTTCAGTGTCAATAATGGTGGGTCGCATCTCTGCCGCCTCGTTTACTTCTTGCGAGATGGCTTCAATGGTGACTGGCGACACGAGCGTAAGCAGCGCAGCAGCTACAAGCTGTTTCCTATTCAGTGCTATCTCTTTCTCCTCCACTCCCAAGGCTCGACTGGATCACCATCCCAAAGCCCTAGATCACTCTCTCGCGCTGACTCTTGACACTCTCGTAGGTCAGTGTTTCCTCTCGCGTAGCTCTTGTACCACCACGCAGCGCCTCTACCACCATCTCTAGACTTACATTGACGCCATCGCTTGTCCATAGCGTCACTGGTGCGATAAATGGACTTCTTTGGTAGCGTGTATGTTTTGAGACTTAAGGTCAATTGAGCTTCTTTTGAAGCGATTGTCGTGGACGCGGAAGGCTAGTAGAAAAACTTTCATGTATTCAGAGATTAACGCAGATTTCCTAAGTAACATTCCTGAGTGGAAAACACGCGGGTGCGTTTACATCCTTAGGCACACGCAGGATCACACACAATATAAAATTGGATATACCAAGCAGCTAGAGAGGCGGCTTGCTCGCATTGGCGATGACATGGCGGGTTATGGTATGGGGAACGTGGAACCGGATATTATCGCGCTTGCTTTTACAAGCCGGTACATTGATCTAGAAAAACACCTGCACCAAAAGTTTCGCAGCTGGCGCAGGGAAAAAGAGATGTTCTCCGTCGTTCCAGAAGCAGCTATTAGAGAGATGAAGAACTGTCGTCAGGCCTTCAAGGCAAGTGTGTACACCAATACGAAAGCATTGGATCGTCCACAGACATTTTCACCAAGCTCTGGCGAAGCATCTTTTCCTGTAACCCAGCCTGAGTCCGCAAGTTGCAATTCTGCTGACAAGTCGTGGGATGAAAAGTTAGAGGATAGTGGCGGCTTGGCAATGCTTGTTATTCTAACCTTGATAATAATGCTGTTCTTCGCTATTGCTGGGATACCTTAATCCCTCCACCGTTTAAGCTGGAACTTATGGCTGTCTTTAGCTATTTTACTGGAAAGAGCTAGCTGGGTAGCCCAATGAAACAATGGCTTTACGATGTATTTAAAATCGGCTGTGGCGTTGCGCTCGGTTACGTTTTCTTGCTGGTGATCTCCATAGCATTTATGGACGTGGTAATGCCTGTTGCTCGCTGGATTAGCGGACTTGTCTTTGGAGACCTTCATTAATGCAGAAAAGCGACAGTAACCATATCCAGAATTGGCAGGAAATACTTCACCACTACATGGTTGATTTTAGCGAGTGGCTGCTGAATTTAGAGATGTTCGAAGTGCTGCTACTGCTCATCTTTTTTGCTCTTCTCTTTTCTGCTTATCTTGGATGGATGCGCCTTCGCATACAGGCAGGACAGCTTGTAATACTTTCTGAGCTACAACATTTTCTTCTTGAGGAGTTGGCGGGCTCCTATGCTTCGAGAAAAGATCATGAATATCTTTTAGAACAAATTGCATGCCAAAGCGACCATCTAAGGGGCATTATCGAAATTCTTAAAAAAGATAATGATTATGGCAACTAATAGCTGGGAAGACGCTCGTAAGAGCTACCTGACGAGCCTCAGAGCCAAGCTCAAGGCCTCATACAAGGCTGAACTGGAATCTGACTCACCTCAAGACAGGCGTTGGCTGAACGGCTTCATGGCTGCTGGATTTCACAGCGGCCTAGTAACGCTCAAAGAACTCAAGCTGGAAAACCTGTCGGCTTATAGGAAACTTGTTGGCGACAGGATGGATCAGGTTCAGGAGCAGCGACTTGAGATGAGGCTATCAAGGCTGTGTAATCCCAGTTAAATCATCAGCAAGAAAGTAAAGTTGGGTGTCGGAAACTGTGATGTGGGTGATAGCGGATTAAAGGACTGCTTTAAGTAGTAGCTGGAGGTAAATCAATGAAAAAAAGTCTCGCTTGCAGTGCTATTGCAGTTCTCATTCTAGTGGGATGTGCTTCATCTGGTGAGATGCAATCTCTAGAGCCTCGCGCAGAGTTTTCTGCTAAAAATGATCTTGCTGAATTTAGAGACTGCCTTTTTAGATGGGCGTCAAGTCGTGCGAACCGCCTTGAATATCATCCTGAGGGACTGTTCGTTAAAGACCAAATGGGTGGGGCAGGCTACTTGATAGTACAGCGCAAAGAGACTATTTCAGTTTACGTGCACTGGAACATGATCGCCAAAGACCGCGCAGTCTACTTGGCTGGGAGATGTAACGACGACATAACGTCACAGCAGCCGGAAGGATATTGGTCTTTCTCTGGCGCTGACGACCTACCTGACTGGGATCGGTATGTCACAAAAAGCTGAAGAAAAGATGTCCATGTGCTAGTCACATCGCGTATTTACAGAGTTTCCGACGACCCAAGAAACGCAGCTCACACTGCCATCTTTTTTATCAAACGCACTACCGATACTGGGTCGGTTTTGAAAGGAATTTTTCGTATGCTGGAACGCATTGCTCTAAGCCTCTGCTTGTGCTGCCTGTTGACTACGCTGAGCCTCTGCATAGTATCTTTTCGATTCAGCTTCCAAACGTTGGGCTGCACCTCCAGGCGTCAGATACGGGTTAGTCGAAGAGTGGTCATCATGACTACAAATCGTGATGTTTGAGGCTGTCTTTTTAATTGTTGGGTGTGCCGCACTCTTGCTTTATGCGCTATATGAATCAGACAAAGCGAATCAAAGAGATCTTGATCGCGCAAGACAGCGAGAGGCGAGGCAGATCGCTAGGATCAATTTGCTTTCTGATGAGCTTAACAACTACATCAAGGGATTAAATGATGAATACGTATATTTTGATAAAATCAAAGCGCGGATAATTGCGTTGAATGAGCGCGTTGAATTACGTGATGATCGTGTTGAAAACGACCTTAAGGACTTTGTTAAAGATATAAAGCTGTCAAACTATTGTCTCTTAGCCCAACATCCAGACCGCATCACACCAGATAAATTCGAAGTTGCACTACCTGATGGGCACTTCGATGATCAGCAGGTTATTGGACTTCTTGGAAATGAATACACAGTTAACCTTGGCAATCGTGACTGTTCCTGTGAATACATGCGCACCGCACGGAAGGAGTTTGGCCTAAACGACGTACGTAGAGTCTGCCGCCATCAAGTGCAGCTATTGAAAGCTTCCCACCCAAATGTGCTTAGCGAGGCTTCTCCACTGGTCAGACAAATCCTAGGACAAGTTTATAGGGATCAATTTTATGGCTGCCTACATGGAAAAAGCTTTACTGCGCTGATCAGGTATTCGCTCCCACTAGAATGGGTTGGTATTGAGTCAATGACTTTCGGTGATTACAGCTATAATGTGTTGGAAAAGCGCTGGTCAGGAGGAGACTCGCCGTCGGGCTATGCAATAGAGGTGAAATCCCTGCTAATCAGATACTTCAGGCTTGACGCCTATCGCAATAGTTAATTATTCGGCACTCCAGAGTGCTCGCACTTATTTCACTTTCGTCAAAGTATCCCTTCAACGCCGCCTATCCAGTGAGGCTTGAGCAGCTTCACTAGTTACTCTTTTTTCAAAATCAGCTTCTCATGTGCCTCAGCAGTATCACTGGTATCAGCAGGAGACTTTTGCCCCTCCCGGGTGGTCTAAATGTCTGGCGATAGCCGTTGAGACTGCACTGAGTTCGGTGATGGCTTACCGACTACAACGGATGGACGCTAATGATGCAGTTTGTAGGCACATTGTAGGCACAGCAAAGTGACAGCGCTGCGCAAAATGTTAAGTTATTGATTTAATTGGTCGGTGTGAGAGGATTTGAACCTCCGACCCCTTCCTCCCGAAGGAAGTGCGCTACCAGGCTGCGCTACACACCGATGTGGTCGAAATCTAGCAGGCAAGACCGGGAATTACAATTTGCGCCGGGCTAGTAAACCCCGGCCCATATCGCGATTCCCTGACTCAACAAGCTAAAGCCGGTGACCACGGCTATCAAGAGGAAAATCAAAAACACCGGTCGAAAGGGCTTTCGCTCAACGGAATTGACCCCTCGCTTCAAAAACTCGTCAACCCGGGATTGATCCTCGTCAGACAACCGTGGCTCTTGCTGATCAGCGTTGGTCTTAGCAAAAGTCTCTGGGTCACGGAGCTTATCGGACATGACGGAGTAATTCGGAGTCTTGGGGACCACAAGAATAGCAAAATAATACGGAAGGTGATGGATTGCCGTCGGTTTTGCGCTGTATCGCATCGCACTCATACCTAAATATTGGGCAATGGCATCCGCTAACTCCCTCGCCGCTCTTATGAGCACCCTGCCACAGCAACTGGGGCAGGACTTTCTCCCGGCTTACTGCGTGGTTTGTGACCAGCGCTGCACCAGACTTACCTGGCTTTGCGGACATTGCCGACTGGATGTCGATAGCAACCCCTGGCCCTGCCCGCGGTGCGCGCTACCGGGAGTTGGGCCGAGAGGTTATTGCCGCTGTCACAAGACTAGATCGACCCTTTACAGGGTAGAGGCACCACTCCTCTATACCAAAACGCCTCGCGCACTCATCAAGCGCTGGAAGTTTGAGCGGCGGATCGAGCTTACCCAGTTACTGGTAACTCTCGCCCTCGAGGGGACAACCGGGAAACGCTCTCTACTGAGCCATCACCACTACGACGTGCTGATTCCAATCGGGATGCCTTGGCGAACACGCCTCACCCGCGGCTTTAATCAGAGCCACTGCTTGGCACTGGCGCTTCAATCGTCAATCAAAACACTCGCCGCCACACCTGTGGTGCCGGCTTTATCGAGTGCCAACAGAAAGCGAGCCCAGCATCATCTCTCGCGCGCGGCGCGTTTGACGAACGCTGCCCAGCGATTTTCCGTCGGGCGCTCGGTATCAGGCCTTCGGGTCTTGCTGGTTGACGATGTGTTGACTACCGGTGCAACCGTGGAGAACGCGGCACAGGCGCTGCGAAACGCTGGGGCGGCCAGGATCGATGCCTGGTGTTTGGCCCGATCACTTCCCCCCGAGAGCAAATCGATCTGAGGTATCCTACGGCTTTCGCTGTGTAGATACCCAATGACCCACCCTTACGATGCGTTAACGCCAGATTGTGTCATCGACTGCCTCGAACAAATTGGGCTGCGCTGTGATCTGCGCTTACTGGCGCTCAATAGCTATGAAAACCGGGTGTACCAGGTGGGCATTGAAGATGACACGCCAGTAATTGCCAAGTTCTATCGCGAGGACCGGTGGTCGGATGCACAAATTTTGGAGGAACATGCGTTTGCCCAGGCGCTCGCAGATCACGATATCTCGGTGGTCGCCCCTGAAAAAATAGACGAGGAAACGCTCCATCATCACGCTGACCAACGATTCAGCATTTTCAAACGCCGTGGCGGCTATCCCCCGGAGCTCGATAACCTCGATCATTTGTATCGTCTCGGGCAAACGTTGGGACGCATCCACCGCGTAGGATCGGCGCGCCCCTTTCAACACCGGCTGGCGCTCGACATCGAGCGCATGGCCACCCAGAGTCGGTTGTTTTTAGAAGCTCAGGTGGTACCTGCTGACCTGCTCCCTGCCTACAGCTCGGTCGCAAGAGATTGTGAAGTTGCGGTGACCGAGTTGCTCGCCACCATGACAGCTAAAGACTTCGTCCGCCTGCACGGCGACTGTCATTGCGGCAATATTCTGTGGCGCGACGATACGCCTCACTTTGTCGACCTCGACGACTGCATCAACGGGCCGGCCATTCAGGACGTTTGGATGTTTCTCAACGGCGAGACAGCGCAGCGAGAACAGCAACTCTCGGAGTTTGTTGCCGGCTATGAGGAATTTCATGATTTCGATCCGCGGCAGCTGCACTGGATCGAGGCTCTACGCACTCTGAGGATCATGCACCATGCCCACTGGCTCGCTCGACGCTGGGATGACCCCGCGTTCCCCAAAGCCTTTCCTTGGTTCGGCCAACCGCGCTTTTGGTCTGATCATATCCTTGAGCTTAGGGAGCAACTGGCGGCGATGAATGAACCGACGCTTCGTTTGCTATAAATCCCAAGGACGCCGGGGCGCTTGCGGGCAGCTCTCATCAGGAGTCTCAGGCTATCTGCGTCAGCAAGCACGGGTTTAAACAATAGGCCCTGGCAATCCGCGTTGACGTCAAACTGCCCTCTCAATCAGGTCGTGATCGCGGGTAAATAACGCTCATTAACCAGGGTAAGAATTTATTGTTGGCCAGCACCTCCCGATCAATTGCATCATAAAACTGCGCGGCCCCCGCGGGATCGCCATAAAGATCGAGCCGGGTGCGGATAGGTTCGTCAGGATTCAGGCGCTTCACGATGACCGCCGGATTACCGGCCACAATGACATTGGGTGGTACGTCTTTGGTCACAATCGCGCCTGCAGCCACAATGCTGTTCTCCCCCACCGTGACGCCTTTAAGAACTTTGGCGCCATCACCGAGCCAGGCGTTTCGCTCAATGACCACCGGTGTTGGCTTGCCGGGACGATCTACCCGATCATAAGTCCCGTGCCAATCACAGTCGGTCACATACGCGCCGTTGGCCATCATCACGGCGTCGCCAATCGTAATCTCGTCGCTGCAGACAATACGCACCCCCGGACTCATTAAAACGCCATCACCAATGGAAATCCGGCCATGATTAGGTTCTCGACCCCAGACACCAATTTGTACTCGCTGGCTGGGTTCCCCAACCGCCGTGAAGGAATGACCAATCCGGATGTTGACCCCAGAAATGTCTACGTACCATGGCTTCATGATGTTCGCGTAGGGGCCGAGCGAGCTGCACCGGGGGCGAAGAAAATAGTCGATATAGGCGTCCCGAAATCGCAAATAGGCTTTTTTAACCCAGTAGGGCCGCAAATCAGTGCGCATGGCTTTGTCCTTTTGTGGCGACTCACTAACGCCGGGGTCGCTTGATTTTCATTTTTCACGATCAGTCGCGGTATGATCGCAAGGTGAGTACTCCGCCGCAAACCATGATCGACCCAATCAATAGTGATCAGAAAGACGTTCATATAAATCTTGATCGAACTATCGAGAGACACCTGCACCGCCCTTGGATAAAACCCGTTCCCGCTCACACACGACATGCGTTTGACAAGGCCATGACATGGTGGAGAGAGCGAGGCCGTCCCACCCTGATTCTCGACTCCTTTTGTGGTACCGGCATGAGCACCGCTTTTCTGGCTCGTCATAATCCGGAGGCCTGCGTCATTGGACTCGATAAATCGAGCCACCGCCTGTCAAAACACACGGTAGAAAGCCCTAACTATCTTCTTATTCGGGCCGAATGTGAGAGCTTTTGGCAGTGCCTGGTGCATGAAAACATCAACATTGAACAACATTGGATGCTCTACCCTAACCCGTGGCCAAAAGCCGGTCAGCTGAAGCGACGAATCCATGGCCACCCAAGTTTTCCTCTCATCAAGACCCTTGGAGGTCAGATTGAGTTGCGAACAAACTGGCACATTTATGCCAAAGAGTTTTATCAAGCCTGCGAACAGCTCGGGATAAGAGGTACATTGGAACCATTCGCACCAGCGACTCCGATGACGCTCTTTGAAACAAAATACCTGGCGCGTGGACATGGGCTCTGGTGCTACAGAAGCCGCTAGCGCCGCAATCCATACTGGAGGCCGCGCAACGAGGGCCTAATCTAGCGATAAACAAGAATCCTAGAGTGTAAAGCCGGCCTGCGTTACTCTGTGCGCTACTAACTCGTCGTTCTTCAGGGAGAGAGATGATGAGCGCAACAGAACACCTCGGGCTCGCCACCAAGCAAGGCGATGATCCCATTTGGGACCAGATACGCGAGGAAACTCGTCGTGCAGTGGGCAACGAGCCTATTCTTGCGAGTTTTATGCACGCCTCGATACTTCATCATGACGAGCTGGAGTGCGCCCTCAGCTTTCACCTAGCGAATCAACTCGACAGCCCCTCTGCACCAGGCATGATGCTGCGGGAAATTATCCTAGCTGCTTTCAACAGCAGCGCCGAAATCCGCTGCGCAATACGCGATGATCTGCAAGCGGTACTCGATCGTGACTCCGCTTGTCACGAGTATCACATTCCGTTCCTATACTTTAAGGGCTTCCACGCCTTACAAACTTACCGGGCAGCGCACTGGCTGTGGCAGCAGGGGCGGATCTCACTGGCCCTGTTCATGCAGAGCCGGATGTCCCAAAAGTTCGGCGTCGACATACATCCCGCTGCACGCTTTGGCCATGGGATTATGCTCGACCATGCGACCGGACTTGTCGTGGGCGAGACCGCTGTCGTCGGCAATCAGGTGTCAATCCTGCAATCGGTGACACTGGGAGGAACCGGTAAGGAAGACGGCGATCGCCACCCCAAAATTGGCGACGGCGTACTGATTTCCGCGGGCGCAAAAATTTTGGGCAACATTCGGGTTGGTGAGGGTGCCAAAATTGCGGCGGGATCAGTCGTGCTTCAGGATGTTCCGGAGCACACTACTGTTGCCGGCGTACCGGCAAAAATTGTTGGCAAACCCGGGTCAGACAACCCGGCGCTGGATATGGACCACGCCATCCCTCAGTCGGACTGGTGATACAGTCCCGACAGCGAAGTCACGGCGTCGACCATCGCGGAGACGTGATCGGGATTTACCCCGGGGGTGATGCCATGGCCCAAATTGAACACGTGCCCCGAACCTGACCCAAAACTTTCCAGAATAGTTGCTACTTCTTCCCGAATTCTCTCGGGGCTCGCAAACAGCATAGAAGGATCCATATTGCCCTGCAGGGCGACACGATCACCCACGCGGGCACGCGCTTCACCAATATCGGTCGTCCAATCAAGTCCAACCGCATCTGCACCACAATCAGCAATGGCTTCCAGCCACTGGCCGCCACCTTTGGTAAAAACAATCACCGGAATCCGTCTGCCATCAGCCTCCCGGGGAAGCTGCTCGATGATACGGGTCATGTAGCGCAGGGAGAATTCCCGATAAGCGCTGTGGCTCAGGGATCCACCCCAGGTATCAAAGATTTGTAACGCCTGCGCGCCGCTTTCCACTTGGGCAGACAGGTAAAGCGCCACTGCCTCCGCGAGCTTTTCGAGCAGCTGATGCATCAGTGCAGGCTCATTGAAGGCGAGCGCCTTGGTCTTGGCGAAGTCTTTCGAAGACCCACCCTCAATCATGTAGGTAGCGAGTGTCCAGGGGCTACCGGAAAACCCAATCAGCGGAACACTTCCATCGAGCTCCCGGCGGATCAGCGACACAGCGTCCATCACATACTGTAAATCTGTCACCGCGCGCTGCGGGACCAGTGCTTCAATATCCGAGGCGCTCTCCAAGGGTCGCTCAAAACGTGGGCCCTCGCCCTCAGAAAAATAGAGGCCCAAGCCCATCGCATCCGGGATAGTCAAAATATCCGAAAACAAAATAGCCGCGTCCATTGCATACCGGCGCAAGGGTTGCAACGTGACTTCACAAGCCAACTCCGGATTGGTACACAGGCCCATGAAGCTTCCAGCCTGAGCCCGGGTCTCACGATACTCGGGAAGATACCTGCCAGCCTGTCGCATCATCCACAGCGGCGTGCGATCTACCGGCTCACGCAGCAGCGCTCTCAGGAAACGGTCATTTTTTAGCGTTGTCATCGTTTCTAAACACCCAGATAGTCGAGAATACCCTCTGCAGCCTGTCGCCCCTCCCAAATCGCTGTGACGACCAAGTCAGAACCCCGAACCATATCACCACCGGCAAACACTTTGGGATTTGACGTCTGAAACTTGAAGGTCTGGTGTTCGGGAGCTACAACACCCTCCCAGTCATTCAATGACACGTTGATATCGCCAAACCAACTCGCCGGACTGGGCTGGAACCCAAACGCCATAATAATTGCGTCGGCTTCGATAGTGGTCTCAGAACCCTCTATCGGTTCCGGCCGACGGCGACCGTCGTCTCCGGGCTCCCCAAGTTGGGTTTCAACAACCCGCACACCAATCGCTTCACTAAAATACTCGACAACTTCAATTGGCTGGCGGTTAAAGAGAAACTGAACCCCCTCTTCTCGGGCGTTTTCGACTTCACGTCTGGAGCCGGGCATGTTGATTTCATCACGGCGATAGACGCAATAAACACGATCCGCCTGTTGCCTCACCGCGGTGCGCACACAATCCATGGCCGTATCCCCACCACCCAGCACGACAACGGTTTTGTCACGTAAATCAATGTAGGCATCGGGGTCTTGCGGGTAACCCATCTTCTGATTGACGTTACCAATCAAATAATCGAGCGCTTTATGAACGCCGGGAAGATCCTCCCCGGGGAAACGCCCCTCCATCGCCTTATAAGTGCCCATGCCGAGAAAGACCGCGTCGTACTCTGCCATGAGCTCATCAATATCAACGTCAACACCAACCTCGGTGTTCAAGCGAAATTCAATGCCCATCCCCTCGAAAATGTCACGGCGTCGCTGAAGCACCTGTTTTTCAAGCTTGAATTGGGGAATGCCAAAAGTCAGCAAGCCGCCGATTTCAGGGTATCGGTCAAACACTACGGATTTCACACCATTGCGCGCAAGGATGTCAGCGCAACCCAGCCCGGCGGGGCCCGCACCGATAATGGCGACTTTTTTGCCCGTTGGAATTACATCGCTGAGATCCGGACGCCACCCCATCGCGAGTGCTGTATCGGTAATGTACTTTTCGGCGTTGCCGATTGTGACGGCACCAAATCCGTCATTGAGTGTGCATGCTCCCTCGCAGAGACGATCCTGAGGACATACCCGGCCGCACACTTCGGGAAGTGTATTGGTCTGATGACTCAGCTCAGCGGCTTCGAACAAATTACCCTCTGACAGCAGCTTCAACCAATCCGGAATGTAGTTGTGGACCGGACACTTCCATTCGCAATACGGATTGCCGCAGGCCAGACAGCGGTGGGACTGCTCGGACACTTGGGCCTCGGCAAAAGGATCATAAATCTCAACGAACTCTTCGGTCCGGGTCTCCATCTTCTTTTTCGGAGGGTCCTGACGACGGACATCCAGAAACTGAAAGTTATTGGCCAATCGCGTGCTCATACCAGCATCCTCAATCTGTATCGCGCAATCGCGATAACAGTTTGTTGAAGTCCGCCGCCTTGGGCTTAACCAACCAGAAGCGACCGATGAAGTCTTCAAAATTTTCGAGCAAGTGTGTTCCCCAGGCAGATTCGGTCTCGCGAACAAACTCGCGGATGTTGTCGCGCAGGTGGTGACGATAGGCTTCCATCGCCTCACCACTGACCCGGTGCACCTCAACAAGCTCGCTGTTGAGTCGGTCGATAAAGCCACGATCCTGATCCAGAACGTAGGCAAAGCCGCCGGTCATTCCGGCGCCAAAATTAACGCCCGTGGGACCCAACACGGTGACACAACCTCCGGTCATGTACTCGCAGCAATGGTCGCCGGCACCCTCAATAACGGCAAAAGCCCCCGAGTTACGCACGCCAAAACGCTCCCCGGCGACCCCGGCAGCGAACAACCGGCCACCGGTTGCCCCGTACAGACAGGTATTACCAATAATCGCCGTGTGCTGGCTCTCAAAGCTGGAATCCCGCGGGGGGTAAATGACGAGCTTGCCCCCGGCCATTCCTTTTCCGACGTAATCGTTGGCGTCTCCCTCGAGAATCATGTGGACACCACCGGCGTTCCAGACACCAAAACTTTGACCTGCGGTGCCCGTCAACCGAATGCTCAGGGGCGTTGTCTCCAAGCCGTTATTTCCGTAGCGCTTGGCAATCTCACCCGAGATGCGGGCTCCAATCGAACGATCGCAGTTGGTTACCCTGTAACTGAAGTCACCACCCTTGCCTGCCTCAATCGCGGGCAACATATCCGTGACCATTTGGGCCGCTTTTTCCGCAGTATCGAAAGGATCATTGCTAGAGACCTGACAAAATTGCGGCTGATCTGCTGCATCGGGATCGACCCACAGAATAGGCTCGAGATCGAGCTTCGCCTGCTTGTCGGTGTGGCCCGGCAGGCGCTTAAGCAAATCCGTGCGACCAATCAGGTCTTCAAGACGGCTTACGCCAAGGCGGGCCAACCACTCGCGGGTTTCCGTAGCCACAAAGGTAAAGAAGTTAACCACGCGCTCCACATCCCCGACAAAATGCTCCTGGCGCAACACCGCATTCTGTGTCGCCACGCCCGTAGCGCAGTTATTGAGATGGCAGATACGCAGATACTTACAGCCCATCGCGACCATCGGCGCCGTGCCAAAACCAAAACTTTCAGCGCCCAAAATGGCCGCCTTAATCACATCGAGCCCGGTCTTCATGCCCCCGTCAGCCTGCAGCCGAATTTTTCCTCGCAGTCGATTACCCCTGAGCGTCTGCTGTACCTCAGCCAAACCAAGCTCCCAGGGAGAGCCCGCATAGCGGATTGAAGTCAGCGGGCTGGCGGCCGTGCCACCGTCGTAACCGGAAATGGTGATGAGATCGGCATAGGCCTTGGCCACACCTGCCGCAATCGTGCCCACGCCAGGTTCCGAGACCAGCTTCACCGACACGAGGGCTTCCGGGTTCACCTGCTTCAAGTCAAAAATGAGCTGGGCCAAATCTTCAATCGAGTAAATATCGTGGTGTGGTGGCGGCGAGATGAGCGTCACCCCAGGCACCGAATGACGAAGCCGGGCAATCAGATCGTTCACCTTGCCGCCGGGTAGCTGGCCACCCTCTCCGGGCTTCGCACCCTGAGCCACCTTGATCTGCAAGACCTCGGCATTAACCAGATAGTGCGGCGTTACCCCGAAACGGCCCGAGGCGATTTGTTTGATCTTGGAAACCCGATTGGTGCCGAAACGCGCCGGGTCTTCTCCACCCTCGCCACTGTTCGATCGCGCGCCGATTTGATTCATGCCCATCGCAAGGGCTTCATGGGCTTCGGGGGAGAGGGCTCCCAACGACATGCCCGCGGAATCGAACCGCTTGAGAATATTTTCAATGGGCTCAACTGCATCAAGCTCGATGCCTTCTTCGGGCAGATCGAGCTCGAGCAAATCCCTCAGAGCAGCAACAGGCCGCACGTTGCAGTGATTGGCATAACGCTGATAATCCGCATAATCCCCTGTCGTTACCGCCTGCTGAAGCGACATGACCACATCGGGGTTGA
The DNA here is from genome assembly GCA_965658055.1 of Luminiphilus sp. Classification (GTDB taxonomy): domain Bacteria; phylum Pseudomonadota; class Gammaproteobacteria; order Pseudomonadales; family Halieaceae; genus Luminiphilus. The sequence continues at coordinate 3,700 of CBFHQV010000045.1, read as the reverse complement.
AGGCATGGTATTCCCCACCGTGCACATACTTAAGTAAGCCCCCTTGCTCGAGGGTCTTTCGGCGTGAGCGAGCACGCGCACCAATCTGCCACAGATCGCGCTCCAACTCGGCAAAACCCGCGCCGGCGATGCGCGATGCCACGCCTCTGAAACACGCGTCCACCACCTCTTTATCAAGACCTACCGCTTCAAAAAGCTGGGCGCCGCGATAGGAGTTGACGGCTGAAATTCCCATTTTGGACATGATTTTCAGCAGGCCTTTATTGAGGCCCTTGCGATAATTTTTGTAGCACTGCGTGGGCTCACCCAATAGCTCACCAGACCGCAGCTGGTCCTCTAAAATGCTGTAGGCGAGATACGGGTAAACCGCCGTCGCGCCAAAACCCAGCAAACAGGCAAACTGATGAGAATCCCGCGCGCTAGCGGTTTCGATGATCAGATTGGCATCCGCCCGAAGACCCGTGCGAATAAGGTGGTGGTGGACCGCACCTGTCACCAGCAAACTGTGAATCGGTAGACGATTATCGGCAATATTGCGATCGGACAGCACCAATACCGTCGCGCCTTCACGAATGGCCGCTTCAGCAGAAGAACACACTGCCTGCACCGCTGCTCGTAGATCACCCGCCTCGGGATCAAAGGTGCCATCCAGACGCGCGACTCGAAGCGTGTCGCTGTCCAGATTCATCAGCGTACGAAACTTACCCTCCGACAATACCGGGGAGGTGAGACTCACTCGCTTCGCATGGGCCTCGGTTTCCACGAACACATTGGCCTCGCCGCCGAGATCAACCTCCAAGGACATCACGATCGATTCTCTCAGAGGGTCAATGGGCGGATTCGTGACCTGGGCAAATTTTTGGCGGAAGTAGTCATAAAGCGATCGCTCTTTGGTAGAGAGCACCGCCATCGGCGTATCGTCGCCCATGGAGCCAACCGCTTCATTGCCCGACTCCGCCAGGGGTCGCAACACCTGATCGCGCTCTTCAAAACTCACCTGAAACATTTTTTGATAAAGATCGAGCTCCTCCTCCGGGATGCCGCTCGCTTCTTCACCATCAAAACTTCCCTCGATAAATTGCGCGTGCTGGCGCAGCCACTTTTTATAGGGGTGGCGGGTCTTTAGCATCTCGTCGATATCCGGCGTGTGAAGCACCTTTCCTTCCTGGGTATCAACCACCAGTATTTGCCCGGGACCAACGCGACCTTTGGCAATAACGTCGGAGGTCGCATAGCCATGGGTACCGATCTCTGACGCGAGGGTGATAAAGCCATCTTTCGTGGTCACCCAGCGGGCGGGTCTGAGCCCGTTGCGATCGAGTAAGCAGCACGCGTAGCGGCCATCCGTCAGCACGATGCCAGCCGGCCCGTCCCAGGGCTCCATGTGCATCGCGTGGTATTGATAGAACGCTTTGAGGTCGGGGTCGATGCCCTCGATATTCTGCCAGGCTGGCGGCACCAACATGCGCAGCGCCCGGGGCAGCTCAACACCGCCAGTAGTGAGCAACTCCAACATATTGTCCAGACTCGAGGAATCAGAGCCCGATCGGTTGACGAGGGGCGCCACCGACTGGAGATTGGGCAACAGCGGAGACTCAAGTCGCGGAGTTCGCGCCGCGGACCAGTTACGGTTACCTTCGATGGTATTAATTTCACCGTTGTGCGCCAGCATGCGGAAGGGCTGAGCCAAGGGCCAACGGGGAAGGGTGTTGGTGGAGAAGCGCTGATGGAACACACAGATCGCCGTCGCCAGCTCGGGGTCGCTGAGATCCGGATAGAAATGCTCCAAATCCGCGGGCATTACGAGGCCTTTGTAGGAAACGACCTGGTCCGACAAACTGCAGATGTAGAAGTCTTGATCGCCTTTCATCGCGATTTCTGACTCCCGGCGGGCCATAAACAGCTTGCCGGTCAACTGCGCGTGATCAAGCTCATCCGCGTTGATAAATACCTGCTCGATGTGCGGGAGCTGGTCAAGCGCGATCTCCCCGCAAACGTCGGGGGCCACAGGAACCTCACGCCATCCCAGAGGCGCCAGGTCGTGGTGCGCCAAGGCATCCTGAATGGCGGTTTTCGCCGCCGACTGAGCCGCCGCCGACTGTCCCATAAAGATCATGCCGACCGCATAATGCTGTCCCAGCTCCTGACCAAAACAGGTTTTTGCCTCGCGCCGCATGAAGGCATCGGGCATCTGAAGTAACAGCCCGCAGCCATCACCCGTCTTGCCATCAGCGGCAATCCCGCCTCGGTGCGTCATGCAGGTAAGGGACTCGATCGCTGTTTGCAGCAATCGATGGCTGGGCTCACCCTGAATATGGGCGATTAATCCGAAGCCACAATTGTCTCGGAACTCCTCCGGGCGGTAGAGTCCCGCCGGGCCGGTCGAGTCAGATGCGACGCCCGTTGCGCTGTTTTGAGTCATAGCCACTCACAATTAAAACAAAGGCTTTTGTCACGGGGGGCAGGCCCCTCTGGGGCCAAGACAAAAGGCCGGCTATTTTACACAGCCGACGTGGCGCTAACAATTGATTAAAATTTGACCAAATCAGGCCAGCTGAGCCAGGGCCTGATCGATTTCCAGCGCGGTAATGTCATTGACGATGGCCGCCTGTCCAAGGCGCTGCAACAGGATGTAGCGTATTGTGCCCTTTTCGACCTTTTTATCCCCTGCCATCGCGCCCAGAAAGACGCTGGTATCCATTGACGCCGGCGGCGCCACAGGTAAGCCGAATTCCTCAAGAAACCCCTTCAGTCGTGCCAGCTCCTCTGGGGTTACCTGGCCGCGATTCACGCTGATTTGGGTGGCCATTACCATGCCGCAGGCAACCGCCTCACCGTGCAGCCACTCGCCGTAGCCCATCACCTGTTCGATGGCATGGCCAAAGGTATGCCCAAAGTTGAGTGTCGCTCGCACGCCCGCCTCGCGTTCATCGGCGGCCACCACACTGGCCTTGATAGCACAGCTTCGCTCGATGGCCTCGGCGAGCACTGCATCCTCACGGGCCTTCAGTTGGCTGCTCGCTGCCATCAGCCACTCGAAGAATCCCTCATCCGCAATGCAACCATATTTGATCACTTCCGCTACCCCGGCTGCGAATTCTCGGGCGGGGAGTGTCTGCAGGGTTTGCAAGTCTATGAGCACCGCTAAAGGTTGGTGAAACGCGCCGATCAGGTTTTTACCCAAGGAGTGGTTGACACCGGTCTTGCCGCCCACCGAGGAGTCAACCTGAGCGAGAAGAGTCGTGGGTAATTGGATGAAATCCACCCCCCGTAAAAAGCACGCCGCCGCGAACCCGGTCATATCCCCGATAACTCCCCCGCCCAGCGCCAGAAAAACGCTGCGGCGCTCGTGCTTATCCTGCAATCCGGCGGTCAGAATATGCTCGATACTGTTAAGGTTTTTGTGGACCTCTCCATCGGGCAACATCACCTGCGTGACGCGTCGCTGATCTCCCAAAGCGGTCATGACGCGCGCAGCGTAGTGTGGCGCAATCGTGTCATTGGTCACCAGCACGACCGGCCTATCGCCCAGCAAATCACTAAACAGCTGGGTATCCGCCAACAGGTCCCGACCGATCACGATGGGATAGCGACGACTCTGGGCCGAGCCGATAAGATCAACATGGAGCGTGTGCAAGGTGGTGGACATAAGGTTCTGTATGGCCCGGTTCTGTAAAACTCTGATGGTTGTGACTAGGTT
>CBFHQV010000044.1:0-17842 GCA_965658055.1 Luminiphilus sp. | reverse complement strand
CAGTTGGCCGGAAAACGGCTACTCCTCGGCGGCGGCCCGAGCAGAATCCTGAGCCTGATAGACCAGAAGAGGTTCGGATTCGCCTTTGATAACACTTCCGTCGATAACGATTTTCGCAACGTTTTCCTGCGAAGGCACGTTATACATTGACTCCAACAGCACATTTTCGAGGATAGAACGAAGGCCACGGGCACCGGTCTTTCGATCCATCGCCCGCTCTGCTACCGCTCTTAAGCCATCTTCGCGAAAGTCGATTTCGACCCCTTCCATGTCAAACATCTTGGCATACTGCTTGGTCAGCGCGTTCCTCGGCTCGGTCAAAATGCGCACCAAGGCAGTAACATCGAGCTCCTCAAGAGTAGCGATGACCGGTAGGCGACCGACGAACTCGGGGATCAAACCGTATTGAACCAAATCTTCTGGCTCAAGATCGGCAAGGGTCTCGCCAAAGCGTCGGGTTTCGTCCTTACTCTTCACTTCAGCGTTAAAGCCGATCCCGCCTTTCTCTGAGCGGTTTCGGATGATTTTGTCGAGGCCGGCAAAAGCGCCGCCACAAATAAAGAGGATGTTGGAGGTATCAACCTGAAGAAACTCTTGCTGCGGGTGCTTGCGACCACCTTGCGGCGGCACCGAAGCGACCGTACCTTCAATCAGCTTGAGCAGAGCCTGCTGTACGCCCTCTCCGGAAACGTCTCGCGTGATCGATGGGTTGTCTGATTTACGAGAAATTTTGTCAATCTCGTCAATGTACACAATGCCCATTTGGGCTCGCTCCACGTCGTAATCGCACTTCTGCAGGAGCTTTTGAATAATATTCTCAACATCTTCTCCGACGTACCCCGCCTCGGTCAATGTCGTGGCGTCGGCCACCGTGAACGGCACGTCGAGCAGCCTCGCCAGTGTTTCAGCGAGCAACGTCTTGCCCGAGCCTGTTGGCCCCACAAGCAAAATATTCGACTTACTTAATTCAACATCGTCTGCGTTGCGAGCGTCCGGTGTATACCGAAGCCGCTTGTAATGATTATAAACCGCAACGGCGAGGACTCGTTTTGCCCGCTGCTGGCCAATCACGTACTCGTCAAGAATCGCGTTGATTTCGTGAGGAATTGGCAGCCGGTCAGCACCGGACTCACTCGCTGCCTCCTGAACTTCTTCGCGAATGATGTCGTTGCAGAGGTCGACACACTCATCGCAAATAAAGACAGAGGGGCCAGCAATAAGCTTCCTGACTTCGTTTTGGCTTTTGCCACAAAACGAACAGTAAAGGAGCTTGTCACTGTCTGCGCTATCTTTCGCCATTACGTCCTTCCTAGCTGGGGCTTTCGCATAGAGTTACAGCCCAAACCTTGATCGGTTTCTGGCCGTAATGCAAGTCTTGGGGCTAAATTGGGCCGTATCAGGCGTCGGGCGCCGCTGCCCGGCTGTTGACCACTTCATCAACGAGGCCGTAGTCGCGACTCTGCTCGGCGTCCATAAAGCGGTCACGCTCGGTGTCACGCTCGATAACATCAAGCGGTTGGCCGGTGTGCTCGGCCATAAGCCGGTTCAGACGTTCGCGGATAATGAGGATCTCCTTCGCCTGAATGTCGATATCGGTCGCCTGGCCCTGGGCACCGCCTGATGGCTGGTGAATCATCGTCCTCGCATTGGGCAGAATGTAGCGTTTGCCTTTGGCACCACCACTCAACAAAAAGGCGCCCATCGATGCTGCCTGCCCCAGACACATTGTGCTGACGTCGGGTTTGATGAACTGCATGGTGTCGTAAATCGACAGACCCGCTGTGACCGAACCGCCGGGGCTGTTGATGTAAAGATGGATGTCTTTGTCAGGGTTCTCTGACTCCAGAAACAGCAATTGGGCAACAATCAGATTAGCCATGTTGTCTTCAACCGGCCCCACCGCAAAGATAACGCGCTCTTTGAGCAGTCGGGAATAGATGTCAAAGGAGCGCTCGCCTCGGGACGTTTGCTCGATGACCATCGGAATTAGCCCAAGATTATCTACTCGCTGCGGTGCTCTGTCGTAACTCATGGGTTTCCTCTCGTTGGTCCGGGTCAGCCCTGTGAGGGGCGCGCTGCTGCCAGCGCATCTTGGTAAGAACTCGCCTTTTCTTCAATCACGGCCGTCTCGAGAATCTTCTCCACAACCTGATCTTCAAGCACTCGTGATTCGATCTGCGCCAATTGCTCGTTTTCTGAATAATACCAGTTGATTACCTCTTGGGGGTCCTGGTACGTGGAGGCTATGTCCTCTATCAGCTCCTTGACTTTAGCGGGATCCGCGCGCAACTCCATCTTGCCAATCATTTCACCCAGCAATAAACCCAATCTAACGCGACGCTCAGCCTGTTCCTTGAACATGTCGTCGGGTAACAAAGACTTCAGATCCATCTCAGGGGAAGGCTGGCCTCCAAACTGCTGGAACATCTGACCTCGCATCCCATCAACCTCTTGAGCTATCAGACTACCGGGAACATCAATGTCGGCATGCACTGCCAAAATAGCATCCATCACCTGATTTTTGGTGTGGGTTTGCACGGCATTGCGGAGTTCGCGCTCCATGTTTTTCTTCACCTCATCGCGGAAGACCGATTCACCGCCTTCCTCCACGCCGTAGCTTTGGAACAGCTCGTCATCCAGCGGTGCCAGCTCCAACTGTTTGACTGCCTTGCAGGTGATCTTGAACTGAGCTGCTGCCCCCTGAAGTTCTTCATTGCCGTAGTCTTCAGGAAAAGTCACATCAATAGTTTTTTCCTCACCGGCCTTCATGCCGATGATTCCCTCTTCAAACCCAGGGATCATTTTGCCTTGGCCTAGCTCGAGGGTTTGGTCTTCCGCTGTACCGCCCTCAAATGCCTCACCATCGCGGGTTCCTGCAAAATCCACAACGACGGTGTCGCCCGACTCGGCTGCCTGATCGACTTCTTTTAACTCACCGCGCTGCTTACGAAATATCTCGATGATGTCATCAACGTCAGCATCCGTGACCTCAGCCACAGGTTTTTCAACGGTAAATCCGGCAACTTCCTTGATCTCGAGACTCGGAAATATCTCAAACGTCGCCGTATATTCAACATCTTTGCCCGCCTCGAAGTTTTTGGCTTCTATGCGCGGTTGCCCCGCTGGTCTGAGGTTTTCTGAGATGACCGCCTCCTGAAATGACTGACTGATTACCTCACCAATCACTTCCTGGCGTACACCCGCGCCGAATCGTTGCTGCATCACCTTCATGGGCACCTTACCCGGACGAAAACCCGGGAGCCGCACATTTCTGGCGGCGTCACGCAGCTTTTTCTCTACCGCGCCGTCGACGCGATCTGAGGGAACGCCTACCGTCAGCCGGCGCTCCAACCCCGATGTTGTTTCGATGGAAACCCGCATGAAAATCTCCTGAAATCTTGATCTAAATCGCTGACACTATGGTTTGCAGACGCTCCGACGCGCCAAAATGGTGCGGAAGGAGAGACTCGAACTCTCACGCCTTGCGGCACTGGAACCTAAATCCAGCGCGTCTACCAATTTCGCCACTTCCGCAGAACCATAAACACAGAGAAACTCGGCGTTTGACGCCAAATCTGAGGGCGCGGATGTTCGCACAGGCTCAGGTTGCATGCAATGGCGAGGACTACACAAACTGGGGGTTCTCATCGGGCCACCCTCAGCCCGCAAAACGCCTTGTTATATTAAGCTTTAAAAACAAAGAATTAGGACGTTTTAATAAAGCCATTTAGAAGGCCATGCGTGCCACGTCACGAGCGGTCTAAAACCGTATTTCCGGGCCAGATCACACTCAACCTGCGAATAGCGCTGGACACCGCCACCCAATCGGGCATACTGAAGACGTTGCCTGGCCACTAGCGCAGTCGGGCGACGCTGGACATCCCAAGTGTTCAGTGAGGTCCCTGCCCCTAGAAGCAGGCCCTCAAAACTATACTCCTTCGAGTCTTTGGTTGGGCCCCTCCGGGGCCCTTTTTACTTTTTGGACCGACTCGTTTTGGCGCTATCCAGTTTCCGGAGAGTGCTCGGCAGACACAAGGAATGTTTTCGTTAAGCCTAGCGACTAACCCTGGACCGCTTATCAGCCTGCCGTGGTCGGTACCCTTGCGTCGAGAGGGGCTACATCGTGTGGGTCGGGCGCTCCGAGTTCAGCGCACCCCCTAAGTGATTTTCAATCTTGGCGTTTGCCGAGGCGTCTTGCGAGGAAAACTGAACCCCCACGCCCGCCTGTCGATTTCCTTGAGCGCCAGAGGGTGTCACCCAAACAACCCTGCCTGCTATGGGAATCTTCTCAGGGTCGTCCATAAGCGTAAGCAACATAAAGACTTCATCGCCGATGCTGTAGGGTTTGGTTGTGGGAACAAAGAGGCCGCCGTTTTCCAAAAAGGGCATGTAGGCGGCGTAGAGGACAGCCTTGTCCTTGATCGTCAACGAGAGAATGCCCTGTCGATTACTTTCACTCATGACGCCCCCCTAGCATGACGTCGCGTTGAACCCTCGGCTAGCATAGCACGCAGCGCGTCGAGCCGAGCAGTGGTCACAGGCTTATGCTTCCCAGTAGCTGACAACAGTCTCTCATCATCAAGTCACGACTCAAATTAAATCCCCGCCGATGGGCGGATAGAAAACCAAGCACCTTGTCCCTCGCCCTTAAGGCGCGCTGCGCCACACGACTATGCTCGGGCCGGCTTTCGCGAACTCGGCTCTCCAACACCTGGTTCATTAGCAACAGCAGCACATCAGGCTCCCATTTAGTGAGCTGGTCGGCCGCGCTATTGGGGGTAATCCTGCCCTCAATGAGACTGACACAAAGCTCTGCAGCAGTCTCCCATTCGTCAAGGAGATTCAGCTCCAATAACTGCAATGCGGTCATGGGCTGCTCGGGTGCTAGCGCAATCGCTCTAGCACAGTCCGTCGCGCTGAATTGGGAGTGCTGCTCAATCCAAAGACTAGACTCACTTTGAGTCGGAGATGGCAGAGCGAAAATCTGGCACCGAGATCTCACCGTGGCCGGCAGATCACCGGGTCTCTCTGACACCAGCAAAATGATGGCATTCCCCGACGGCTCTTCAAGGGTTTTCAGTAAAGCGTTAGCAGCGCCCGTCGTCATCGCCTCAGCCGGCGACACAACAAGTATCTTACGCTCACCATAGCCGGCGGTCTGCTGCAAAAAACGGATCGCGTCTCTAACGGGATCAATACCTATCGCCCGCTTCCCCTCCTCCGGACTGAGGTGACGCAAATCGCCGTGGTTACCCGCCTGCAACAGCAAGCAACTGTCGCAGCGTCCGCAGGCATATTCTTGGTTGTTAGTGCACAACAACTGTGCTGTCAGCCAAGAGGCGCTCGCGGCTTTGCCGGTGCCCCGTGCTCCCGACAGCAAGACCGCATGGGGAATTCTTCCCTGCGCAGCCAGGCCCACCAATCGCTGGAGTGGCTCACGATGCCATGGCATCAGCGAGGTGACTTCAGCCTCAGAGGGCGCCCGATCATCCATGATCTAACCAGCGCGTTAACTGGGCGTTTAGTGTGCCACTGACCTCCTCGAGTGACTTTGCCGCATCAACAACAATCCATCGCGCGGGCTCTGCTTCAGCACGGCTCAAGTAGCCCTCCCTCACGCGATTAAAAAATGCAGCTTCCTCTAACTCAAAGCGATCCAACTCGGCGCGCTTTTGGGCTCGCTCCAGCCCCACCAAGGGATCCAGATCAAGCAGCACTGTTACATCGGGTCGTCGCTCGCCTTGAACGAGTTGCTCAAGGGTTGCTATCGCCGATAGGTCGATGCCTCGACCAAATCCTTGATAGGCATAGGTGGCGTCGGTGAACCGATCACAAAGCACCCACTGGCCCGCCGCCAGTGCCGGTTCGATGACGGTACTTATATGCTGTGCACGGGCCGCAAAAATCATAAGCAACTCGGCCATCGCCACAGGCGGTTCCAGTTCCGGATTAAGCAGCGACGCTCGCAGCATTTCACCTAGGGACGTGCCGCCGGGCTCACGCGTGATGCATACCTCGAAACCGCGACTTTCCAAGATTGACTGTATCAACCTCATGTTGGTGGTTTTGCCGACGCCCTCCCCACCTTCCACGGTGATGAATTTGGCGCTGACTCGCTTTTCCTGGAGGCTCATACCAAAACCTAATTAGATGCGGGCGTTGATCGGTAATCTTCCCGGCGGTTGAGCTGGTAGCGTCGCACGTTTTCATTGTGCTCTTCCAGCGTTTTAGCGAACACGTGACGGCCGTCGCCGGTCGCAACAAAATACAAGCTGTCGCCGTCTTTGGGGTGCAGTGCCGCCCTAATACTATCGCGACCCGGCAGTGCAATAGGCGTCGGGGGAAGGCCCTTGTGCTGATAGGTGTTCCAAGGGTTTTCGGTATCTCTTAAATGCTTGCGCGTCAAATTGCCCCGGTACTCATCACCAAGGCCATAAATAACGGTTGGATCAGTTTGAAGCCTCATTCCCAGCCTGAGTCGCCGGGTGAACACACCGGCAATCTCTGGGCGCTCCTCAGCGACAGCGGTCTCACGCTCCACGATGGAGGCCAAAACAAGCGCTTCATACGGCGAGGTAACAGCAGCCGAGGACGCTCGTTCATTCCACTCCTGCTCCAAGACCTCAAGCATCGATTGATGGGCTCTCCTGAGAATATCAAGGTCGCTGTCACCGGCAATAAATCGGTAGGTCTCGGGAAGGAACCAACCTTCTAAATCGGTATCGAGAACAACTGCATTGCGCAAGCGGGCGTCATTCACGTCGGTGATCGCCGATTGTAGCTTGGGTGTTTGGCTCAGTCGTGTTATCGCCTGTCTGAGGGTTATACCTTCAGGCAACGTAACGGAATAACTTATCACTTCTCCCCGACGCAATAACATCAACAGGTCTTTTGCACTAGCCTGTGCTGGCACTGTGTACTCACCCGCTTTAATGCCCCGATCCAATCCGTTCCATTGTGCCCACAAGGACACAAGCTTCGGTCGAGAAAGCCAGCCCTGGTCAGATGCTCGTCCAAGCACCCCGCTCAGGCTGTCACCCTTTTTTACCTCAAACACGCGATCCGCGGACAGATTGGGGAGTGGCCGGGATAGTTCGGCCTGAAGCCACAGCCACCCAGCAAACCATAGAAGACAGCACCCACCCGCCGTCGCCAGGAGTGCACGTCCTGTCATCCTGACATCGCTCCACAATCGGCCCAATCGTGTATCAGGGGCCGCAGCCGATCGGCAGCCGCTGTCGAGGCAAAGCCAATATCCGCTACCGATTGAATCGAGCGAATGCCAACTACCGCGTTGCAAAGAAAAGCCTCATCGGCACTCCGAGCAACCTCCTCGGTACATGGCTCTACCGACACTTCATGCCCCGCGCTTGCGGCCAGAGTGGAAAGAATCAACTCTCGGCGAGTGCCCGCTATTCCCATGTCATCAACGGGTGGCGTCAACAATCGCGCACCCAATCGAAGAAATAAGTTACCGCTGCCCGCGGAAACCCAACGGCCTGCTGCCGAGCTCATCAACGCATCATCGTAGCCCTGCTGATGCGCCCAAGAGGTCGCAACAACTTGTTCCGCTCGCGCAATAAGCTTGGCCCCGCGAAAGAAAGGTTGGGACGCATAGTAAATGGGCGCGATGCCCAGTCGGGCTGGCGCGAGGGGCGGCTCAATGTCCCCAGAGATAAATCGAGACACCAGTCGAGTAGGAAGCCCCGATAAAGCCCTATAACCCCGGGGTCCCGATCCCCGGGTGAGAGTAAGTCGCAGAACACCGCTGGCATCCGGATCGCTGGCTCTAAGCCACTCGAGCGCCTCTAATAAGGCCTTTTCGGCGGTCTTTTCAGGTGAATCAAATCCGAGACAGGACAGCCCGGCGGCTAAGCGAGCACGATGGAGAGAAAAACAAGCGGGACGGCCACCCTTTACCCGCATAGTCTCGAAGGCACCATCCGCAAGATTTAACCCGCGATCGTCTATCGGTACCTCGGCCCCCTCGACACCATCCACCCAGGAGCGTTCAGTCATACCGAAGAGGTCAGCCGCTGAAACGGCTAAAGATGAGTGACCCGTTGGTTCCACCAAAACCGAAGGAATTGCTGAGGGCGTGGTCAATGCGTCGCTCTTGCGCCGTATTGGGAACGTAATTGAGGTCGCACCCTTCACTGGGTGTCTGAAGATTGATTGTTGGGGGCGCCACGCCATCGCGAACTGCCAGAATACTAAATACGGCCTCCACCGCTCCGGCGGCGCCCAAGAGGTGTCCTATCATGGATTTTGTCGAGCTCACGGCAACCCCACCTGCAGCTGGTCCGAACACAGACTTGACCGCCATCGTCTCGGCCAAATCACCGGCCAAGGTCGAGGTGCCGTGGGCATTGATATACCCCACCGCCTCGGGATCCAAACCCGCGTCGGCCAAAGCATTGGCCATCGACGTAGCCGCACCGCGTCCGTTCTCTGGTGGCGATGTCATGTGATAGGCATCGCCGCTCATGCCAAACCCGGTAACTTCTGCATAAATCTCGGCGCCACGGGCTCGCGCTGTATCGAGGGATTCCAGGAGTAGAACGGCAGCGCCATCGCCAAGTACAAATCCATCGCGATCTGCATCCCAAGGGCGCGAGGCGGCCTGGGGATCGTCATTACGGGTAGACAGTGCCCTCGCCGCGGCGAAGCCACCGAGACCTACCGGGGTAGTCGCCATCTCTGCTCCCCCTACCAACATGGCGTCGGCATCTCCCGATGCGATGAGCCTCGCGCCTAAACCGATATTGTGGGTTCCCGTGGTACAAGCGGTAACGACGGCGAGGTTTGGTCCTCGCATGTTGTACATAACGCTTAGGTTACCGCTGATCATATTGATGATGGCACCGGGCACGAAAAACGGGGACATCTTTCGCGGGCCTGTTGTGTTGATGACCTCATTGCTTCTTTCGATAGATCCTATTCCGCCGATGCCCGAGCCAATCGCACAGCCAACCCGTTGGCAATTTTCATCAGTCACCTCAAAGCCACTATCACGCAGTGCCTGAATGCCGGCGACCATCCCGAACTGAATGAAGGGATCCATACGTTTAGCATCTTTAGCCGGGATGTATCCGTCTGGGCTAAAATCTTTCACCGAACAGCTAAAGCGGGTAGTGAACGCGTCGGCATCAAATGCGGTAATCGGCGCCGCGCCGCTCACGCCTTGCGTAATAGCCGCCCAACTGCTCGCCACATCCAGGCCCACCGGCGTAACGGCGCCTAGGCCAGTAACAACGACCCGATGTCCTTTCATAGATCCTGTCTCCGTTTCACACACTTCCCCCAGTGTTGTGCTCTAGGACATTGCACCAGAGGCCTCAATCGCAATGCGGGAACAAGGCGAGTGTGGCCAATGCTGATACAAAAAAGCCGCCCTACTCGGTAAGACGGCTTCGACGCTAAACCGTTTGGCTAACTAGGCGAGGTTTTCGTTGATGTAGTTAATAGCCAACTGTACGGTCGTGATTTTCTCTGCCTCTTCATCCGGAATTTCGGTCTCGAACTCTTCTTCGAGAGCCATGACCAATTCAACCGTATCGAGGGAGTCGGCGCCAAGATCGTCTACAAACGACGCCTCGTTACGCACTTCTTCCTCTTTGACGCCGAGCTGCTCGGCAACGATTTTCTTGACGCGATCTTCAATGCTGCTCATGGTTCCTCACTTCCTTTCAAGTTGATGAAGGGCCAATTTCCCCCGCGGGGAGGAATTTTACCCGTAAATGCTCCAATAATGGAAAACTAATGATTGGGGCTTTTTACCCCATGTACATGCCGCCGTTGACGTGCAGGGTCTCTCCGGTGATGTAGCCCGCAGACTCCCCCGCTAGGAACCCAACGGTTGCGCCGATTTCAGCGGCGTCGCCTAGCCTGCCGAGAGGGATCTGCGAGAGCATCAGCTCGCGATTAGCCTCGGGAAGATCCCGCGTCATATCGGTGTCAATGAAGCCCGGAGCCACGGTATTAACGGTAATGGATCTAGACCCCACTTCCTTAGCCAGTGCCCGGGTGAATCCTTCGACCCCTGCCTTGGTGGCTGCGTAGTTGGTTTGACCGGCATTTCCCATGGAACCGACAACTGATGAGATCGTTATAATTCGCCCCCACCGAGCTTTCGTCATGCCCCGCAAACAGGCTTTACTCAGCCGGTAAACCGCACTTAGGTTGGTCGCAACAACGTCGGTCCACTCTTCCTCTTTCATCCTCATCAGAAGGTTGTCCCGTGTGATGCCTGCATTGTTAACCAGAATGAGTGGCGCACCAAAACGCTGCTCAATTTCAGCCAGAACCGACGCAATACTCTCGGGATCGGTGACGTTGAGCAGGAGCCCGGCTCCCCCTTTTGGCCCGAGCCAACTATTTATTGCATCCGCTCCCGCCGCTGAAGTGGCGGTTCCAACCACGCTGTGCCCAGCCTCTACTAATGCCTCGGCAATCGCCTTGCCGATACCGCGACTCGCACCAGTGACCAGAGCCACCTTCTCGCTTTCATTATTCATGGGCTTGATTCCCCATTGACTGTATTGAGTGCCACCTGCAATTGATCCGGAGTCTCGATCACAAAGCCCTCCGCCTCTGGCGCTATTCGCCGTGTCAGGCCTGTAAGCACTCTTCCCGGCCCGCACTCGATAAAGCGCTGGCATCCCATCCCTATCATGGTTGCCATGCACCCTGTCCAGCGCACTGGGGAGACAACCTGATCGACCAATAACATCCTGATAGCCTCGGCATTCATTTGAGCCTCACCGTTAACGTTACTAATCACGGGAATCACAGGATCGTGTACCGGCATCTCAGTCAAGGCGGCCTGCAACACCTCCGCCGCGTGCTGCATCATGGGCGTGTGAAACGGCGCACTGACGGGCAGCGGCAGGACTCGCTTTGCGCCCTCGGCTTTGAGCGCCTCGGCGGCCATACTGACTGCCTCCGCGCTTCCGGCAATCACCACCTGCCCCGGGGAATTAAAATTGACCGCAAGCACCGGCTGCCCCGCCCGGACGGAGACAGCGTCGCACACTTGATTGATCACTTCGTCCTCGAGGCCTATGACCGCTGCCATCGCGCCTTCGCCAACGGGCACCGCCGCCTGCATAGCTTCTCCGCGCAGGCGAACCAGCCGCACTGCATCGCTGAACGCCAAAGCGCCTGCTGCCACAAGCGCAGAGAACTCCCCAAGGCTGTGACCCGCGGCTACCACCGGCATTAGTCCGCCTTGCTCTCGCCACACTCGGAAAAGAGCAACGCTTGCAGTCAGGATAAGCGGCTGGGTATTTTCGGTCAGCGCGAGAAGGTCCGAAGGCCCCTGCTGTGCCATATGCCACAAGTCCAAACTCAGCTGGTCGGATGCTTCGGCAAAGGTAGCCTTTATGACGGGGCGCAATTCGCCCGCCTCCGACAACATGCCGACGGCCTGCGAACCCTGACCCGGGAATACAAACGCGAGTGATGTCACCTAACCCCTCCCAGGTTCATCATCAGAGGGCACGGAGCCCACGTTCCTTATGCCCGACCCAGCGCCTGAAGGCAGCCCCTTAAAGCGGCTTGCTCAGCCAGAGCTTCGGCGGGCGGATAAAGCGTGTCGTTAGTCGTCTTCGCCCAGATTCAGCACTTTCTTGCCTCGATAGAAGCCATCGGCGCTGACATGGTGACGCCGGCGGGTCTCGCCGGAAGTCTGGTCGACGGTCAACGTCGATCCCTCCAGTGAATCGTGAGCGCGACGCATGCCGCGACGTGACCGGGTCTTTTTGTTTTGCTGCACTGCCATAATCGCCTCCGTTACCAACTGAAGCCCCGTAAGGCTATTCCAGTTGCAGTTACTTTGTATTGAGCCCCTGATCATCAGACTTCAGCGAAGCCAAGATATCGAAGGGATTCTGTTTCTCTGGCCCGTCGATCTCTCGACCTACCAACAGACCATCATCTTGCACGGCAAGGCCAACTTGCCGGCCGCATTCTGTATCTCCGTGGTAGCTGTATGAAGGAAGAAACAACAACAGCTCCTCCTCTACCAACTGCCATAAATCAATCTCGGCCTCGGCCACCAGTGGCTCATAACGATTTGGCAGCTGGGCCGCCTGTTCGTCAGTCCATACCACCGCCAAACAGCTGAGTGCGTCGACCGGCACCGACACCGGTGTCAAACAACGCTGACAGGCCACCTCCACCGCTCCACTAACGTGTAGCTCCAACACGTAGCGCGCTTCTTCATCTCTAAAGCAGCGGGCCACTACATCAAATGGTCGCGAAGCGGATACAATGAGCCCTGACAGACGTGGGAGCCGATCCACCGGGAGCGAGCCTGAAATCGTAACTTCCCGCGCCGCCAGCGTTCGCACCTCAACCGTCTTTGGCAGTGCCCCTGTCGTCATGGGCGCGGATCATACGGATGGCCCCCAACCCTGTCAAAAATAAATACAGGTAATTCAAAGGGTTTGAGACAGTAATATGACACACAAAGGACTGCCCTCGGAGCTGATTTTGGCCTCAAGCTCGGTTTACCGCCAGCGGCTGCTGGAGCGACTGGGTCAGCCTTTTACGACAGCAACCCCGGCTGTCGATGAGGCCACCCGGCCTGGTGAATCCGCACTAACCCTCTCCAAACGCTTGAGTCGCGAAAAAGCTCAGGCTATTGCAACGAAGTCAGCGGATCCCCTTGTCATTGGTGCTGATCAGGTGGCGGCCTGTGACAATCGGCTGCTGGGCAAGCCGGGAGGTGCCGCGGGGGCAGTCGAACAGCTGTCATTCTGCTCGGGTAAGCATGTTGTCTTTTTCACCAGTGTCGCGCTGTGGCGGCCTGCGCATAATCAGCTCATTGAAGCAACCGAGACAGTCGAAGTTTCTATGAGAGCGCTGGAGGTAGCGGAAATCGAGGCGTATGTGGCCAAGGACAAGCCGTTCGATTGTGCAGGCAGTTTTAAAGCGGAATCATTGGGCATTGCGTTGTTTCGATCTGTGACATCGAGAGACCCCACAGCGCTAGAGGGACTGCCGCTAATGACGGTGGCGGCTATGCTGCGGGATGTCGGCTACGCCATACCCTAATCCCCCTATTTTCCCGAGGGCAGTGCCCCAAGTACCCGACTTAGTTCTGCCGGCAGATCGCTCTCAAGCCGAATGGACGTCCCCTCCAAATCGAAGGCCAGTTGTGCCGCGTGCAAAAACAGCCGGGATAGGCCAATAGAAGCCGCCAAAGACTCCGCCGCTGGACTGGAATACTTTGGGTCACCGAGGATCGGAAAGCCCGCCTGACGACAGTGCACTCTGATCTGGTGGGTCCGCCCGGTGATAGGCTTGGCCTCGATCAGCGTCGCCCCTTGATATCTTCGCAACACCTGAAAACGCGTGTGTGCTTTTCTGCCCTCGGCGGAGACTCGGACCAGCCGCTCGCCGGAAGGCAAAGCATATTTTTCGAGGGGCGCGTCGACGTGACTCAGGGACGCCGGCCAGCGCCCCGCGACCAAACACTGATAGCGCTTATCAACACCATCCTGGCGCAAGAGTCGATGGAGTTCTCTCAAGGCACTGGCGCGGCGCGCCACCATAATGAGCCCTGAGGTGTCTCGATCCAGGCGGTGAACCAACTCCAGGTACCGCTCCTCGGGATACATCACCCGCAATGTCTCGATCAAACCGGCATCAATGCCGCTGCCTCCATGCACCGCCAGCCCTGCCGGCTTGTCGAGAACCAACAACAACTTGTCATCCAGCACCACCCGTTCGCGCAGGGTCTTCACCCATTTTCGCGATGGGCTTCGGAGTTCCCGGTCCTCCTCAACGAACGGAGGAATCCGGATGACATCACCGGCACTCAATTTTCTCTCGGGCTTTGTGCGACCTTTATTAACCCGGACCTCTCCCCTGCGGATAGCGCGATATAGGCGAGGCTTAGGTACCCCCTGCAACGACCTCATCAGGTAATTGTCCAGCCTCTGTCCAGCTTCCGCCTCCGAGACGTTCAGATACCGCACCGACGGGCTGCCTCTGGGGTTTTGGTCTTTTTTTTCTGCCAATTGAATAACTTACCGTTTGGTGATACTTTCGCCGCCACTGAGGACTTCCTTTTAGAGAAGTTATGGCCAACCCGACGCGATTAGCGCGCACCGGATGTGGGCCGAGCGCAAGCAGACAGTAGCTTGATGCGCCGTTGCTGACCAGTTTTTTTACGCAGCGTGCTGCTTCTGGACAGTAAAGTCCTCAGCAAATGAATTGGAGGCTGATTCGTCACTTCTGCCGACTCCGGGGTCACTGAGGACTACCAATCCCCGTTTGAATCCAGGTGTGACTAGGCCAAATAAAACCGCGATGACATAGACGCGGTGCGAACTTAAAGGGTCGTTGCAGTGACGGCCCAAAATGTGAAGCAAGCCGAGCGTGAGCGTGAGCCGCGTTCGCTGCCCCCCAATCAGTTGGGGAGGTAACCTGCCTGCACGCAGGAGAACCGTTGGTTCTCGCGCACCGTGTTCATTGGCAACGCCAACTGGACAGTTGTTATGAAAAAAATGCTAATCAACGCGACGCAGCGCGAGGAAGTGCGTGTCGCTCTTGTCGATGGCCAGCGCCTTTATGATTTAGACATCGAAAACCGCGCCCGCGTCTCGACCAAAGCCAACGTTTACAAAGCCAAGGTGACCCGCGTCGAGCCAAGCCTCGAAGCCGCCTTCGTCGACTTCGGGGCAGATCGACACGGTTTTCTTCCCCTCAAAGAAATTGCCCATCAGTACTACCGGAGCTCCGCTCCAGCAGGAGACGGACGCGCCCGAATCAAAGATGTTTTGAAAGAAGGCACCGAGGTGATCGTTCAGGTGGACAAGGAAGAGCGCGGCACCAAAGGCGCGGCGCTCACCACCTACATCAGTTTGGCCGGACGCTACATGGTGTTAATGCCAAATAACCCTAAGGCCGGCGGCATCTCTCGCCGCATCGAGGGTGATGACCGAAGCGAGCTCAGGGATGCCCTCGCTCAGCTGAATATTCCCGATGGTATGGGAGTCATCATCCGCACAGCGGGGGTCGGACGATCCGCCGAGGAGCTTCAGTGGGATTTAGACTACCTGCTGCAGCTTTGGGGCTCCATTGACGCCGCCGCCAACGAAAACAAGGCTCCGGTGCTTCTGTTTCAAGAAAGCGACGTCATTATCCGGGCCATTCGCGACTACTTACGCGACGATATTGACCAGGTGCTCCTGGATGACAAGGCCGCTTGGCAACAGGCCCATGACTTTGTCTCGATGGTGATGCCCAAGTATCAGCAGCGCATCAAACTCTACGAAGACGCTACCCCGCTGTTCAATCGCTTCCAGGTAGAAGGCCAGATCGAAACGGCGTTCCAGCGAGAGGTTCGCTTGCCCTCAGGAGGGTCAATTGTTATCGACCCGACCGAGGCCCTGATCTCCATTGACATTAACTCGGCGCGAGCGACCAAAGGCTCGGATATTGAGCAGACCGCCTTACAAACCAATCTCGAAGCAGCGGATGAAATTGCTCGTCAGCTGCGGCTGCGCGACATGGGCGGTTTGATCGTGATTGACTTCATCGACATGGGCGCCAACAAAAATCAGCGCGCCGTGGAAAATCGTATTCGCGACGCCCTCGAAATCGACCGAGCGCGGGTGCAGGTTGGACGCATCTCGCGCTTCGGTCTGCTTGAAATGTCCCGCCAACGGCTGCGGCCCTCACTGGGAGAGACCAGTGCGATTGTCTGCCCGCGATGCACGGGACAAGGCACGATCCGAGATACCAAGTCGTTAGCACTATCTATCCTCCGGCTTTTACAAGAAGAGGCTGGCAAGGAGCGGACTGCCGAAGTTCGTGCCATGGTGCCTGTGGATGTCGCCGCGTTCCTGCTGAACGAGAAGCGCAGCGCGGTCAACGATATCGAAACATCCGGAAATGTCCGCGTTCTCATTATCCCCAATCCGCACTTAGAAACCCCCCATTTCGAAGTCATTCGACTGCGGGACGATGAGGTTGAGGAAGATCCAGCCGCTAGCTATGAGATTGAGCTGGATATCCCTGATCCAGTCGCGATTCGTGATGACGCTGACGTCACGCCGACCGCTCCTCAGGCGCTTGTCCGCGGAGTAACCCCTCAGCAGCCCGCACCAGCGCCTGCGCAAACTACAGCTGATGAACCCGCACCGGCAACCGTTGCGGCAGGCCCCCAGAAGGAAAAATCTTCGGGTATTTTAGGTAAAGTCTGGTCCGCGTTGTTTGCGCCAGTGGCGGATGAGGCCGCTGAGCAAGAACCATCACCCGAGACGGAATCAAACAAGCAGGATCGAGAAGCAGAGGACGGATCACGTAAAGGAAATCGCGGCAATCGTAACCGAGGTCGAAGTCGATCCGAACAGCGAAAAGGCGGCCGCATAGAAGAAGACCCGAGCGACGACGAATTGGCCATTGACTCTGTGGAGTCAAGCGCGGAGCGAGAAGACGGTGACGACGAGGATCGACCAAAGCGTAGCCGACGGCGACGAGGTCGACGTGGCGGTCAGCGACGGCGCGATGACGAGGGTTTAACCCAGGCTTCCGAAGAAGCTGATACTGATGAGACAGCGGCGGAGAGCAACGACGAGCAGCTTGAGGAGGCTCCTCGACACAGGCCCGCCGAGATGCGCAGCGAGGGGCGACGGCGGCGTCAGCGAGGGCCAAGGCCTGAGACACCGTCCTCATCGGCTGACGCGCTGGCGACTAGCGACGCTACAGCACAAGCAACTACACAGGCAGTTGCACAAGCAACCACACAAGCAGCTCCGGGCATGGAGACGCAGCAGAATCAGCCTGTGGCCGCCGAAGAGCCAGCTGAGCCAAGCGACGACTTCGCTAATGGAACGCCCTCTTCCCAGCAAATCGACGTGGCCGCTCCCTCTCAGCCAGCGGCGGATGCCCCCGCCCTAGAGTCAGTCGCGCCAAATCATGAAGAACCAACTGCTGACGTGACTGAGGCATCTTCTATAACCATGACTTCTACAAATGTGGCGTCAGAGGTGCAGCTAGGTGCGGATGCAAGCAGTAACGACGCGGGTTCGGAAACAGCGAACGCCACCGTTTCCCTTGCGGCTCCAGCAGCACCCGTGGCTGATCACGGGGGCATGCACAGCAGTGGTCGTGCGGTGAATGATCCGAGAGTAACGGCCAAGCCTGTCGTTGCCGTCGAGGTGCATACCACTCTCTCGACCCTCTTTTCAGGAGACGAGGCACCGCCAGTAAGCGTGGTGGCTCGGAATATCCCACGAGCCAGCAACGATCCCCGTGGCCCCCGCTCGGGAGAAGCAGAACCAGCAATGGTGACAGCCGCTGAAGCCGATGACGTGCCTGACGCTGTAAATCAGTAAACTGTTGAAACGGCCCAAACGGGCCGTTTTTTATCTAACACCGAAAAGAGTTGGCCTAGACTTGAACCCCTCGGATGCATCGCTATAATGCGCGCTCCGGTGGGCTGGCTGAGTGGTCGAAAGCGGCGGTCTTGAAAACCGTTGAACCGAGAGGTTCCCGGGGTTCGAATCCCTGGCCCACCGCCAATTTTTTTAGAAGCGCCTGTGCAGTTGCTTCTTTCCGCAAAAAGGCCTATCGCACCATAATCTGCTGCACCCAGCCTTCAACCTGCGCGCCCTGAATATATAAAAATCCATCGGTTACATCACCAAGAAATACGACTCCATCCGCTCTGTCGAGTGTGCCCTTCACGGCAGCATCTTTACTGGCCGTTGCATACACTTTAAGGCCATCGATCTTAGGAGTTACAACGTCACCCACCACAAAGTTGACTGCCGTAAGCGAGGCTGCAGCATTCTGCTGTGCACTACTTGAAGTCTGGACCAATAAA
>CBFHQV010000043.1:0-19041 GCA_965658055.1 Luminiphilus sp. | reverse complement strand
CGACGTCAGGATGCCTATGGACAAGGTCACGGCAAATCCCTTCACGGGACCTGTGCCTACCGCGTAGAGAATAATCGCCACAATCAAGGTGGTGATGTTGGCATCAAGAATCGTCGCCACCGCGCGTTCAAACCCCGCGTTAATCGCCATCTGCGGCGAGAGCCGATTCGCGAGCTCCTCTCGAATGCGGGCGAAAATGAGGACGTTGGCGTCAACCGCCATCCCCACGGTCAAAACGATGCCCGCAATGCCCGGCAGGGTCAGGGTCGCCCCCAGCAATGACATGAAGGCCACAAGGAGCATCAAATTAGTCGTCAGCGCCACCACCGCGGCCACGCCAAACACGCGGTAGTAAAGGATCATGAAGACAACAACCAACGCCAATCCGATCTGGACTGACTTCACGCCCAAGGCAATGTTCTCGGCACCCAGTGACGGACCAACGGTGCGCTCTTCGACAAAGGTAATCGGTGCCGCCAGGGCCCCTGCCCGGAGCATCAAGGCTAGCTCCGAGGCGTCCGCCGGACTGTCGATCCCGGTGATTTGAAAAGAGGCGCCCAAGGCGGATTGAATTACCGGCGCCGTTAGCAACTTCTTTTCGTCATAAGGCACCTTGATGGCAACTTCTTTGCCTTCAGGCCCCACCTCGTAGCGCGTTCGGTACTTGCGCTCAATAAAAAGCACTCCCATCCGACGCTTGATGTTGTTACGCGTCGACCGCGACATCAACATACCACCTTCGCTGTCGAGGGTTATAGACACATTAGGCATGCCATTTTGGTCAAAGCCGGCGGCGGCATTGGAGACCCGCTCACCGGTAATAATGATGTCTCTCTCGAGCCACTCGGTCACCCCTTCACGATTCGCAGCGCGGTATTCAAATCGCTGACGCTCGGTGATCGGCGCGTTGGTCTCGGCAACCAATCGAAACTCGAGATTGGCGACCTTGCCCAGGATGCGTTTGGCTTCTGCCGTATCCTGAATACCCGGCAGTTCAACCACAATGCGATTTGACCCTTGCTTTTGCACCAAGGGTTCGGATACCCCGAGCTCGTTGACTCGATTACGAATGGTGGTCAGATTTTGCTCAACCGCATAATCGACCACTTCTTTCAAGGTCTGCTCGGTGACCGCCGCGTACAGATTCCACTCATCACCCTGCTCC
Source organism: Luminiphilus sp. (assembly GCA_965658055.1). Lineage (GTDB taxonomy): Bacteria > Pseudomonadota > Gammaproteobacteria > Pseudomonadales > Halieaceae > Luminiphilus. Next base: position 17,876 of record CBFHQV010000043.1, on the reverse strand, counting down.
ACCCGATCGAGCAGCAATTCTGGATAAAGCGTCGCGGTTGCCTTGCGCGCTGCTTCTCGCGTTTCCTCGTCACGAAAGCGCAGCGCGACTCTGTTGTCCTCGAGACTGACTAAGCCGCGCAGTCGCTCTTCGCGCAACGCCCGCTTGATGCCGGCTTCATACATTTCCAGACGGCGCTGCGTGGCCGCCGCGGCATCCACCTCGAGCTTGAAGTGAACGCCACCGCTCAAATCCAAACCCAACTTCATGGGTTGCGCACCGCCCTCTACCAGCCAATCGGGGGTCGTGGGTGCCAAGTTAAGCGCGACGATGTACGAGTCGCCCATTGCCCGCGCCAATACCGCCTGCGCGCGGAGTTGATCATCGCGATCCCGCAGTCTTATCAGGGCCGACTTGCCATCCCCTTGAATTTCTTCGCCAAAGTAGGCGATACCCGCCTCGTCGAGAGCGGTGTTCGCACGGGTTAAATCCTGCTCGGAAATTTGCTGGGAGCCGCTGGCGCCGCCAATTTGCAGCGCCGGGTCGGGTGCGTAGAGATTAGGGGCAGCGTAGTAGAGTCCAAACAGGACTACACCGAGAATCAGCAGATTTTTCCAGAGCGGATAGCGATTGAGCATGCGGGACTCGTTATATCAGTGACGGACACACCTCACCCCGGCGGCCCACGAACGCGGCGCAGTGTAGCGACTACGCCCTGTTATTAACAGACCCCGTCATGGCGCCTTGGGTGAGACATGGGGACTTTCTGCGAAAAAACAAGGGTTTTCCCGATCAGCCCAACCAAACTCGGCCATTGCGGAACAACCGCATCCAACCGGAATCCTCGCGCCAGGTCGAGGGCGCCCAGGACAGCTGACTCCCTCGATATACCCGTTCCGGATGGGGCATCATGATCGTGACCCTGCCGTCGCGACTGCACAGCCCGCCGATACCCTGAGGAGACCCATTGGGGTTGTAGGGATAGCGATCGGTAACATTCAAATGATTATCGATAAACCGCAAGGCCACGGTACCCGACTGCTCGGCAGTATTCGCCGCGTCTTCACTAGCGAACTGCGCTCGCCCCTCCCCGTGGGCAACCACAATCGGCAGATGGGAGCCCGCCATGCCTTCGAGCAGAATCGAGGGTGAGGACTCCACCCGCACCAGCGATAATCGCGCTTCGTACTGTTCGGATGTGTTGCGAGCAAATCGAGGCCAGTGCTCGGCACCCGGAATCAATGTCTGCAGCGCTGAGAGCATCTGGCAGCCGTTACACACGCCCAAACTAAAGGTGTTGTCCCGCGCAAAAAATGCAGCAAAGTCGTTACTTAGCCGCTCGTTGAACAAAATGCTTTTAGCCCAGCCCTCACCGGCACCGAGCACATCGCCGTAGGAAAAGCCGCCGCAAGCCGCCAACCCATGAAAGTCCGCCAGTGAAATGTCACCGGCCATCAAATCGCTCATGTGCACGTCGATCGCCGCAAACCCCGCACGATCAAAGGCAGCGGCCATCTCTGCCTGGCCGTTTACTCCCTGTTCCCGCAAAATCGCTACCCGTGGCCTGACGCCGCTGGCAATAAAGGGCGCACTCACATCGTCATCGCAGTTGAAGGTGAGGGAGGCAGAAAGGCCGGGGTCGTCGCTCAAAATATTCTCGAACTCCTGATCAGCACAGTCGGCGTCATCCCGACGTCGCTGCACGCCGTGACTGGCATGGCTCCACAATTGCTGCAACGGTCCCCGGCGGCTGTCGATCAATTCAAACTTGGGTGTATTCACCACAATGCGCTCGTCCCAACGCGGCGTGGCCACAACGTGCACACAGCCCGTTAAGCCAACCTCGATCGCCAACGCTTCGACCTTGTACACATCCGCCCGATTGATCTGAATCACTACCCCAATCTCTTCGCTAAACAGCGCGGCAATCGCTGCGGCGTCCTCGGCGTCAACATCAACATTCAAACCGCAGCGACCGGCAAAGGCCATTTCCAACAGGGTGACCAGCAACCCGCCATCGGAGCGATCGTGGTAGGCATAAATCAAATCCCGGGCTTTCAGTCGATTCATGAGATCAAACAGCGCTTTGACATCCGGGGCATCGACATCCGGCACATCGGCGCCTATTTGTCCCCAGCACTGAGCGAGCACCGATCCCCCTAATCGATTGCGACCCCGACCGAGATCAACGAGCACCAGCACTGAATCGTCCCGGCGCTGAATTTCAGGGGTCAGGGTAGTTCGCACATCGCCCACCGGCGCAAAGGCAGAGACAATAAGCGACACCGGCGCGGTCACGCTCTTCTCTGTGACACCCTCCTGCCAGGCGGTGCGCATTGACATCGAGTCCTTGCCCACTGGCACGGTGATACCCAGTGCTGGGCAAAACTCCATGCCCACGGTTCTCACCGTATCGTAGAGCACCGCATCGTTATCGCCGTGACCGGCAGCGCACATCCAGTTAGCCGATAGCTTGATATCTTTCAGGTGTGCCACAGGCGCTGCTAGCAAATTGGTAATGGACTCCGCGATCGACAACCGTGCTGACGCGGGCCCGCTCAATACCGCAACCGGGGTGCGCTCGCCCATGCTCATCGCCTCGCCCAGGTGGGAATCCAGCGAAACGGTGGTGACGGCACAATCCGCAACAGGCACCTGCCACGGGCCGACCATCTGGTCGCGTGCCACCATACCCGTCACTGAACGATCACCAATCGTCACCAGAAAACTCTTGGAGCCTACGGCGGGGAACCGCAACACCCGAGCGAGGCATTCAGCGACTGGCAAATTGGGATAAAAATCGTCCTCTGGCGCGTCACCGTGCTCGGCCACCCGGTGCATTTTGGGCGGCTTACCGAACAGCAACCCCATGGGTAAGTCCACCGGCTTATTGTCGAACTGGCTATCTGACACCGCGAGGTGGTGCTCTTCGGTGGCCTCGCCGACCACCGCGTAGGGACACCGCTCACGACGGCATATGGTATCGAAGCGCGCCAGATGTTCGGGCTCGACCGCAAGCACATACCGCTCCTGAGCCTCGTTACACCAGATCTCGAGCGGACTCATCCCCGGCTCATCACTGGGCACTTGACGCAGGGCAAAACGCCCGCCGCGTCCGCCATCCTTCACGAGCTCAGGTAGCGCGTTACTCAAGCCGCCCGCACCCACATCGTGGATAAAAGCGATGGGATTGTCTTGCCCAAGGGCCCAGCAGCGGTCGATCACCTCCTGACAGCGACGCTCGATCTCCGGGTTCTGCCGCTGCACCGACGCGAAATCCAGCGTCTCGTCGCTCTCGCCGCTGGCCATCGACGAGGCCGCGCCGCCGCCAAGACCGATCAACATCGCAGGACCACCCAACACGATAAGTTTTGCCGCGGGCCGGAACGTTCCTTTTTCGACGTGCTCTTCTCGAATGTTGCCAAAGCCACCGGCTAACATAATGGGCTTGTGGTAACCGAGTACGCCGCTCGCTGTGGCCATTTCGAAAGTGCGGAAATAGCCGGTCAGATTGGGCCTGCCGAATTCATTGTTGAAGGCCGCAGCACCAATCGGCCCCTCGGTCATGATTTGAAGTGGCGAAACAATCCGGCCCGGTCGTCCATACTGAATTTCCCAGGGTTGGGGTGCATCCGGGAACTCCAAGTGCGACACGGTAAACCCCACCAAGCCCGCTTTCGGCCGAGAGCCACGACCCACAGCACCCTCGTCGCGAATCTCGCCACCGGACCCCGTACCGGCACCCGCAAACGGCGCGATCGCGGTCGGATGGTTGTGGGTTTCCACCTTCATCAACAGGTGGATCGGCTCCTGGTGATACCGGTACTCACCACTCTCTGGGTCGGGAAACCAGCGACCCGCGGTATGGCCCTCGACCACCGCTGCGTTGTCGGAATAAGCCGAAAGCACCCCCTCGCCGCCTGCGCGATAGGTGTTGCGAATCATGCCAAACAGCGAGTGCTCGCAATCTGCCCCATCGATCGTCCAACTGGCGTTAAAGATTTTATGGCGACAGTGCTCTGAGTTCGCCTGAGCAAACATCATGAGCTCGACGTCGCTGGGATCGCGCCCGAGATCGGTAAACGCGCCGACCAGGTAATCCATTTCATCCGAGGCCAATGCCAAGCCGAGGGTTTTGTTCGCCTCGATCAGGGCATCGCGACCACCCGCGAGAATGGGTACCGTGGTGTAACTGGGTGCTGAGGCGGCGGCAAATAAAAGCGCCGCGTCCTCTATTCCAGAGAGTACGGTTTCAACCATTCGATCGTGCAGCAACGCATCTACCCGCGCAACGACCCCCTGCTCTACCCCGCCCACGCCAGCAATGTGATAGAGGATACCCCGCTCAATTCGCGTGACTGCAGCAAAACCGCAGTTCTTGGCGATATCGGTTGCCTTGCTCGCCCACGGTGAGATCGTGCCAAGACGGGGGATGACCACCCGACAAGGCATGGCCGTCAACAATCCCTCCAACGGGGGCTCACTGGTGCCGGGCTGCAGTAAGGCGGCGAGCCGTTCGCGGTCAATGTCACCTTGATGATCGACGGCGTAAAAGTGACTGGCACTCTCGAGCACCAACGCCGGGTCGATCTCCTTCAGACGCGCCCGCAGACTGTTAAAGCGGGGCATGGAGAGCGCGGCTGAGCCGGGAATGAGCAGCATGAGAGTGGTCCTAACAGCGAGGCCGGTAGTATACAGGCGTCCACGCGTCGAGGCATCCGTAGCGCAACATTCTTCGCAGGCGATACACTTGGCACATGAACCCTAACCGCTGCGATCCGCTTATTCGCCTCCTGTGCCTCGCGCTGCTTCTCGCAGGCTGTAGCGACCAATCACTTTATCAGCGGCTTGAGCGGGACGGCGAGCTTGTGGTTCTGACCCGCAACAGCCCCACCACCTATTACTTTGATGGCGATACGCCCACGGGCTTCGACTACGACCTGATTAAAGCCTACGCGGACTCCCGAGGCTACACCCTGCGCGTAGAAGCCGCCTTTACCCTCGAGGAACTCATCTCTCGGCTGACCCAACGAGAAGCACATATTGCGGCCGCGGGTCTCACGGTAACGCCCGAGCGATCCGCTCGCTTTCTCGCCAGCGACCCCTACCTCACCCAGAAGCCGCTGGTGATCTACAAGAGCGGTCAGCTGCGACCGAGAACACCTGAGGACCTCGCCGACAGAGACTTGGTGGTATTGGCCGGCAGCAGTCATGTTGAGACCTTAAACACCCTCAAAGCCGACCTACCCGGCCTGAACTGGCGTGAGATTCGCGCGGCAGACACCCTCGAGTTAATGCAGCTGGTTTCCGAGCAAAAAGCCGATTTGGCCATCATCGATTCGGTCGAGTTTCGTATGCAGCAACAGCTCTATCCGCGATTGGTAGCGGCGTTAGAACTCGACAGAGACGAAGTCATGGCCTGGTATTTGCACCCGGGCGAAGGCGCTCGGGATTTGCAGGCCGATCTGAATGCCTTTCTTCAGGAAGCCGAGACATCCGGGCTTTTGCAGAAACTGAAAGACCGGCATTTCGGTACTCTGGAATTTGCCTCTCGGCTCGGTACCTTTACCTTCCAACGCAAAATGCGCAGCGACTTGCCGCAATGGCAGCCTTTAATGGAGGAGGTTGCGGCGGAGTACCAGCTCGACTGGCGCTTGCTCGCCGCTATGGCTTATCAGGAGTCGCACTGGGATCCGGAAGCACGCTCCCCCACCGGGGTAAGAGGCATGATGATGCTGACCCAAGTAACGGCGAACGAACTCGGCGTTACCGATATTCTGGATCCCCGCCAGAGTTTGCGCGGCGGTGCGCGATTTCTCAAAGACCTGCAGCGCCGATTGCCCCCGGATATCGAGGAACCCCATCGGCTGTGGATGGCCCTTGCCGCCTATAACATTGGCATGGGTCATCTAGAGGATGCCCGCATACTCACCGAGCGCAACCGTATGGACCCCCACCTCTGGCAGGATGTTCGCTCCCGGCTTCCCGAGTTGCAAAATCCAGACATTTACCCGACCACCCGGTTTGGCTTTGCTCGGGGTCAAGAGGCGGTAAACTACGTCGATAACATTCGCCAGTACTACAGCATTCTGCAGCTGCAATCGGTGCCCAGTTTACGAATGCAACCCCCGATTGATCCCGAGGTCCTCGCGGCCGACACCATTACCCTGCACGTGCCGCTGGCGCTCTGAGCGGAACCGATCCCCAATCCCATGCTAAGGCGGCGCCAATCACTCGGCCAGTTGGCTGGGGGGCTGCTGGAGGGCTATAGCACCGGGAACTCGCGTAGCTTGAAGTAAGGCCGCCATGCCAATAGCTTGTTATCGTCTTGCGGCAAAAAAAGCCTTCAGCAACCTAGTGCTGTCGCCAGCCATAATTTCGCCTTGCCAACGCACACGGTGGTTAAGTGCAGGTCCGTCCAGGAGGGAAGCCGTGCTGACCACCGCCCCCGCTTTGGGTTCGAGAGCACCAAAATAAAGCTGCTCGACACGGGCATGCACCAGTGCACCGCAGCACATGGTGCAAGGCTCGAGGGTCACATAAAGTGAACACCCCACCAGCCGGTAATTATGGATTTTGCTCGCCGCCTCACGCAGAGCCAGCACTTCGGCATGGGCGGTGGGGTCGTTTGAGAGAATCAACCGGTTGTGCTGTGCCGAGAGGACATCACCCTCAGGCGACACCACTAATGCCCCAACGGGCACCTCCCCCAAATCCGCGGCAAGTTGGGCCTGCTCCAGCGCTAGGGCCATAAAGGTCTCATGAGTCTCCCGCTCCTGAGGAGATAAGGCACCGAACTCGCTCATTTCGTGCTCAACCTATTAGATTTCGCCGGGCCCTTTTTTACCGGAGCCTTTTTTGTCGAAACTTTTTTTGCCTGACCTTTTTTTACGGAGCTCTTTTTTCCAGAACCATTCGTTGCCTGGCTATGCTTTGCCTGACCATAGTAACGCCAACACAGTAATGCCAGCGCACTTCTGTAGGGGGCAAAGGGAGAGGCAAGGTTATCGGTGTCCTTTATCGAGAGTCGCTCATCAAATCCCATCAGATCACCAAAGCCCACTCGTACCGCGAGATCGCCGCTGGGCCAGATGTCGGTGCGTCCAAGCGAAAACATCAGATACATCTGGGCCGACCACACACCGAACCCTCTAAGGGATGTCAGCTGTTCAAGGGCATCCTCGTCATTTAGCCGAGGCAATGCCTCGAGATCGAGCGTGCTTGTGGCCACTGCCTCGGCGAGAGTCTGAATGTAGGACGCTTTCTGGCCCGAGAGCCCGGCGGACCGCAGCGTGTCTGTCTCGGTCGACAATACAGCCTCGGGGCTGATCGTCCCGCCCAACGTCAACCGCAATTTCTCGCCGATACTCTCCGCCGCCTTGGTCGACACCTGCTGCCCAACGACGATTCGTGCTAGCGGCTCAAATCCATGTGGCTGACGGCGCTCAGAGGGATACCCGACCTGGGCCAAGGACATCGCGATGCGCTCGTGCCGATTAGCGAGCTCGTTGAGTGCTTTCTTGATATGGGCCGAAGTCAGGGCAAAACGATGTCGGGCAGCCATGGGTCACCTACTTTCTTGCAAACTCGATCATCATAACCAGATCTTTCCAGCATGTAACACGGCGCTTATCTCACTCAACAAAGCTTACAGGCTCGTTATTGCTAGCCCTTGGTTACCAGCTCATGATTGCCTGCCCAGAACAGACGAAAGCACGCACGTCCGATGCGTCCTCACGAGACGCATCCATACACCGTACCCAAACACCCCGTCTAACAGCGAACACATCAAAACAACGTACCCATAAAAAACCCCGGCATGGCCGGGGTTTTGAATACAGACCGCAGAGATCAGCTCGCCTTGGCTGCGCGGCGCGCTTTCTCCTCGGCAATCACCTTCTCTGCCACCTGGTTTGGGCATGGCAGGTAGTGGGAGAACTCCATCGAGAACTGCCCGCGACCCGAGGTAATGGTGCGGAGGTGACCGATGTAACCAAACATCTCTGCCAGCGGCACATCTGCCTTGATACGGATACCCGTTGGGGTGGGCTCCTGATCCTTAATCATGCCGCGGCGACGGTTCAAGTCGCCGATCACATCGCCCACATTATCCTCGGGGGTGAATACGTCGACTTTCATGATGGGCTCGATCAGCTGTGGTGCCGCCTTGGGCATGGACTGACGGAATGCACCCTTTGCAGCGAGCTCGAAGGCAATCGCTGAAGAGTCCACCGCGTGGAAGCCACCGTCATAGAGTTCAACGCCCACATCAAGGACCGGGAAGCCCGCCAGAGGGCCCTCTTCCATCATGACCCTGAAACCCTTCTCGATCGCCGGGAAGAATTCCTTCGGTACGTTTCCGCCGACAACGCTAGAGGTGAACTGGTAACCGGAACCCGGCTCCAGCGGCGTAATGCGGTAATCGATTTTACCGAATTGACCCGAACCACCCGACTGCTTCTTGTGGGTGTAGCTGTCTTCCACCATCTGGGTAATGGTTTCCCGGTAGGCTACCTGCGGCTGACCAACGATCAGCTCAACACCGTAGGTACGCTTCAAAATATCAACCTTGATATCCAGGTGCAGTTCGCCCATGCCTTTAAGGATGGTTTCACCCGAATCTTCGTCGGTCTCAACGCGGAACGAGGGGTCTTCAGCAATCATCTTACCGATCGCGACACCCATCTTCTCGGTACCCGCCTTGTCCTTGGGAGCAACCGCAATTGAGATCACGGGCTCGGGGAAGACCATGGCCTCGAGGGTGCAGGGCTTATCGGTGCTGCACAGCGTATGGCCGGTTTGCACATTCTTCATGCCCACACAGGCGAAAATGTCACCCGCTTGCGCCGAGTCGATCTCATTGCGGTCGTTGGCGTGCATTTCCACCATACGACCCACACGCTCGGTCTTGCCGGTCGCGGAATTTAAAATCGTGTCGCCTTTCTTCAATTTACCCGAGTAAACGCGGATGAACGTCAGGGCGCCAAAGCGATCATCCATAATCTTGAATGCGAGAGCACGGAACGGTTCGTCAATCGATACCAGCGCCTTTTCACCGGTGGGATTACCCTCTTCGTCGGTCAAATCCTGAGGATCCACTTCCGTTGGGCTAGGCAGGTAGTCCACGACCGCATCCAACACTAGCTGGATACCTTTGTTCTTGAACGCCGAACCACAAAAGGTTGGGAAAAACTGAAGTGTACGAGTGCCCTCTCGAATACAGCGCTTAATGTCATCAATAGAAGGCTCTTCTCCTTCCATGTAGGCCATCATCACGTCGTCATCCATCTCCACCGCAGCTTCGATCAGCTGCTCGCGGTAGGCCGCCGCGTCATCAACGAGATCAGCTGGAATATCGGTGACCTCATAGTTTTCAGGCAGACCGGAGTCGTCCCAGATGTAGGCTTTTTGAGTCAGCACATCCACCACACCCGTAAACTCGTCTTCCCGACCGATTGGCAGGGTCATGACCAGCGGGTTCGCGCCCAGAACCTTCTTGACCTGCTCCACCACGCGATAGAAGTCTGCACCCACACGGTCAAGCTTGTTTACGAAAATAAGACGCGATACTTCCGAGTCGTTGGCATAGCGCCAGTTGGTCTCTGACTGAGGCTCAACCCCGCCCGATCCACAGAAAACACCCACACCACCGTCGAGAACTTTCAGGGATCGATACACCTCGACCGTGAAATCCACGTGTCCGGGGGTGTCAATAATGTTCAGGCGATGATCATTCCAAAAACATGTAGTCGCCGCAGACTGAATAGTGATGCCGCGTTCCTGCTCCTGCTCCATGAAATCGGTGGTTGCGGCGCCGTCGTGCACCTCACCGGTTTTGTGGATTTTACCGGTGAGCTTAAGGATACGCTCGGTGGTGGTGGTTTTACCCGCATCGACGTGCGCAAAGATGCCGATATTTCGATAGAGGGATAAGTCTGACATGATTCATTTCATCCAGTTGGCAGTTGGTATGGTGTCCTTTGCTCCGCCTCGATTCGCCGGAGATACATCGCCATCGTCAAAAAGACCGGCGACCCTGCCTCTATGCTACTAACACCACAGCTAAAAGCAGCTCACAACAAAACAACGCAGGCAAAAAACAACCAATAAGGGCTTATAAGGCGCGACTCAAAAGCGGGGCCTGAAAAGCATCAAATTTTGTGGGCGCTTTATATACCATTCGGCCCACAAGCTAAAGGGGTGGAATCGGGGAATCCGCAGGATTACCCCCTATTTCCGGCCAAAATATGCCGTTTAACGACAAATACCTAGCAATCCCAGGGGCTCCGGGTTGAATTGAACTTTGAAGACAGGATTACGACACGGGTTGTGGATCGAGTCGCGGGTGGAAAACCCGCTGTGGACACACTGGAGAGGTAGTTGTGATAGGGGTAAAAAACGAAGCAAATGGCATGCCACTTCGAATATTTAGCTACCCAGCTCCCCATCTACCAACGACTCTCGGCCGCCTGATGATGCCCGCCCTAGAGGCGGGTAGCTGACGGAGTTCCGGCTTAGCGCTGGGATGAACCCTGATAAAACCCGTCTCGGCGGGTTTTTTGTATGGGCAACGGAAATCCCAAACCCTTGTCGTCCCGTAACACTTTCCTGGGGTCCAAGGGTGTGCTCAAATCGCTGCCATGACTGACGCGCCCAAGCTCCTTATTGTCTCTTCCGAGCCCGTGCCATGGACGAAGGCCGTTGCCAAGACGGCATCGGGACAACTTCAATCCGTGCTTGTTGCACCGGCGGACGAGATCGATACATCGGCAGTCAAAGTGATCGTTGGTGCACCGCCAGATCTTGTGGGCCTTATTCCCTGCTGCCCAAACCTGCGCTGGGTGCAGAGCACCTGGGCGGGCGTCGACGCCATCGCCCACTTCGCCAGTGAGACGCTTCAAATCACGCCGCTGAAAGGCGTATTCGGGCCCGCGATGACCGAGTACGTCATGGGGTGGCTGCTAGCGATAGAGCGTAATGTGATTAGCCGCGCCTCACAAAAGCACTGGGCGGCCTCCCCTGAGCCGCGCATCACAGGCAAACGGATGGGCATTATGGGGACCGGCGGCATTGGTAGCGCCATTGCGCTCGCGGCGAAGTCCTTCGGATTAGAGGTCTTTGGCCTCAATTCCGACGGACGTGCGGTGAATGGCTTTACCACCTGCTACCGGAGTGCAGACCGACTGGCTTTTTCGGAGGGACTTGATTATTTGGTGAGCGCGCTGCCGCAAACATCACAAACCGATAATGTGATCGATCACGAAATGCTCATGCGCCTTAGCCCGCGCGCTATCGTGATTAATGTTGGTAGGGGTAATGCGGTGGTGGAGGCGGACCTCATCGCCTCACTTCACGCGGGGCACTTGCGGGCTGCCGTGCTTGACGTTTTTCGGGAAGAACCTTTACCCGAAGACGACCCTCTTTGGTCGACCCCAGGGGTTTACATCACGTCTCACACCGCGGGCCCTACGCCCGATGAGGCCATCCCCGAGGTGTTTTCGCGCAACCTAGCCCTTTTTGTCTCTGGGAAGCCCCTCACCGATGGGGTGCAGGCAGACCGGAGCTACTGATTTTTAGCGTCATGTGCTCTACCATCGCAGCTGCTTTTAACTGACCGATCCTTTTACCGACCTATCCGGAGTTTGTTGTGCCTTCAACCACCGCCCTCTTTCGCCCTTTTGAATCCGAAAACCTGTCTCTGAAAAATCGCGTGGTCATGGCGCCCATGACACGCAACATGTGTCCCGAACACGTTCCCGGTGACAACGTGGTCGACTATTACCGCAAGCGTGCAGAGGGTGGCGTTGGTCTGATCATCACCGAGGGCACGCACCCAAAGGCCGACGCCGTAGAAGGTTATCGCAATGTGCCCTTCTTTCATGGCGAGGCGCTCGATGGTTGGCGCAGAGTGGTGGATGCCGTCCATAACGCTGGCGGCAAAATTGCCCCCCAGCTCTGGCACGTAGGTGGCATGCGGGGCTCGGGGGATATCAAAATTGGTGACGGAGACCTCAAAGGCTACACCCCCTCTGGGATGAACGTGCCGGGCAAGCAGAACCGGCATGAAATGTCCGATAGTGAAGTGCAAGACGCGATCGATGCTTTCGTCGCGGGGGTTGTCGCCGCCAAGGACACAGGTTTCGATGCTGTGGAATTGCATGGTGCCCATGGCTATCTGCTGGATCAATTTTTTTGGGCGGGCACCAATGTTCGGGAAGACCGCTGGGGGGGCTCGCTCGCTGATCGCGGGGGCTTTGTGGCAGAGATCGTCCGCGCGAGTCGCGCGGCTGTTGGCAGTGACTTTCCTATCATCCTGCGCTACTCCCAATGGAAGCAGCAGGATTTCACCGCACGTCTCGCAGAAACCCCAGAGCTACTCGCAAGCTTTCTGGAGCCTTTGGTCGATGCGGGCGTGGATTTATTCCACTGCTCGCAGCGGCGTTTCTGGGAACCCGAGTTTGAAGGCAGTGATCTGAATCTTGCGGGGTGGACCAAGAAGCTAACCGGCAAGCCCACCATTACCGTGGGCAGCATCAGCCTCGATAAAGACTTCATTCCCGAACCCGGTGAAGGGTTTTTCAGCGGCGGCGATATTGCCAGCATCGATCGTCTGCTGGACGCTCTTGAAAAAGACGAATTTGACCTCGCCGCGGTGGGCCGTGCGCTGATTGCCAATCCCGACTGGGCCAACAAAGTCCAGGCTGGGGGGCTCGAACAGCTGCACCCCTATGAAAAAGAGATGCTGCTAAAGCTGGCCTGATGAAACACATGACCCCAACATAAGGGTCCTATAAGGGTTAACACCAAGGGGTGATGCCGCGCCCTAGCCAGAAGCCTCACCAGATAAGTGTCGTGACACTGGGTTATAGAACGCTCTGACAACAACTCTTCGAAGGAGCGAGGAAGTCGATGGGGAAAAACCTCCAGTGGCACGCCGTTGCCTAGCCTACAAGAGCAGAACCCAGGCGATCACAACGAGAGTGGCTAAGATCAGTCCCCGATGCACCAACACACTGCGGGTGATGATCCGGCCAAGTGCGGCACCCGCCAGACACCAGACCGAATGGAACAACACCTGAAAAAATAGAAAACTCAGGGGCACCACGGCGAGTCGTTCTATCTCTGTTGGAAAGGTCGGCGCGAATTGAGAAAACGCGAGGGTGGTCATCATCCATGTCTTTGGACTGAGCGGATGGACCACGAGGCCTTGCAGAAAACCCAAGGATTTACCTTGCTCACCACTTTCCTCAGCGGGCGTCCACTGGCGCAAGGCGAGATAAGCCATATAGCCAGCCGATACCCAAGACAACGTCGTCAGCACTCTGGGAGAGTTCAGAAGGACGGCCATAAAGCCGAGGGCCATGGCTACATTAAGTGCCAATTTGCCCACTACCAATCCGGATAAAAACAGAAGACTTCGCCGATACCCCCACTGAGCCCCGGTTGACATCAACAACAAGTTGGCGGGCCCCGGGGTGCTCACCATCAAAATAATAAAACCCCAAAGCGGAAAATAGTTGGTCATCCAGGCTCACCTCTAATCAAAACGCGGCGCTCACTGTTTTTAAAACCCTGAAAGAAAAAGGGGCGCCTAGCGCCCCTATCTAACACCGTGCACACCGCTTAGAAGCGATAGCGCGCCTCAACACCAATGGTACGGGGTCGGTTAGTCACGATGCGAGGCCGCCCGGGCATCTCCGCCGCGATTGAGCGGTTGTCTGCCAGGTTAGCGCGCTCGTCGGTCACGTTATCCGCAAACAGCGTCAGATCCCAGCTCTCGTTCAGCAGACCTGCCCGCAGATTGAGTGCCGACCAACTGTCGCGATCCACCACGGCACCGTTGTTGAAGCTGGTGCTGTCGCCGTAGTAGTTGCCATCAGCGCGCAGACGGACATCCCAGGCGCTGAAGGCCGGGAACACATACTGCACAGAGCCCGTTGCGGTCCAATCAGGGATGCCGTGAAGCTCTTTACCCTTCTCGTAGCTTGGGAAGCCAGAGCCCGCTGGCCTGACCACCTCGGTTGAGGTGTAACCGACACCCAAATCGATGGTCAAACCGTCGATGGGTGCGGCAGAGAGCTCCACTTCGAAACCGGTGCTTTCCACATCACCTACGTTGGCATCCACCTGGAAACCGCACGCCAGTCGCTGCACCTGTAGCGCGTCTTGCCAATCAATGAAAAACGCTGCGGCGTTCAAGGATACCGTGTTGTTGGCAAGCGTCGACTTTACACCCACCTCATAACTCCACAGATCATCAGAGTCGTAGGTGCGCAATGAGTCGGGGTCTAGGCCCACACGGTCGAGTTCATCACCACATAGGGTGGGTGAAATTTGGCCGTTAACGCCACCAATCCGGAAGCCCTTGGCGGCGCTCGCGTAGAAGTTAACGTCATCAGACACATCGTACGCAGCCATGACCTTGGGGTTAAAGCCACTCTCGGATTGATCACCCGAGAACTCACTCGGGCCACCGTTAGCAAAACCGTCTGAAGCGGAGCTGAACTTCACTTCGGTGTCATACCAACGGCCACCGGCGGTCAGTGCCAGCCGATCAGTGACGTCCCAGGTCAATTCTCCGAAGATCGCCAGCTCTTCAACCTGCTCGGGCTGACTGGTGATGTAAATCAGATCACCCGGAACAATCCCTGCTGACCCCGGTGCGGGTATGCCAAGCGCGGCATCAAGTGCTGCGTTAGCGCCAGGCTGAAGCGCTGGCGGATAGCCGCGAATGAACTCACCGTCTGCATAGAAGATACCCACGGTGTAGTTCCAGGGGCCGTCGTTGCTGCTGGTAAAGCGGGTTTCGTGGGTGAAGTTCTCGTACTCCGAGGTGGTCTCCAGTGTTGACTCAAGTGGTGTAATCGGAATACCCACGGCAGCACCGTAAATGAAGTCGAGGAAGGTGTGTTCTTCTTCGAACTCAGAAACATCTCGCTCGTAGTATGCGGTGGTTGACGTAACATCTCCCCCGTCAAGCGACCAGTTGATCACGACACTACCGATCCACCACTCGTCTTCACCGGGCTCTTCGGAGTCGAAGTAGCGCGGGGTCTCCATATTCTCCGCATCAACGTCCGCAAAAGGCAGGCCATCCGCTTCAATTTTCTGATACATGAACTTCGGCGTGATCGACAGGTTGTCGGTGGCCATCCACTTCAATGAGATTTGGCCACCGTAATAATCCTCGTCATCCACATCTTCATTGCGGTCAAACGCCGGCGTCGTACCTAGCACCTCTTCGCCAGTTTGGTAATTGAACCAAGTCGGGTCATAAACACGGTCATAAATACCTGAAATAGAACCGTAATAGGCGGCAACACGCAGGCCCGCCTTACCCTCAGCCAATGGCACATTGATGTGACCATCAAAATTGTAGTTCTCGCCACCATCACTGACCGAAGACATCGCGACGTGAACCGCTCCCGAACTCTCCTCGAGGTCGGGCTGCTGGGTAATCAGACGAATGGTGCCGCCCATGGATCGCGCACCGTAAAGTGATCCCTGTGGACCCCGGAGCACCTCGATGCGCTCGAGATCAAGTACGCGAGGCTGCAGCGCGGCTGTGACGGGTACATCGTCAATGTAAAAACCCGTGGTTGCTGATGACGACTTATCACCGCTACCAAACACACCACGCAGCGCCGGTGAGTTAGCGTCAAACCGGCCATCTGACTGATATGAGGTGCCCAGATTCGGGATGCGAACCGCAAAATCGAGGTAGCTGTCGATACCCATGTTCTCGATATCACGCTCGGATATCGCAGTAACGGACATGCCGACTTCCTGCAAGGATTGGGCACGCTTGGTGGCTGTCACGATCACTTCTTCAAGGCCACCCTCTTGGGCATGGGTTGGCAAGGCAATACAAACTGCTGCACAAGCCAAGGCTAAAGGATGCTTCAAAAGACCTAATACATTGCTCTTTTTCATAATCATCGTCTCGGTATGGAGTTGAGTGGTTGAGAACCCGTTTTTGTAGGCGTTTTGTTCAGGTTTCACCAACATGATGCCTATCGGCCAAGATCGACGCAAGCCACTATTTCACACTTAACAGAGTGCCAGAGTGCCACGTGGTGGCCATCACAAAACGGCTACGACCCGCTACACGCGGGATTCTCGGGTCTGTCTTTGGTTTTTCTACGGGACTTGCTATTGGGCTTTCTGTCTGGGGGGCTTTCTGTGGAACTATCTACAGAACCTTGCCTGGTTATTGGACCTCACCGGGTTTCAGGGCCTGGCCAAATGATCAGGCCCTATTAGGGCTTATAAGATCTCACCAGGCCTCGGGATCTTGCTAGTATCAAGTTTTTAGCCATACCTATTCGCAGGGGTATCTTCTATGGCGCCGATCACTCAATCCAGCCCCGTAATCCAAGGGGTCCTCATTTTGGTGGGTAGAAGTCTTTTGGGCCTCTACTTCTTGCTACCTGGGGTGGCGAAATTTCTGGATTGGGATCGACATATCGTCTTGATGGACACCCACCAGATGCCATTAATACCGGCGCTGCTGGCCACAGCCGGTGTTTTTCAGATCATTGGCGGTATCTGCTTGCTGGTGAACCGCCAGGTTCTTATCGCCGCGCTGGGGCTCGCCGCGATGGTGTTGCTGATTAATGTGACCCTGCACGACTTTTGGAATGTTTATGAAGGGGTCAACCCCGAACGCGAGGCGCAGAACTTCGTGAAAAATCTGGGTATCTTTGCAGGGCTGTTGCTTCTTGCCGCCATGGCCCAAGACACAACTAAATCACCCTGACCCATAGCGACAAGCGGCGATTTATCGGGAATGTCTGACTGTTGGTCACGCCCTGGTTTACTTACAATGGTGAGGCGGAGAGCAAGTTGTTGTGGGCTCGTTTGAGAGAAGTCCTCCACAACCCGCATCCGTCCCGTTCGTTGCGTGGAGATCTCGCCCGTTATGCGTCATAGCGCACTTTCCAGCCTAAGCGCACTGCCACAATCCCGAGGCTATTGGCTCGGACTCTCAGGGCTGGCACTGACGATGCTCGCAGTAGCACTTTATTATCAATATGCTCTGGGTGAAGAGCCCTGTCAGGTCTGTATTCATGTGCGCCTGTGGGTGGTGGCGCTGGCGCTGGTCTCGTTGGTTATCACCGTGTTACCCGCGAGCCATTGGTCAGGGCTGTTGGGCCACGGGTTGGTCGCCGGTATCGCGGTGGGCCTGGGAGAGCGAGCTTGGCTTTTGTATGAACTGGAAAATGGCCGGGGCGATAGCAGCTGTGAATTTCAGCTCGGCATGCCCGACTGGTTTGCCGTTGATCGGTGGTTTCCGAGCCTTTTCGAAGTGCGCAATCTCTGTTCATACACTCCGGATATCATCTGGGGGATCAGCATGGCAGAAGGGCTGCTCTTGATTGCCCTTCCCATTGCATTGGTCTCACCGGCACTCGCCTTTGCCATTATAAAACGCCTACGTTAACTGCCCGAAAAGGCGCCCGGATGCGAATCAATTGGCGGTCGTAATTACCGTTCCCCAAATGAATTGCTTAACGTCTTTACGATCGGTTTCAATAAATAAGTAATCACAGAGCGCTTACCCGTTTTGATATCAACCTGCGCAGTCATTCCTGGGATAATCTCTACCTCCTTACCAATTGATGTTCGAAACGGTGTGAGTGGAAGAGCTATGTGCGCCTGATAAAATGTATCCTCACCACCCTTAGGATTATCCTCAACAATGGTGTCTCCAGATATGTAAATCACCTTGCCTTCGAGACTGCCATAAATGGCCGCGTCATAAGGGTCAAAGCGTAACGATGCTAAATCGCCCTCGGCGAAATCGGCGATATCTCTTGGCAGTATTTTAGCTTATACCAACAATGTGTCTCCCGTGGGGATGATTTCCATAAGCGGCTCACCCGATTTCATTACAG
>CBFHQV010000042.1:0-19482 GCA_965658055.1 Luminiphilus sp. | reverse complement strand
CCCCGCTGTTGTATTGGAGCTGGTCACAAAGGGATAGGTACCATGATCAATATCGAGGAGAGAACCCTGGGCACCCTCAAACAGGATCCTGGCATTGGTTTTGCGATGAGCGTGCAGTATCGAGGTAACATCACCCATCATGGGGAGCAGCTGCTCACCCTCAGCCATCGCCTGATCAAATACCGCACTGGCATCGAGGGCAGAGGAGCCGTAGTAGTGCACCAGCGCATGGTTGTGATAGTCGAGCACCTCGCGCAGGATAGTCTCAAAACGTTCCGGATTTCGTAAATCCCCGAGTCGCAGTCCGCGTCGGGCCACTTTATCCTCGTAGGCTGGGCCAATTCCCCGGCCCGTTGTCCCAATTTTTTGTTCGCCTCGGCGCCGCTCGCGGGCCTGATCCAGCGCAACGTGATACGGCAGGATCAACGGGCACGCCGCTGATATCACCAATCGTTCTCGAACGGGTACAGAACGCACCTCCAATTCGTGAATTTCCTTCAGCAGCGCTTCGGGTGACAGAACAACGCCATTGCCAATGAGGCACTGCACGCCATCCCGCAGGACACCCGAGGGAATCACATGAAGAACCGTTTTTTCACCACCAATAACGAGTGTATGACCGGCGTTGTGGCCGCCCTGAAAACGCACCACCGCGGTAGCTTGCTCGGTAAGCAAATCAACGATCTTTCCCTTGCCCTCGTCTCCCCACTGGGTTCCGAGAACAACGACATTCTTACTCATGAAAACTCCACTACGCCAGAGGCTGACAGACCCAATGGTCTCCCTCTTTGATCAACTGCTCCGTACACCGAGGATCATGAATACCCTCCAGCGCGTTCACCACAACGCGACCCTGCGCACGAAGCGCTAAAATAGCGTCATTCAATGCGGCATCCTCAACGATAGGGGCAGATATTACACCGCCGGGATTGGAGTGTGTTGCACATTGCTCAGCGAGCGCCTTGAGATCACAGGTAAATCCTGTGGCCGGCCGTTCGCGGCCAAAAACACTGCCCACGTTGTCGTAGCGCCCGCCCTTGGCGATGGCATTGCCCACCCCCGCGACATACGCCGCAAACACAAGGCCTGTGTGATAGCGGAAGCCGCGCAGCTCGGTCAGATCGATGTAAACCGACACCTCCGGGTGATGGGCCTGCACGTAGCTGACAACCCGATCAATTTGGTCTATCGCCTCAATAGCCTCTGGAATATCTGCCAATTTTTGGCGGGCCAGCGCCAGCGTGTCAGCGCCGCCATGAAGATCCATCAACCCCTGCAGCCGCGCCACCAACGCGTCGTCAGAATCCCGCAAGATGTGCTGAAGGTCCGGTTGCGACTTGCGCTGCAGTGCATCAAACACCGCATTGGCTGTCTCTGCATCGAGGTTGGATGAGGCCATCACCGCGTCATAAATACCCACATGACCCACATCAAGGGTCACGGGCTTGTGGTGAGGAGCAAGGGCAGCGCGGTCGATAAGCGTCAGCATGAGCCCGATGACTTCCAAATCCGCATCGCTTGAGGCACTGCCGTACACCTCAGCCCCAAGCTGAATCGGCGATCGACCCGATGTGGCTGTTTCGGGCGCGCTATGAAGCGTGGATCCCGCGTAACAAAGTCGCGTGACGCCGGTCTCCCCAAGGCTGTGAGCATCAATTCGTGCTGCCTGTGGCGTCATATCGGCCCGCACACCCAGGGTTCGCCCGCTGAGACGATCCGCAAACTTGCACGTAACGAGATCAAGGTCTGCCCCCAGCCCCACCAACAATGAGTCGGTAAACTCCACGAGCGGAGGAATCACATACCGATATCCCCAGCCATCACAACAATCGAGCAGGCGTCTCCTGAGCTGCTCAAGCGCTTTGGCTCGTTCTGGCAGCAACTCGTCAACACCATCGGGTAGTAACCAATGCTTGCGACTCGTCATGGCTGCGTTCTATCTGCGCTTTTCGCTATTTATCGGCTCGAAGAGATATTGATAAAACTGATTATCCGGCTCGATCACCATGATATCGCTGCCGCTATTGAACGTCTCCTGATAGGCTCTCAAGCTACGCACGAAGGCATAGAACTCGGGATCTTGGTTGTACGCCTCTGCATAAATTCCGGTAGCGAGCGCGTCTCCCTCTCCGCGAAGAATCTCGGCTTGTCGGAATGCATTGGCTTCAATGACAGTCACCTCGCGATCAGCGGCGGCACGAATTCCCTCTGCAAGCTCTTGCCCTTGAGATCTTAATTCGCGGGCCTCTTTCTCACGCTCTGCATTCATCCGGCGATACACTGAATCTGAAACATCGGGCGGCAAATCGATTTTCTTTACACGCACATCAATAACCTCGACACCAAGCTCGGTCGCAGCTACCTGCGATAGACGGCGCGTGATCGCATCCATGACTTCATCCCGCTGACCTGAGACAACCTCCTGCACCGTTCTTACAGCCACTTCATTGCGCAACCCGTCGTTAATCCGCTGGGCTAGAAGACCTGCCGCTCTCGCTTCTTCACCATTGGTGGAGGTGTAATAGGTTGCGGTGTCTAACACTCGAAATTTTGCATAGGAATCGACAATCAACGCTTTTTTCTCTTGGGTGAAAAATCGCTCTGCCGCTGAATCAACCGTGAGAATACGTCCGTCAAAAATTCGATGATTGTTCACGAAAGGAATTTTTACATGCAAACCTGGCTTAAGATCGGGATTCACGACCTCACCAAATTTCAGCAGCACCCCGCGCTCAGTTTCTTTGACGACAAAAAGTGAGTTAGACGCCACGATGATTACCAACGCCACCAACAAACCCGCCCAAACCTGTTTAGGACTCATTAGCGGCCTCCTCGACGGGTATCATTAATCTCAATGTCACGCTGGAATTCCTGTCGCAGCCGCTCAGTGATATCCCGCAAGTCGCGCTCGCTTAGCCCCGAACGGGAACTGCCTGATGCCGAGCGCCCGCCCGCTGGTGGCGTTAGTTTATCAAGCGGTAGATACATCATGTTGTTACCGCCCTCGACGTCCACTAGCACCTTGTTGGTGTTCGCCATGACGCCCTGCATGGCATCAAGGTATAGGCGCTCACGCGTCACCTTTGGCGACTTGGCGTACTCAACAAGCAGTTGACTGAATCGCGAAGCCTCACCCTCGGCCTGTGCAGTGACCTGTTGCCGATACGCATTCGCTTCTTCGAGCGCGCGCTGAGCGCGGCCGCGGGCCTCGGGCACTATCCCGTTGGCATAAGACTGAGCCTCATTCTTCACTCGCTCCTCGTCTTCCCGGGCCTTAATCACGTCATCAAAAGCACCCTGCACCTGGGCGGGTGGTTTGGACTCATCAATATTGATTTTGTTAACACGAATACCCGTGTCATACATATCCAAGTAGCCCTGTAGCCGTTCTCTCACATCGATTGCCAACGCTGCTCGACCCTCTGTCAGCACCAAGTCCATGGTGCTGTCACCCACCACGTGCCGCAACGCGCTTTGTGCCGCGTGCTGAAGCGACACCTCGGGATCTCGAACCTCGAGAATGAACTTCTCCGGGTTCTCGATGAAATACTGCAGCGACATGGTCACTTCGACGATGTTTTCATCCTGGGTCAGCATGACTTCGCGCACCTGCGCCGCCCGAATTTTGGTCGTGTTGACCGTAATAACTTCATCGATCAGCGGCGGATTCCACTGCAAGCCGGGCTGCATGGTGCCGTTGTATTCACCAAATCGCAGAACGATTGCGCGCTCCTGCTCGTCGAGCTGATAAAAACCCATGAGCGCCCACACGGTAACGACCCCCGCTATCAGCACCCCAAAAAGTGCCCCCGAAAGGCCGCCACCCGACGAGCCGCCACCCGACGAGCCGCCACTCCCGCGACCACCGAATAGGCCGCTTATGCGCTGCTGAAGTTTTTTGAGGGCTTCGTCAAGGTCGGGAGGACCTTGGTCATTGCCACCCCATGGGTCGCGCGGCCGATTATTGCCGCCCCCGGGTTCATTCCACGACATGAGCGTTTCCTTTTTGGTTAATGGACAGAGTCTAGCAAAATTGCGCCGTTGCTCCTAACGACATGGGGCCTCAGTGCTGATGTTGCAACCGCTGCCACTCTTTTTCAGGTAATCGAATCGATAAAACGCTGCACCCTGTATCGGTAAAAGCCTCTGCCGTGACCGCCCCCATATCAAAAAGAGCCGCCCGGAGCTTGCCCTGCGCTGGCGCCAGCTCGATATCCCCCTCGAAAATACCGCTTTGAAGAAGCTCCCTGAGGGCCTGCTCCAGTAAATCGAGCCCCTGATTCTCGCGGGCTGACAGGTAAACAGCCTGGGGCTTCCCTCGCTCGTCCCGCATGAGTCGAGGCGCCTGCTCAAGGAGATCAATTTTGTTGTAGATCCGCAGCTGGGGGACTTCGCTTGCCCCAATCTCGGCAAGCACCGACTCGACTTCTGCAATCAGCGTATCCCGATGCTCCGCCGCCACATCGATCACATGCAGCAATAAGTCGGCGTTCAGGGTTTCCTCGAGGGTTGCCTTGAAGGCATCGACGAGAGCGTGGGGCAAGTGGGAGATAAAGCCCACGGTATCTGCCAACACAAGGGGACCAAATTGATCGATATCCAACCGTCGCAGCGTAGGATCTAACGTCGCAAACAACTGATCAGCGGCGTACACCTCCGACGCCGTGATTTGGTTAAACAGGGTCGATTTGCCGGCGTTGGTGTAGCCGACGACAGAAACCAGCGGGACCTCGGCACGCTCGCGCGCTCGGCGACTTTGTGCTCGCTGGGCCCGCACCTTGTCGAGGCGCGATTCGATCGATCGGATCCTTGCGCGT
This sequence comes from Luminiphilus sp., assembly GCA_965658055.1. GTDB lineage: Bacteria > Pseudomonadota > Gammaproteobacteria > Pseudomonadales > Halieaceae > Luminiphilus. The sequence continues at coordinate 14,665 of CBFHQV010000042.1, read as the reverse complement.
AGCAAGCGCCGGTCGGTCTCCAACTGGGTCTCTCCGGGACCGCGAAGACCGATGCCGCCCTTCTGCCGCTCCAGGTGCGTCCAGCCTCGAATGAGCCGCGTGCTCATATGCTGAAGCTGTGCGAGCTCGACCTGTAACTTGCCCTCGTGAGTCCGTGCGCGCTGGGCAAAGATATCCAGTATCAACCCGGTGCGAGCAATGACACGGCAGCACAGAGCCTGTTCCAGGTTTCGCTCCTGGCTCGGCGACAGCGGATGGTTAAACACCACGAGATCTGCCTCGGTGGCCTCTTTGGCGGCTTTTATTTCATCGAGTTTGCCCTCGCCGACAAAAAACTTTGCCGTCGGTGACCGCCGGTGACCGGTAATAAAACCCACAGGATCACCGCCGGCAGAAATGACCAGCTCCTCGAACTCCAGGGTATCTAGCGGTTGCTGTCCATCGTCCAGCCTGAGCTGTACGAGAAGGGCTCGTTCACCCCCCTCGTGACGCTCAAATAGCTGTGTGGGTGAGGAATTATTCGCTTTCAGCGACGTCCTCGTCTTCCGATTCCATCGGTATGCGCACGTTGCGCGATGGGACGACAGTGGAAATGGCGTGCTTGTAGACCATTTGCGACACCGTGTTCTTCAACAAAACCACGAATTGGTCGAAGGACTCGATCTGACCCTGTAGCTTGATGCCGTTGACGAGATAAATTGACACTGGGACCCGCTCCTTGCGCAACGCGTTAAGGTAAGGGTCTTGTAATGTATGCCCTTTTGACATGACAACTCCTTGTTACTGATACAAAAACGTCGCAAAAAAAACCGAAGCGACCAAAGCCTACCGCTATTCAAAGCGGCGACGTAGTCTACTCGTTAGTGATCTTGTTTGGCGAGAAAGTTCCGCAAAATTTCGCTAATTTGTCGCGCAAAGGTGGCTTTGGTGCGGCTAATCATCCGTTCGTGTTCGGTGACAGTTCCGGCGATTGCCGCGGCGAGCTCGCCCCAACGATTTCCGAGGGGTGTTTGTACATCAACAATCTCAGAGCCCAAACCGGTATTCAGCCAAACCGAGTCCGGCCAGCGCCTCAATCCGGTCAATTGTCGCTTCGCCAATTGGCGGGTTGCGGCGACGGCCGCGTGTTTCGCCTGCTCCAGATCCATCTCACCATCGAGGTAACCCCAGAGCTGCCGATAGCCCACGGCCCGAACCGCGGGCAGATCGGTGCTCAGATCGCCGCGCCGATACAGTGCTGCGACCTCGTCGAGAAATCCCTCGGACAGCATGGCATCAAACCGGTGAGCTATCCGCTCGTGCAGCACGGCGCGGTCTGCCGGCATCACCACCAGCGGGATCACGTCGCCCGACACGGCAGGTGCCCCTTGCCCGGCCTGCCAACTGCTGAGTGGTCTGCCGGTCATGCGCCAGACCTCCAGCCCGCGACCAATTCGCTGGCTATGATTCGGATGTAGGCGTCCGGCGAGGACCGGATCAACCCGACCAAGTTCGGCATGCAGAGCGGGCCATCCTTTCGCCGCTGCCTCTTGCTCGATCGCTGCCCGGACCTCTGGCGGTGTACCAGGAATCCTATCCAGACCCTGCAACAAGGCGCGAAAATACAGGAGGGTCCCGCCCACCAAGATGGGCACCTGCCCCCTCGCTCTGACCGCTTCGATAGCCTGCGCGGCGTCCTTCACAAAAACGGCTGCGCTATAGGGTTCCGCTGGGTCACGAATATCAATCAAGTGGTGGGGGTAATCAGGCTTTGCGGCGCCAATATCCAAGCCGCGATAAACGAGCGCCGAGTCGACAGAGATAAGTTCACCCCCCAGGCTCTCCGCCAACTCGATAGCGAGTGCGGTTTTACCAGCGGCGGTCGGTCCCATGACACACAGTAGCGGTAAGCTGATCACCTACTGACCTCGAAGGAACAGTTTGTCCAGCTCCGCCATTGTCAGCTGTACCCAGGTTGGGCGACCGTGGTTGCATTGCCCCGAACGCTCGGTCACTTCCATGGCCCGAAGCAGGGCATTCATTTCTGGCACCGTCAAACGACGATTTGCCCGGACCGATCCGTGACATGCCATGGTGGATAGCAGCTCATCCATATGTGCCGCCAATCGATCCGAACTCCCATAGGCCACCAGATCTGACAGCACATCTCGCACCATCGTTTCGACATCACCCCCGGAAAGTGCGATCGGGATTTCCCGGATCACCAGCTGCTCCTCTCCCGCGGCGTCCACCACAAGACCCAACTCTTGAAGCACCTGTTGGAGCTCTGAAGCTACCGCCACTTCCCGACTGGATACGGCGATCGACTGCGGCACCAGCAGCGGCTGACGGCGAATCCCGGTGTCGTCACGCATCTGCTTGAGGCGCTCATAAGTAATGCGCTCATGGGCCGCATGCATATCGACAAGCACCATCCCCACAGCATTTTGCGCAAGAATAAAAACCCCGTGCACCTGTGCCAGCGCAAAGCCCAGAGGCGGGATATCCTCGGGTCCCGCCTCCTCGATGGTAGGGGTATTACGTTGGCCATCACTGAGTCCGTTGGCCGCCGCACCCGCTCCGTAATCGAAGCCCGTACCGTCTCCAGCCAGCGCATTTGCATTCACAGGGCTTGCATTCACAGGACTTGCATAGAGGCGCTCGAGCGCCGATGCCTGTGCCGCGCTATAGGCGCCTTCTTGAATCCCCGGCGTCGCTATACCCAGCGAACCCTGCCATGGGCTACTGCCGCCTGTATCTGCGGGACCCGAATCGGGGACGCCACTCGAATCTTCGGTCCGGATTTCTGGCCGCACCGCCGCCAACGCCCTATTGAGAGTGCTGAAAATAAATCCATGTATCTCCCGCCCATCCCGGAAGCGCACTTCATGCTTCGTCGGATGGACATTGACGTCGACCCGCGCCGGATCGAGCTCAAGAAACAGGACAAACGCCGGGTGTCGACCATGGAATAACACATCGCGATACGCCTGTTTTATCGCATGAGAAATTAACTTATCGCGAATTACGCGGCCGTTCACAAAGAAGTACTGCAGATCTGCCTGGCTTCTTGAAAACGTGGGTAAACCCACCCAGCCGCGGAGGCTGAGATCCCCCGCAACCCGCTCGATGGGTACCGCTTGCTCCATAAAAGGTTGGCCGCAAACGCCCATTACGCGCTGCGCGACACCGCGCTCGTCGGTTGCCGCTACCCAGTGATGAACGGAACGCCCGTTGTGGCGCAGTTGAAAACTGACCTCCGGTCTCGATAGCGCTTGCCGCTTGATGACCTCCTCGATATGACCGAATTCAGTCTTTTCGGTCCGCAAAAACTTGCGACGCGCCGGCGTGTTGTAAAACAAGTCCCTGACCTCAAGTGACGTTCCCCGCGGATGGGGCGCCGGCTTGACGCTCACCGCCATGTCCCGACCTTCGCTGGTTGCACAGAGCCCTTCGCTGGGACTCTCGACGCTGTTCGACGTGAGCGACAGGCGGGCCACAGAGGCGATGGAGGCCAGTGCTTCACCCCGAAACCCTAAGGTGGCGACCGCTTCCAAATCATCAATGGAGGTAATCTTTGATGTCGCGTGACGCGCAAGCGCGAGTGAAAGATCCTCAGCCTGAATACCCGAGCCGTTGTCTCTGACCCGAATCAGCTTCGAGCCCCCCGCATCGATGTCGATATCTATGCGAGTAGCACCGGCATCGAGGCTGTTTTCGAGGGCCTCTTTCACCACGGAAGCCGGCCGCTCCACCACTTCACCGGCGGCGATCTGATTGGCCAGTCTGGCATCGAGTATTTTTATTTTGTCTGCAGGCATCAGGCGTCCGGAATAATGAGTGTCTGCCCGACACGGATGGTGTTACTGGTGAGCCCATTTGTCGCCTTTAATGCGCGCAAGCTAACGCCATTTCGATCGGCAATCTCACTCAAGGTGTCGCCACTGACGATCACATACTCGCGGGTCTGTTGGGTCCGCCGCCAGGCCAGGAGCGTGCCCGCGGGTGGATGGGTGGAGAACCACGCCTCAATGCCCACCTGAATAGCGCGGGCCATCTTGTCCTGGTAGCTGGCCGTCGCCAACCTTTGTGCCTCACCCGGGTTGGAGATAAAGCCCGTCTCCACCAGAATCGAGGGGATGTCGGGGCTCTTCAATACCGCAAAACCCGCCTGTTCGACCTTGCGCTTGTGGAGCTTCGCAATTTTATCGACCTCCTCAAGTACCTCTCGACCCAAACTCAAGCTAGTGTCGAGTGTCGCCGTCATCGATAAATCCGTCAGCACCCCCGCCAGCACATCATCTTTATCTGAGAGCCGGACACCGCCCACGAGATCCGCCGCATTCTCCCGATCAGCCAGATACTGCGCCGCCGTTGACGTCGCTCCCCGTGTGGACAAGGCATACACTGATGCGCCATTGGCGGAGGCTTGATCAAAGGCGTCGGCGTGAATCGATACGAACAGGTCTGCTTGCGCCTTTCTGGCCAGTTCGCGTCGTCCCCGAAGGCTTACGTAGTAATCGCCATCGCGAATCATCACAGGTTTGAAACCCGTGGTTTGCGCCAAGCGAGACTCAAGCTTACGCGCTATTTTCAGTACCACCTCTTTTTCACGGAGCTTCTTGGGACCAGAGGCTCCGGGGTCCTCTCCCCCATGTCCCGCGTCAATAGCGACAATGATGTCGCGCCGCCCTCCCAGTTCCTCGACACTTTTGGTGGTGATGGCGCCTTGCTCTTCTGTCGGCTCTCGCTTGACTGGCGCCTCAGCGTCAAACAAATCCAACACCAAGCGGTGCCCGGTTCGTTCGTTGGGCGCCAGAGCGAAACTCTTGGGTGATACCTTGGCATTCATATCAAACACAATCCGCAGATCAGTCCCTTTACGAATGCCAGACCGGACCCGAGCGACCGGGGTGTTGTCGAGTGGTAAATCCGTAAGGACTCCCTGTAGGCGGGCATCATCAATATCCACAACGACACGCGCCGGGTTGTCCAGCTCTAAGATGCGATGCTCCACCTTGTCGGAGAGATCGAAGACCACCCGGGTATGATCGGGCGCCCGCCACAGGCGAACGTCAATCACCTCCGTGGCCAAGACTCGCGCAGAAAAGGCTGTCGCCAATAGGACAAGCAGTAACGTGCCTAGCGGTGCTGTGCCTCTAACGCTCAGGTTCCTCTGCACGAGCTTGCCTCGGATTGCCAATTTTCTTCTGTCGCTATGGTGCGTTGCCCCGGGCGATCAAGCAAGTCGACCGCGCCGCTTGTTTCGTGCAACGTATCGACCCTCAGTGAAGCGCTATGCCGCATTATCAGCACCCGTCCCGGGCATCGCGGCAAGCCAGTCGCGCCCTCTGCCGGTATGGGCTGTCAGGCTTATTTCGCGCCCCTCTTCCAAGGGTGACAAGACAAGGTGCCAATCGGGGGTGGCAAGCCACCCCTGCCCTCGGTCGGGCCATTCGATCAACACCAGAGCCTCGGTGGAAAAGTAATCGTCGAGCCCCAAGTAGGCCAACTCTCCCCCGTCTGTCACGCGGTACAGATCGAAATGGAACACACGGGTTACGCCCAACTCATAGGGTTCTACCAGCGTATAGGTAGGGCTTTTTACGCTTCCCTGATGACCGAGACCCCGAAGCAGGCCCCGACTCAGCGTGGTTTTACCCGCACCCAAATCCCCCTCCAAAAACACCAGGGCGGGTGACTCCAGCACCATCGCCATCGCAGCACCAAAGCGCAGAGTTGCCTCCTCATCGGGCAAAAACCAGGTACGGGTAGTGGAATCAGCGGCCATGGCGCCCAGTTTACCCCGAGTCTGTCACAATAGCGCCATGCCAACCGACCCCCAGCACAGCGAGTTCGACCTCCATGCTCTAAAGCGCACGGTGGAGGTCTGGGCTCGTGAACTTGGCTTTCAGCAAATCGGCATAACCGGAATCGACTTGAGCGAACACGAGGGTTATCTCGAAAAATGGCTTGATGCTGGCTACCACGGTGACATGGACTACATGCAGCGCCACGGCACCGCACGCTCACGTCCCGCCGAGCTCATCCCTGACACCTGTACCGTGCTGAGTGTGCGCATGGATTACCTTCCCGACTGCGCGGACGCCGAGACGATTTTAGCTGACTCCGAGCGGGCCTACGTCTCGCGCTACGCCCTGGGCAGGGATTACCACAAGCTGATGCGTCAACGGCTGGCGACCCTGGCCAAACGGATTCAACAGGAGCTGGCTGGCGGGCAATTTCGCGCCTTCGTCGACAGCGCACCAGTCCTCGAGCGCGCCCTCGCACAAAACGCAGGACTTGGCTGGATCGCTAAAAACACCATGCTCATTAATGACAAAGCCGGCTCCTGGTTTTTCCTCGGGGAGATCTACACCGATATTCCCTTTCCGACCGATCAACCCAAGCAGGAGAAGCACTGTGGCAGCTGCACGGCCTGTCTCGAGGTTTGCCCCACCCAAGCCTTTGTGGCGCCCTTTGTGCTGGACGCCCGTCGGTGCATCTCCTACCTGACCATCGAACACAAGGGGAGCATCGATCCCAGTCTCAGGCCGCTGATGGGCAACCGTATCTATGGCTGTGATGACTGTCAGCTGGTTTGTCCGTGGAATAAATTTGCTCAACAGACCCGGGAAGCTGATTTTGCCCCGCGCCACTCGCTGGATGACAGCAGTCTGCCCAGTCTGTTCGCCTGGAGCGAGGAGGAATTTGAACAGCGCACCCAAGGATCGCCGATTCGGCGGATCGGCTATGAGCGCTGGCTCCGAAATATCGCTATCGCGCTGGGCAATTCGGAACACTCGCAGCAGGCACTAAATGCCCTTGAGACCCGTCGACAAGACCCATCTCCGCTGGTTCAGGAGCACGTACTGTGGGCGATTGAGCAACAGCAAGCACGTCTATGAGTCAATGCGAATAAAATTTTCTCGGTAGTACCGCAGCTCCTCGATGGACTCCCGAATATCGTCCAACGCCAGATGCGCGGTTTTCTTTGTGAGACCGCTCAAGTCTGGCCGCCAACGCTGGGCGAGTATTTTGAGCGTCGAGACGTCAAGATTCCGGTAATGAAAATACGCCTCGAGTGTGGGCAAATGCCGGGCCATAAAGCGCCGGTCCTGGCAAATAGAGTTGCCGCACATAGGGGAGGCACCGGCGGGAACCCACGCCGCCAAAAATTCAAGCGTCGCCTCGGCTGCCTCCGCTTCGCTTACAGTGCTGGCACGCACTCGCGACACCAAGCCCGACTGCGTGTGATGTGTTGTATTCCACTCATCCATAATGCCCAGCGCATCCTCCGACTGATGAATGGCCAAAACTGGCCCCTGCGCCAGTTCATTCAAGTCACTGTCGGTGACAATCGTCGCGATTTCGATCACGCGATGTTGCTCCGGAATCAAGCCGGTCATCTCCATATCGACCCAGATCAGATTGCGCTCACTCAGCATCGCTTTCTCCTTTGACGGATATCCAGTCTATCAAAGCTAAGGCAACAAGATTCACCGATATCGGTCCTCAGGCATTACACTGGCACCATGGCCAAGCGGCGCATCAACCAACAGCAGTCTCGTCGAATCTCCGCTGCGCAAGCGAAGCAGCTGGCGAACGCACAAGGAACCACTGGGCAGGTCAACTCAGGGCTCGTGATCGCCCGCTTCGGGCAGCGAGTCCTCGTTGAATATGCCATGGGTCAGCAGCGGCAGTGTTTTATGCGGCCACACATCGAAAACATCGTTGCGGGAGACCGGGTAGCCTGGCAAGAGAGCGAAGATGGCGGCGTGATCGAAGCGGTAGAGGATCGCGCCACCGTGCTGACACGGCCCAATGCGCGCGGCGAGCTCAGGCCCATTGCTGCCAATGTCGACCTGATGCTCATTGTAATTGCCCCTGCCCCGGAACCCCATGCCAACCTGATTGACCGCTATTTGGTCGCCGCCGAGCACGCCGGCATTCAGCCTGCGCTGATCGTTAACAAGACAGATCTCCTTCAAGCAGCCGACCCGGTATTAGCACTGGCGGCGCGCTACACCCCACTCGGTTACTCGGTGATTCACACAGACCGCGAGAGTGATCCCGAGGCGCAGCAGGTGCGGGCGCTGATGTCTGAGCATACCGCGGTATTGGTGGGCCAGTCGGGGGTCGGGAAATCCTCTTTGATAAAGCGTCTGCTACCCGACACCGATCAACGTGGCAATGACATTCGTATTGGCGCCCTCTCCGAGGGTGTGGATAAGGGCCGCCACACCACTACCGCCGCTGAGCTGTATCACCTGCCCGGTAGCGGCGACCTGATCGACAGCCCTGGGATTCGAGAGTTTCAGTTATCCCATCTCCCAGCGGCGGAGGTGGCAGAAGCCTTTATTGAATTCCGGCCATTTCTTGGGCGATGCCATTTCCGCGATTGCCAACATGACCATGAAACCAACTGTGCGGTTTTGGAAGCGGTGGCCACGGGGGCCATTAGCGAAGCACGGCTCGCCAGCTATCGGCTTATAACGGAACAGGTGAGCCGCTGAGTGGGCTGCAAGACTCTAATCCTTGTCTCGCCGCAGATCGTCAAAGAGCAAGAATTCAAAGCGTAGCTCGACCTTCCAGGCGCCCGCACGCTGGTCGTAAGGTTCGTCCACTCGCCAGTTGTAGCTGGGTTCAAATTCAAGAAATAAATACTCGCGGTAGGTTTGACGTCGATAACGAAATCCAACCCGGTAGTTAGACACATAATCGTAGGGCTCGGTCTGACCCGACACCTCCCCGTACACCATCAATCCTCGCTCATCCACACGGTGACGGCTGGGGGGATCACGCCGCCAAAATTTAATCCACTGCAGCGAGGTACTGGCTTCCACCCCTTCGGTCGCCTCACCCCATAGCACCCGGCTGTAACTTCGGAGCAGCGCGTTGTTGGAAAGTTGATGGTCCAGCACCAAACGGGATGTGCTAATCACACCATCATCAAATTCGTACTGCACTCGCTCGGTGAATTGCAGGCTGTTCTTCTCGTTTAGATCGACCGTGTAACGGTATCGGGCACCCGGTTTGGGTCCCGCTGAGCTGATACCCAGGGTCAGGTCAAAGCGATGGCGGGTGTCCTCGCGCTTGCCCACCTGAAGCTGTAGCGCGACCGGCGCCTGCGACTGGTCTTCCTGACCGTTAATGTCATCGGCCGGATCATCGCCCCTGAAAACGAGATCGAGGCGCTTGGAAATTTGCGGGAGATTGACCTGGCCCCCGACGGAGACACGGAAATTTGTTCCCTCGCGCTCATCCTCTATGCCCATAACGCGAAGGCGCAAGCGCGATGAGGCGGCAGCCTGGTCAGATTCTGTACTTCCGAAGTAACTGTCAAACCAACGCGTCAAGTCATCCGCTTTTCCCGTCACGTAGCCATGCCCGGTATCGAGCCAGGTATCTTCGCCGTCATCGTCGGCCTGTTCCTGTGCCGAGGAGACAGCTTCCCGATCCCCGCCATCGATGTCGGCACCCGGCGTGCTTTTCTCTTTGATGGCGTCAGCGCTATTGTCCCGGCTCTCTTCGGAGCTGCCTTCAGCAGTTTGAAGCGCTAGAGCCGATTTCTCTGTCGCCGTTTCCTCGTCCATGAACGCCAACTGCAGTGACGACGATGCGGCAAAGGGCTCGATGGATTGGCTCACCAGCGACTGCTCGGCGGAGACCCCCTCTTGAAATGTGGGCGCGTCGGCAGCAAAGCTCTGACTTACTGCAGCCCCGAGCGTGAGCGCCGCGATAAGAGCGGTACGGTGCAAGTACCCTAGCTCATCCGCGGCTGAGGTTTTGGGCTTAGCTTGCAGGTTCATCGTAACCTCCTCAGGGCTTCCTTCTCCCTTTTTTACAGACGCTCTCCACAGACGCTCTCCACAGGCGATCTCCACAGGCGATCTCCACAGGCGCTCTCCACAGGTGCTCTCTACAAACGCTACTTCCTCGCCCAGCGTTTAACAATCCTCTCATGCTCCTCATACATGTCGCTCTTAGGCATTGTTTGCACCAAGTCGCAACGCTGATCCGACCACAAGAGACACCGCAAGCATTACACTAGCAGATAGTTCACCCTCACATTGGCGCAATTCATGACACTTTTCATCGGTTTGCAGGCCCTTCTGCCGCAGCACCTTCTTTCAAGGGCCATCGGCTGGCTTGCCTTCTTGCAGCATCCCGCGTGGCTGAAAACGCTGCTGATCAAGGCATTTATGTGGAGCTACGGGATCAGTCTCGATGAGGCACAGATCAAAGATCCCACTGCCTTTGATCACTTCAATCACTTCTTTACCCGCGCCCTCGAAGAGGGTGCGCGTCCCCTCGCCCCCTCTCGCTGGGTCAGCCCTGCCGACGGGGCACTCAGCCAGCGCGGACCCATTGAGTCCGGCGCCATCATTCAAGCGAAGGGGCGAGGGTATGACGTAATGGAACTGCTGGCAGGGGCGAGCGAGGAAGCCGCTCCCTTTAACAACGGGTCTTTTGCGACCGTGTATTTGTCACCGCGGGATTATCACCGGATCCATATGCCCATCTCAGGACAGCTTCAGTGGACCCGCTACGTGCCGGGGGATTTATTCGCGGTTAACGAGGCGACCACGGCGGGAGTCGATAAACTCTTTGCGCGTAACGAGCGGCTGGTGTGTTACTTCACCACCGCAGAGGGACCCATGGTGCTGGTGTTGGTAGGCGCCATTATCGTCGCAGGGATCGAAACGGTTTGGGGCGGTGTCGAAGACCCCGCTCCCGGCGCCATTCGTGAGCGGGTTTGGGCAAACAACGACGGGCCGGTCTTCTCCGCAGGCGATGAGCTGGGACGGTTTTTTCTCGGTTCCACCGTGGTCATGCTAACAACCCAACCGAACCTCAAATGGTCTACCGAATTGGGCGGCGCTATTAAAGTCAACGCCAGCCTCGCAGACTAGCAAGCCAGCCAACGGGTATGGCTTTGATTACACCTGTTCTACAGATTTGCTTCGGCAAAGGCAGCTAAGCGTGATCGCACAATTCCGTTAATAAACATGATTCCCGCGTGGGGATAGGCCTTGACCCGTTCAACGAGGTAGGTCAAGCCCGAAGTAAGTGGCGAGATGTACTTGTTGTCGATCTGAGCGAGATTGCCGAGCACCACAATTTTCGAATCCGCGCCGACGCGACTGATGATTGATTTGAGCTGAAACTGGGTGAGGCCTTGCGCCTCGTCAATAATGATGTAGGCGTTATTGAAGGACCTACCGCGCATAAAATTCAGGGATTTAAACTGAATGTTGGCTCGCTCCTTGACGTAATCAATACTGCCCCCCGCGCATTCATCACCTCCGTGGAGAATTTCCAAGTTATCATCAAACGCCGCCAACCAAGGGGCCATTTTCTCCTCCTCAGTACCGGGTAAAAAGCCGATGTCTTCAGCAATTGGCGGTGTCGAGCGCGCAACGATGAGTTTGGAATATTTCTTTTGCTCGAGGATGGCATGCAGACCATAAGCCAGAGCGAGTAAGGTTTTACCCGACCCTGCAGGGCCCGTCATAACGGTCATGTCGATATCGTCATCGTCGAGTAATCGCATGGCCATGGCCTGCTCAAGATTGCGCGGCGCCAGCCCCCAAAATCGCTGGTTGAATAAGTTGTCTCGGCTATCGACGCGCAAGTAGACATAGTCCTCGTCGAGGCGTTTCACGTAGGCGAGAAAATCCTGGTCATCGTAGACAAACTGGTTCGGATAACTTGCCGGAAGCGCCGCCCTGGGAATGCGATGCAAGGTCACGTTGTCCTCTCTGACGGTGTCCACCTCGGATACCGTAGTCCAAAAGTCACCCTCGACATGGGCATAACCGGTCGCCAATAAATCGATATCGTCGAGCACACGATCGTGGAGATAGTCTTCGACATGATTGAGACCCGACCCCTTGGCCTTGATTCGCATATTGATGTCTTTGGTCACCAGACAAACCAGCGACTCGGCGTGCTCTGCCTGAAGCCTGAGTGCAACATTGATGATACGGTTATCGTTGGCTTGATCCTGAGTGGCATCAAGAAACGGAATCTCGCCGGCGTCCTGTAACAACTGATCCGGGTAAATGGCCAAGGTGCCGAGGGGTCCATGCAAATTGGAGCCCGGAATTTCAACACCCGATTGAATTTCGGTCGGCCCCGAGGATCCAACGACCTTATCAATCATCTGAATGGCGATACGTGCTTCACGGCTGACGGTCTTATCCCGTCGATCTTTAATGTGATCAAGTTCCTCCAGCACCGTCATCGGGATCACCACTTGGTGCTCAGCGAAGGCAGCGACAGCTGTCGGGTCATGTAACAAGACATTGGTGTCCAGCACATAGATTTTTTTGTTTGCGGGGTTTGCGGCTGGCATGTCAAGGCGAACGGCAGCGCTAGCTTCCATAAACAAGACCTCTGGATTGATAACAAACGGATGGATACTTCAAAAAAGGCAGCGCCGACTGGACGTTCCTCCCCGAGGCGCTCGGGAGGTGCTGTGGCGTGTTGCTTGTCGGCGAAAATCCTGCTGGATTAGCTCGGTTCGTCAACAACGTTCGTCCTACTCACTTATTTTCGGCTCAGTGACAGTAAACCCCTCCCTTTCTCCGCTGTCAATGCAAGTTGCAAAATCTCGCATCCACGGCAACTTCTCGCTGACAGCCGAGTGGTTTTTCGCTAGCATGTCGATCCCAAATTGATGAGATTGGCTTGGGCTATTGCACCAAGTGTCTCGCAGCTAACGTGTTGTCAGGAGTTCCGATCAGCCATGCTGAACAACGATGCAATGGCTCAGTTGCAGGGGCTCAAACAGAAAATTGAATCCCAGAAAGAGCACGCTGAGGCGACCGTCAAAGGTACGCAAAACCGCTACGGATTTGCTGTCGTTGATGACGGACGGGAAATTTTTATCCCCCCAGACGAAATGTTAAAGGTGCTGCCCGGCGATCGCGTGGGCGTTTGCATTCGACCGGCACCGGCGCGAGACAGCAAAGGTAAGGGCAAAGCAAAAGAAGGCCGGACCGTCGCTGAAATCGAACGACTGATCGAGTCACCGCTCGACCGTTTCGTCGGCAAGGTTGTTACCAAGGGCAAGGCGGTGTTTGTTGAGCCCGACTTACACAACCTCAGTCGCTGGCTGTTTATTCCACCCCACGCCCGAAATGGTGCCAAGGCCGGGGATTTTGTCGAGTGCGCCCTGCTGCGACACCCCATCAAAGATGGCAAACCCTCCGCCAAGGTCTTACAGCTGCTGGGCAATGCGCAAACCCCCGGCATAGAAAATCGCTACTGTGCGACGCGGGTTGGCATTCCCTGGGAGTGGCCTGACAAAGAGGCAAAAATTTTGGCGGACTACGCCGCCAGCCGACGACCTCTCGAGGAAGCAGATCGGGTCGATTTAACGCACCTCGCCTTCGTATCGATTGACTCAGCCCGCACCGTGGATATTGACGATGCGCTGTACGCCGAAGTCACGAGTGAAGGCTGGACACTTTACGTCGCGATTGCCGACCCTACCGCTTACCTCGAGGGCTGCCCCGAGGCCGAGGCCGCCTTGCTCGCGAGGGGCACCTCGGTTTATTTCCACGGCGACGCCATCCCGATGTTGCCCGAGACGATCAGCAGAGACCTCTGCGCGCTCAGCGAAGAAGCCACCCGGCCTGCGCTTGTATGCAAGATGATGGTCGGTGACAACGGCTGTGTCTCGGAATACGAATTTGTCAAAGGTACCATTAGATCCCGCGCCAAACTCACCTACGCCGCTGTCGATCGCTACGTGACCGGTCATAACGATGAGCTCATCGCCTGGTCAAACCCCCTCGAGGCGTTGGTTCAGGCTTATCGGGCGCTTCGTCGGTACCGGGAAGAACACGAGCTGGTCATGGAAGACCGCCAGGAATACCGCTGGCAGCTTAATGATGCCAAGCAAATTGAAACCATCGAGCAGGGAGAAAAGTTGGCGTCACAGCACCTGGTTGAAGAGTGCATGATTGCCACCAACCGATGCGCCGCTCTGCTCCTGACCGACGCCAGCGCGACCGGACCCTTTGTGGTTCACTCGGGATTTCGCAAAGACCGGCTCGATGAAGCGAAGGACTTTTTGTCACGTTATAAGCCGGACCTGGTGAGCACACCTCTGGACACGGTCGCAGGCTACCGGCAAGTCCTCACCGCGCTTGGCGAACCTCATGACCAGCCTCTACGCGGCATGGTAAATCGCTTGCTGACCCGCGCCGCTTTCAGCGTCCAATCCAGAGAGCATATGGGCATGGCGCTTCCGGCTTACACCAACGCCACGTCACCCTTGCGCAAGTATTTCGACTTCATGGCGCACCGCCAAATTAAAGCCGTACTGGCAAAGGAAACCGCTGACAAAGTCGCGGGAGAGTCGCTAAGCAAAACCAGTGAAATGATCGCCCGCAGCCGCGAGGCAAGTCAGGCGGCCGAGCGGTGGCTGGCCCATAACTATCTCGAAAGATTGAACGCTGCGGGTAACTCGCGTTTTGAAGGCACGGTGTGCCACATCACCAGCGCTGGTTTTACGGTGCGCCTGAGCGCCACGGGGCTCGAAGGTTTGGTCGACCTCCGGCACGACCCCGAAAAGTTCAGCTTTGACAAATGGACCGCCAGCTTGACCTCTACCACACGTCGCTTCCAACTTAACCAGCTGGTAGAAGTTGACTACGCAGGCGCAGTGCCC
>CBFHQV010000041.1:0-19906 GCA_965658055.1 Luminiphilus sp. | reverse complement strand
TAAAGAGATTCCGGCTTTTGCACCGGGCGACACCGTTGTGGTGCAGGTGAAGGTCAAGGAAGGTAGCCGCGAGCGACTGCAAGCCTTTGAAGGCGTCTGCATTGGCAAGCGAAACCGCGGCCTGAATTCTGCATTCACCCTTCGTAAGATTTCTCACGGCGTTGGGGTGGAGCGAACTTTCCAGACCTACAGCCCGCTTCTTGACAGTATCGCCGTCAAGCGTCGCGGTGACGTCCGCCAGGCAAAGTTGTACTACCTGCGAGAGCGCAGCGGAAAAGCGGCGCGTATCAAGGAAAAGCTGTCCAACTAGTAGTTCGCATCGCGCAGGGCCGCCCCGGGTTACCGGTGCGGCCTTTCGTGTTTTTGGGGCTGGCGCAAGAACTTGCGAAATCCGGTGGTGATGCGCGTTACCGCGGCCCTTATCTTAGTTTCCATGACCTTGCACGTGCCTATCTGGGAGGATGGACTTGTCAGAGGTAATTGAGCGCTTTATCGATGCGCTGTGGTTGGAGCGTGGATTGAGTGAGAATACTCTCGCCGCCTATCGGCGCGATGTGTCCCAGTACCACCAATGGCTCCACAAGCAGAGTCTAGCCTTGATTAGTGCCAACGCAGGCCAACTGCAGCTGTTTCTGGGCGAGCGGCTAAAACAGGGCGCATCACCCCGATCGACAGCGCGATTTCTCTCCAGTGTTCGCAGCTTTTACCGTTGGGCATTGCGCGAAAATTTGGTGTCAGAGGATCCCAGCCTTCGCATTGAGAGCCCTAAGCAGGGTAGACCGCTTCCCAAGGCGCTCTCGGAAACGGATGTGGAGCGCCTGCTGGAGACCCCAGATCTTGAGCAAGTGGTTGAATTTCGCGATCGCACCATGCTTGAACTGCTATACGCTTGTGGCCTTCGCGTCTCGGAGCTCGTGGGACTAACCCTCAGCCAGATCAGTCTGAATCAAGGGGTTATTCGTGTAACAGGCAAGGGCAGCAAGGAGCGATTGGTCCCCATGGGCGAGGAGGCGTTGGATTGGCTGCAGCGCTATATCCGGGGCCCGAGGATGGATTTGCTCAAGGGGCGCGCCAGTGATGTGCTTTTTCCCTCAAATCGCGGCACCGTCATGACTCGCCAGACCTTCTGGTATCGTATTAAAATTTACGGAGACAGGGCGGGTATTCGATCGCATCTATCGCCGCATACGCTGCGGCACGCGTTCGCGACGCATCTACTCAATCACGGCGCTGATTTGCGCGTAGTGCAAATGTTGCTGGGTCACAGTGACTTGTCGACGACTCAAATTTACACCCATGTCGCGAGGCAGCGTATGCAAGAGTTGCACGCGAGTCATCACCCCCGGGGTTAGCGGGGTAGCAAGAGGAAAAATGATGATCACACCAGACCGAGAACAGTCCCGAGGCCGCGGCGCCAGCGAGCCCGTGCTGAGACTTGTTTCATCCTTCATGGCAGCCATCGTGCTGGTTACGCTCTGTCGCGTACCGATGGCAGGTGCGGATGAGTACGCACAGTTACGTGGTCGCCTGGAGTCTGCCCTCTCCGCCAGCATGGGTAGCGTTGTGGTAGTTGATTCCGTATTGGAGACCGAAGCGCAGGAACTGGTCGAGGTGTCGCTGGCCAATGGGCTGGTGGTTTACGCGACGCCAACGGGTGAACACTTTGTCGTGGGTGATCTTTATGCGGTAAAGGCCGATGGCCTGGTCAATTTGGCTGAGCAGAAGCGCGAGACCGAACGCAAAGCGCTGATGGACAGCCTCGACGTCAATGACATGATTGTATTTCGTCCTGAGGGAGAGACCCGGGGCTATATCACGGTATTTACCGATGTGACCTGTTTTTACTGCCAGAAGCTTCACCGTGAAGTTGATGATTTGAACGCTCGAGGCATAGAGGTGCGCTATCTCGCTTATCCGCGTGGGGGTATGGAGTCCGACGGCGCGCGCAAGTTGGCGACCGCGTGGTGTGCAGAAGATCAGCAGGACACCCTGACCAAACTCAAAGCGGGGGTGGCGCTTCCGATCAACGACTGTGAGGAAGCCCCTATCGCGGCACAGTATGCGCTGGGACAGAGTCTTGGGGTCAGGGGAACACCCGCGATCGTCACCAGCACGGGTCAAATGATCCCGGGCTACAAGCCGGCGGATGAACTCGAGCAACTGCTTGGGTTGAATTAAAACGAGCCCGGGGCGACGGCCCCGAGGATGTTTCGGAGTTATTACGTGAACAACAATTTTCAGCGGATCGAACGACTACCGCCGTATGTGTTTAATATTATCGGCGAGTTGAAATCCGCCGCGCGCGCGCGGGGTGAGGATATTATCGATTTCGGGATGGGTAACCCCGATCAGCCCACGCCACAGCATATCGTCGATAAATTGACTGAGACCGTACAGCGTGGTGACACCCACCGCTATTCCCAGTCAAAGGGCATTCCGCGACTGAGGCGAGCGATTTGCAACTGGTACCAACGGCGTTATGACGTCACCCTCGATCCCGCGACAGAGGCGATTGTTACCCTAGGTTCAAAGGAGGGGCTGGCTCACTTGGCGTTGGCTACAACCAGCACCGGTGATTCTATTTTGGTCCCCAACCCGTCCTATCCCATTCACCCTTATGGATTTGTCATTTCGGGAGCCGATCTACGTCACGTGCCGATGGCCGATGAGGACACGTTCCTCGATGAGCTTGAGCAAGCCATACGCAACAGTTATCCCAAACCCAAAATGCTGGTACTCAATTTTCCGTCGAATCCCACCGGGCATTGTGTGGAGCTCGACTTTTTTGAAAAGGTGGTTGCCGTGTGTCGCGAGGCCGGCATCTGGCTGATACACGACCTTGCTTACGCGGATCTCTGTTTTGACGGCTATGTGGCTCCCAGTATTTTGCAAGTTGAAGGCGCCCGGGACATAGCGGTCGAGTTTTTCACGTTGTCTAAGAGTTACAACATGCCGGGCTGGCGGGTTGGTTTTTGCTGCGGAAACCCTGAGCTTATTGCCGCGTTGACGCGGATTAAATCCTATCTGGACTACGGCATTTTTACCCCGGTGCAGGTAGCGGCAATATCAGCGCTTGAGGGCGATCAGCAATGCGTCACCGATATTTGTGACATGTATCGCCGCCGCCGCGATGTTCTTTGCAACGGACTCAACGAGGCTGGCTGGCCGGTTACGCCACCCAAGGCAACGATGTTTGTATGGGCGCAAATTCCCAAAGCATTCCGGTCGATGGGTTCCTTGGAGTTTAGTAAGCTGTTACTCAAGGAGGCCGGTGTGGCGGTCTCTCCTGGTCTGGGGTTTGGAGAATACGGTGAAGGGTATGTTCGTTTCGGTTTGATCGAGAACGAGCACAGAACTCGGCAAGCGCTTAGGGGTATCAAAAAAGTATTGCGCCAAGGCCCGCCCGCTTGAGGCGTTTCGGGCATCAGTCTTCCCGAAAGCCTGACGGTTATGCAAAGGAGGGCGGTCGTTTAAGGTGGCCGTCAGATGAGAGCGTCGCCATAAGTAAACAGCCATGAGCAGACAGCCATGAGAAAACAGTCATGAAAAAACAGTCATGAGCAAGCAACGAATTGCTGTCGGACTATGTGGTTTGGGTACCGTAGGTAGCGGCGTTGTCACGTTGTTTGAACGGCATGGAGCAGCGCTTGCGACTCGCTGCGGATGTCCTGTGGAACTCGCCCACATCGGAGCTCGTCGTGACAGACCCGGTTGTGACACCTCGGGTTACAAGGTCAGCCGGGATATATTCGCCGTCGTTGCTGATCCGGAGGTGGATATCATCGTTGAGCTGATCGGCGGCACCACCACGGCCTATGACCTCGTGGCACAGGCCCTCGAGGCCGGCAAGCATGTGGTCACGGCGAACAAGGCCCTCATGGCGTCCCGCGGTAATGAGTTGGCTGCCCTCGCTGAGCAGAAAGGCGTGGCGCTAAGGTTTGAAGCGGCAGTTGCGGGCGGTATTCCAGTGATCAAAACCCTACGGGAGTCACTGGCGGCGAATGCTGTTGATTCTATTGCAGGGATCATTAATGGCACCGGCAATTTTATATTGACCGAGATGGCCAAGGCTGGCCGTGCCTTTGAACACGTGCTCAGCGAAGCGCAGGCGCTCGGTTACGCGGAAGCAGATCCCACCTTTGACATCGACGGAACTGACGCGGCACACAAGCTCGTGATTTTGGCGACCCTGGCGTTTGGTATTCCGCTGGATATCGATGGTCCTTTTACCGAGGGCATCAATATCGTGGCGCCCGAGGATCTTCGTTTTGCCGAGGAGCTCGGCTATGTCATCAAGCATCTGGGTATCGCCCAGCGGGTAGGCGATCAGGTTGATCTCCGGGTTCATCCGACCTTGATTCCGAGAGACAAACAAATTGCTACCGTCGATGGCGTATTGAATACCGTTATGGTTCGCAGCGACGCCGTAGGCGAGTTGGTTTTGGTGGGCCCGGGTGCCGGCGCGTTACCGACCGCGTCAGCGGTTTGTGGTGATGTGACGGACATTGCACAGCATGTGGCTCGGGGCACTAC
Organism: Luminiphilus sp.; assembly: GCA_965658055.1. GTDB lineage: Bacteria > Pseudomonadota > Gammaproteobacteria > Pseudomonadales > Halieaceae > Luminiphilus. The sequence goes on along the minus strand of CBFHQV010000041.1, from coordinate 15,373 downwards.
CGATGCACTGCCCGTGTTGGGTTTACCAACCCAGGCTCTTCAGAGTCTACCTCGTGTTTCCAAGGACGATGTGCAGAGCGAGTGGTATTTGCGTATGGTGGTGTCGGACCAACCCGGGGCGATGGCGGACATTACCCGGTTGTTGGGTAATGAAGGAATCAGTATTGAGTCGCTGATTCAACGCCCGCCCAAAAGTGGTGCTAAGGAAGTCAGCGTGGTGATTATCACTGATCGTGCATCAGGGGCCGGTATTCAGCGGGCGGTGGATGCGATCGAACAACTTGAGGCCCTAGCCGGGTCCATTACCATGCTCCGTGTCGAAGCATTTGAGGGCTCCTAAGTGGCTATTCGCTATATCAGCACCCGAGGCCAAGCACCAGCACTCAACTTTGAGGAGGTGCTGTTAGCCGGACTGGCGTCGGACGGGGGCCTTTATGTTCCCGAGCAACTGCCCACCTTTAGCGAAGCCAAAATTCGCAGCTTTCGATCGCTCTCCTATCCGGAGCTCGCGTTCACTATCCTAGAACCCTTTGTCGAAGGCTCAATTGCTTCGGATGATCTGAGAGCGATTATTGACGACACCTATGCGCAGTTTCGCCATCCCGCGGTAGCGCCCTTGATTCAGCTTGACGATAACCAGTGGGTGTTGGAGCTTTTTCACGGGCCGACATTGGCGTTTAAGGATTTTGCTTTACAGCTCTTGGGACGCTTACTTGATCATGTGCTTCAGCGTCGCCAGCAGAAAGTGGTGATTATGGGAGCGACCTCGGGAGACACGGGGTCAGCCGCGATTGAGGGTTGCAAGCGTTGCAGCAACATCGACATCTTTATCTTGTACCCGCACGGTCGCGTGTCTGATGTCCAGCGGCGTCAAATGACGACGGTGCAAGGCGAGACCATTCATAATCTGGCAATCGAAGGCAATTTCGATGACTGCCAGGCGATGGTCAAAGCGAGCTTCGTTGCTGAGCCGTTCCTGCCGGATGGCCGCCAGCTTGTCGCGGTTAACTCCATCAACTGGGCGCGCATTATGGCGCAGATCGTCTACTATTTTTATGCGGCATTGCTATTGGGTGCACCCGATCGGGCGATCAACTTTTCGGTGCCGACGGGCAATTTCGGCGATATTTTTGCCGGGTACTTGGCCCGCTGTATGGGGTTGCCCATTGACCAGCTGGTGATCGCGACCAATAAAAATGATGTGCTTCACCGAGTCCTGACCTCGGGGGAATACGCTCGGCAGCAGCTTGAAAAGTCCCTGTCGCCAAGCATGGATATCACCGTTTCTTCTAACTTCGAGCGCCTGATGTTTGATCTTTATGATCGAGATGCAGCGGCGATTGATCATTTGATGCGGGACTTTAGTTCCGGGGCTATCCAATTGTCCGACGCTGCGATGATGCAAGCGAGAAGTCTGTTTTCGAGTCACTGTGTGTCCGACGATGATACTGCCGCCGAGATTGCCGAGGTGTGGTCTCGCTGCGGGTATTTGCTCGATCCCCACAGCGCCATCGGTACCCGTGCGGCGAGAGTCTGTCGGCGCGAAGCATCTCAACCTATGGTGACCTTGGCTACGGCCCACCCGGCCAAGTTTCCGGAAGCTGTGTTGCGAAGCGGTGTGGCGACCCACCCCGAATTACCGCCTCATTTAGCTGACTTGTTTGATCGGGAGGAGCGGTGTGTGGTGCTACCTAATGATCTAGCGCAGGTGCAGGAACACATGGCGTCACATCTCAAGGCCTAATGCGACCCGCCGTTAAAACTCGCCACACTGTTCCTTCGCGGTCCTTGGCCGCGGCCACGCTGCCCGACATCCTAAAGCGTCTTTATGCCAATCGAGGTATCACCGAGGCGTCAGACACGGACCTGTCGTTGAAGCACCTGTTGCCTCCGCAGCAGTTACGCGGTGTTGCCGAGGCAGCCGATCTGCTTGCGGATGCCATTGAAGGGGACGCGCGGGTCATCATTGTGGGTGACTTTGATGCCGATGGAGCGACCAGCGTTGCGCTTGCGGTTTCCGTTCTGCGCCAGTTGGGCCTGAAAGATGTGTCCTATTTAGTCCCCAACCGCTTTGAATTTGGCTATGGCCTGTCCCCAGAGATTGTCGCGTTGGCGGCCAATCAGGAGCCCGACCTGATTGTGACAGTGGACAATGGTATTTCCAGTCACGCCGGGGTGATGACCGCCCAAGGGTTTGGCATGAGCGTGCTTATTACCGATCATCATCTCCCGGGCGATGAACTTCCGGGTGCCGATGTCATTGTCAATCCTAATCAGCCTCGCTGTCAGTTTCCCAGTAAAGCCCTCGCGGGTGTTGGCGTGATGTTTTATGTGCTGACAGCACTGCGGGCTGAACTTCGCTCCCGGGGTTGGTTTGATCAGACCGGTCGAGAGCCGCCCAATATGGCTGATTCTCTCGACCTGGTCGCGCTGGGTACCGTCGCAGACGTTGTGCCCTTGGACCGAAACAATCGGATTTTGGTCGCCGGTGGATTGGCGCGCATACGCGCCGGGCGGGCCCGCCCGGGTATAGAGGCATTGCTTGAGGTTACCGGCCGTGATGGCCGCGGGATTAGCAGCACTGACCTCGGTTTTATTTTGGGACCACGACTGAACGCCGCGGGTCGGCTCGACGATATGTCGGTCGGCATCGAGTGCTTGTTGGCCGAGAGTCACGCCGCAGCTCGTCCTCTGGCACAGCAGCTGCACGAGCTCAACCGGGAGCGGCGGGATATTGAGGCCGACATGCAGGAGGAAGCGCAGGCGCAGATGAGCGCTCTAGCGCTTGAGCCAACGGCTATGCCCTTTGGGTTATGTGTGTACCAGCCCTCATTTCATCAGGGTGTTGTCGGGATTGTTGCCAGCCGATTACGCGAGCAGTACCACCGCCCCACCATTGTGTTTGCAGACGCGGGCGAGGGTGAATTGAAAGGATCGGGGCGATCGATTGAGGGCGTGCACATTCGCGATGTCTTGGATTCGATCGCGGCATCCCATCCGACCTTGATCGACAAGTTTGGCGGTCACGCGATGGCCGCAGGGTTGACCCTGCCAGCAGCCCGGCTGGGTGAATTTGAAACGGCTTTTAATGAAACGGTCGCCGCAGTACTTAGCGGTGTCCCGCCGGAACCCACGCTTGAAACCGACGGCGAGTTAGGTACTTCAGAGCTCGCACTGGAGACGGCGGAACTACTCGAGCAGGCCGGCCCTTGGGGCCAGCATTTTCCGGAGCCAGTTTTCGAAGGGGTGTTTAGGGTGCTGGAGCAGCGCTTGCTTAAGGAGCGTCACCTCAAGCTACTGCTCGGCCATGAGGACCAGCGACTTGAGGGTATCGCGTTCAATGTCAATCTCGAGGAGTGGCCTGACTTCGGCGCCGATAAGGTGGGGCTGATTTATCAGCTCACCGTCAATGAGTTCAGGGGCGAGCGACGCGCGCAGCTAGTCATCAAGCAGCTTTGGAAGTGTTGATGCCGTGATCTTGTACCGTCTCGCTGGCACCCTCTAAAGACCTTCGGTACACTCGCGCCTCGCCAACAAAAGAGTCCCAGGTTGTGGAAGTCGCCCCCCTTACCAATCTCATTAAAGATATTCGTGCGCGCACTGACGTGCTTAGGGGGTATCTTTGACTATCCGGAGAAGAAAGATCGCCTCGCCGAGGTAGAGCTGGAGCTATCCGAGCCCAGCGTTTGGGATGACCCCGAGCGCGCGCAGGGACTTGGCCGTGAGCGCGCTTCTCTGGAAGCCGTGGTTCAGACTATTGACCAGCTTGATCTTGGTGTTGCGGACGCCGATGACCTGCTGGAAATGGCGGTCGCCGAGGATGACGAGGAGACTGTGGCCGCTGTCAGCGCCGACATCGATGCCCTTGTTAAGCAACTGGAGCTTCTCGAGTTTCGGCGGATGTTCGCCGGTGAGATGGATCCCAACAACGCCTATCTCGACGTGCAGGCGGGTTCGGGTGGAACTGAAGCGCAGGATTGGGCCGAGATGCTGCTGCGCATGTATTTGCGCTGGGGTGAGGACAAGGGATTCAAGGCGACGATTCTTGAGGCATCCGCGGGGGAGGTGGCGGGACTTAAAAGCGCCACGGTTCAGTTTGAGGGTGAGTATGCTTTTGGCTGGCTGCGAACCGAGACGGGGGTGCACCGTCTGGTCAGAAAATCGCCTTTTGATAGCGGGGGCCGCCGCCACACCTCATTTGCGTCGATCTTCGTGTCCCCGGAAATCGATGACAATATTGATATCGAAATTAATCCGGCGGATTTGCGCGTCGACACCTATCGTTCCTCGGGCGCGGGTGGGCAACACGTCAATACAACCGACTCGGCGGTGCGTATTACCCATGAGCCTTCAGGCATTGTGGTCAGCTGTCAGACCGAGCGCTCTCAGCATCAGAACAAAGACAATGCCATGAAGCAGTTGCGGGCAAAATTGTACGAGATGGAGATTTTAAAGCGCAGTGCCGAGAAACAGGCGCTGGAGGACAGCAAGGCCGATATAGGCTGGGGCAGCCAGATACGTTCCTATGTGCTGGATGATGCGCGGATTAAGGATTTGAGAACCAGCGTGGAGACGCGGAATACTCAGGCAGTGCTGGATGGCGATCTCGATATGTTCATCGAGGCTTCTCTCAAAAAGGGTCTCTGATAAACGGCTAATAAGGTTAGAGATGCAATGAACGATTCAAGTGACAATACGACTGAGGGCGCGGTGGATGAGAACAAGCTCATCGCCGAGCGGCGTGCCAAGCTCGCACGTTTGCGAGAGCGGGGTCAGGCGTTTCCCAATGATTTTCGTAAAACCGCTGAAGCCGGGTATTTGCAGGCGCAGTTCAGCGAGGCATCCAAAGATTCACTAGAGCAGGACAACCATGAGTTCGCGGTAGCCGGCCGCCTTATCCGCAATCGCGGGGCATTTTTGTTGATTCAGGACGGTGCTCACAGCATTCAGCTCTACATCAACCGCCAAGGACTGGACGAAGAAACCCTCGAGGCACTCAAGACCTGGGATCTGGGCGACATTGTGGCGGCTAGAGGGCCTCTCCATCGGAGTGGCAAGGGCGACCTTTACATCAATATGAACGAAGCCCGCTTGCTCACTAAGGCGTTGCGACCGTTGCCCGACAAATATCATGGTCTAGCGGATCAAGAAACGCGGTATCGTCAGCGCTACGTTGATCTCATCGTGAACCCCGAGAGCCGCGAGGTCTTTCGCGTTCGCTCCGCTGTGATCAGTCGTATCCGTCAGTTTTTGGATGCCAAGAATTTTATGGAGGTCGAGACCCCCATGCTGCATCCGATTCCCGGTGGGGCCGCTGCGAAGCCTTTTGTGACGCACCATAACGCTCTGGACATGGACATGTATCTGCGCATTGCCCCTGAGCTATATCTCAAGCGGTTGACGGTAGGGGGCTTCGACAAGGTCTACGAGATCAACCGAAACTTTCGCAACGAAGGACTTTCGACTCGACACAACCCCGAGTTCACCATGATCGAGTTTTACTGGGCGTATGCCGATTATCGTGATGCGATGGACTTAACTGAAGAGATGCTGCGAGACGTCACCTCTCATGTTCTCGGTCAGCACGAGGTTGTTTACGGAGATCAAACTTTCGATTTCGGTAAGCCCTTTGCTCGCATGACCGTGCTTGAGGCGATTCTAAAATACAACTCGCAGATAACCGCCGACACGTTATCGACGCGCGCATCTGCCGCTGCGTTGGCCGAAACAATGGGTATCGATGTTAAACCCTCTTGGGGCCTTGGAAAAATACAAATTGAGATCTTTGAGGCGACCGCCGAACATCAACTGGTTCAACCCACTTTTATTACCGCCTATCCCACCGAGGTATCGCCCCTGGCGCGACGTAACGATGAAGATCCTTTTGTCACTGATCGCTTCGAATTTTTTGTGGGTGGACGTGAGATTGCTAATGGTTTCAGTGAGCTCAACGACGCCGAGGATCAAGCGGAACGTTTTAGGGCTCAGGTAGCGGAGAAAGAAGCCGGTGATGAAGAGGCGATGCACTTTGATAGTGACTATGTCAGAGCCTTGGAATACGGGATGCCACCTACGGCGGGCGAGGGCATTGGAATCGACCGTCTGGTGATGCTGCTGACCAATTCCGCTTCAATTCGCGACGTCTTGCTGTTTCCGCACATGCGTCCTGAGTGAAAGGCTGGCCGGTAAAGCCAACGGGTGCTATTCTCCAACAAACCTAAATAGAGTAGCCCCGTGAAGCTATCGCAGCCCCCCCACGCGTATCTATTGACCCTTCTGTTCACCCTACTTGTCGGGTGTGCTGTCCAGGCTCCTTCGGATGGGGGTGCTTTTTCAAACGATGATTCTGGTCTCGCAACTACCGTTGAGACACGACAAGACTGCGATTGTGACGCGCTGGCGTCTGAGACGGTCAGTGATTTTGACCGCGGGGTCCGGGCGCTGGCCGATCGGGAATACGGTGTCGCGCGGATCCACTTTGAAAAACATCGAGAGGGCGGCACTGCTGAAATGGTGCGCGAGGCTGAGGTGGGCATCGCTTTTGCGGCCCTTATGGCCGAGGCAGAGTCGGTAGCCGAAGCCGATGAAATCCTCGAAGCCCTCGATGAGCGAGCCGAAGTCATGATTCTGGCATTGGCGGCGATTCAAGCTTTGGAGGGTCGAATCGAATCACTTGATGCGATCAATGCGGCGTTGACTGATGACCTTGAAAAGCGCGACGAAGCTATTAAGCGTTTGCGAGAGTTGACTCTTGGTCAACAGGAAGCTGGACGCTAAACCGACTGCCCATCCCCGGCTTGCTTTCGAGCTCGATGGTGCCGCCAAGCATCGTGCAGAACTCTCTGACAATCGCCAACCCAAGCCCGGTTCCCCCATATTTTGTTCCCGTGCTTGACTCTGCCTGCACAAACGCCTGAAACACCCGTGACTGTTGATCCGCGGTCATGCCAATGCCGGTATCGGTCACGCTCACGGTAAGCCAATCGTCGTCCATTGACGCTGCCACGGTGATAACGCCGTTCTCGGTAAACTTACAGGCGTTGCTGAACAGGTTGGTGACAATTTGCTGCAGCTTGCTGGGATCGCTGTTCATTTCCCCCATGGAATCATTGTCGATCGCCAGTTCGAGGCGATTGTTGTACTGATTGACCAAGGGGGACAAGGCATCACAGACCTGAAAAATCAACGCTGCCGGCTGGAACCACTCCAAGCCGACTTGCATCTTGCCCGTTTCAATTTTAGACAGATCAAGAATATCGTTGATGAGGCTGAGTAATTGCCGCCCCGAGAAAATGATGGTGCCCAAGTCATGGCGAAATTGCGCCCGATCTACCTCGCCGGGATCACCAATCTCGTCCTGAAGCATTTCGCTGTAACCGATAATAGCGTTGAGCGGCGTGCGTAATTCGTGGCTGACATTGGCGAGAAACATCGACTTCGCGTCATTAGCAGCATCGGCATCTGCCTTTGCACTCTGGACGTCATCAATAGCAGTCTGAAGTTTTCCTGACATGTCATTGAAGGTTCGCGCTAAATCTCTGATCTCACCAGCCTCAAGACTTTCTTTGATGCGGTAGGTGAGATCCCCGGAGCCAAAGCGTTGGGCGCCGGTTTTCAGCCGTTGCAGGCTGGCGTTGGTGGCTCTGATTAAAATGACCACCAGAACCAGGGTGACGGCGATGGTCGTGATAAAGCCGATGACGGTGATGCGATCGGTTAGAGCAATCGTGCGATCGATGGCATTGGAGCGCTGAATGGCCAAAAATTGTTGTCGCTGGTCGAGCTCCCCCAGACGCTGTAAGGCATCGTTAAAGTTGACCGCCGAGTCGACGTCGAGTGCCGTGTCGGTGTCGTTGTATTGTTGATAGAAACTTTGCCAGCCGGCGAGGAGTAGGGTGGTACTGTCTTTTAGACGAAGGTAGTAGTCCTCGGTTCCCTCATTACCCATGGTGCCTAGGCGTCGCACCTTGGCGTCAATGCCCTGTAATTCGCTGAGTGCACTATCTCGCTCGCTGGTATCCAGCGGCTCTTCGGTTGTCTCTCGTAGCGTAGACAGAACGAGTATTTGTTGGCGAGCCGCCTCCAAACTTTGCTGCAGATCGTCGGTGAGCTGTGCGGCATTCACGGTGTCGCGATAGGCCACCAAGCTTTCCGTTCTCGCCAGACTTCCCCAGAGATGGGTCGAGACGTTGACGGCAAACAGAGTGAGAATCGCGCCGGAAAACAAATAAAGTCGGGCTCGCAGTGACAGGCCAGCGGTGAAACGATTCATGACGCCAACACGCCCTGGATTTTTGCGACCAGCCCGGGGAAGTCAATGGGCTTGGTGGCATAGTCATCACAGCCCGCTGACAAGGCCTTTTGACGATCGGCCTCCATGGCATGGGCGGTCAGCGCAATGATGGGGATCGCGGCGATAGCGGGATCAGCCTTGGCCTCGGAAGCGACGGTCCAGCCATCCTTGATGGGCAGATTCATGTCCAAGAGTACGACGTCGGGCTTGGCATCATGCATCTGCTCAATTGCTTGGGCGCCATCTTCGGCCAGAACAACCGCAAAGCCGGCGCGGTCCAAGCGCCGGGATAACATATCGCGATTGAGCGCATTGTCTTCCACCAGGAGCACTGACAGATGTTGTTCGCTCATCCTTTGACCTCCAACAGCGGGTAGACAACGAGCGCCTCTTCCATGCCTTTGGCGCTGAGTTCACGTCGATCCCCCACCACGAGAGCATCGGGTAATTTGTCCCGGGTGCTGTCTGATATCAGGACTTCGCCGCGGCCCGCTGCGTCCTCGATGCGGGAGGTCACGTTCATTGCGTGACCTACAAAGCCATATTTAGAGCGCCGCTCGCTGCCAATGTTACCCGCGACGACCGAGCCGGTATTGAGGGCAATTGCCATATCGAGCTCGGGTAGGCCGTCATCGAGATTGGCAAGATTGATGTCACCCATGGCCGCCTGCATGGCTAAAGCACAGCGAAGGGCGCGCTCCGTGTCATCGGGTTGCTTCTTGGGTGCCCCGAAGACCGCCAGTACGGCATCCCCGAGAAATTCATCGATGGTGCCACCGTATTCGAGAATGATATCGGTCATGCGGCCCAGGTAACGGTTCAGTAATTGCACGACCTGTTGGGGCGGTAGGTGCTCCACATGGGTGGTAAAGCCCCGAATGTCGGACATCATAATGGTGACCTCTCGCAGGTCCCCTCCAAGGTCCAAGCCTTCTGGGCTTTCAAGGATTTCCTCAACAATTTCGTCTGACAGGTATCGGCCAAAGGTTGCCCGAATAAAGCGCTCACGACGTTCGAGCTGCTCCCGATACTGATCTTCACGGTCGTACCATCGCTTACGCTCGATACCAGCGGAAATCCGCGCCTGAAGCAAAACCGGGTTGAACGGCTTGAGCAGGTAGTCATCCGCCCCCGCCTCGATACAGGCGACAATCTGATCCATATCTTGCCGCCCGCTGATCATGATGACCGGCGTGGCGCGCAGGCGATCATCCTCTTTCAGCCTCTGCAGCACCTCCGAACCACTGATCCCGGGCATCATCAAATCGAGGAGCACGACGTCGACCCCCATTGTTTCCAGCAGTTCGAGGGCTTCCTCGCCGGATTCTGCGGTGATGACGGTGTGACCCACTTTGCTGAGCAGGCGCGAGACGAGATCCCGGTTTTCAGGCAGGTCATCGACTGCCAAGATGACACCCGGGTCTTGGGCGATTTGCCGCTCGGCTTTCTTTTTCTTGGCCGAGGATTTGACCAGCACCACCGGCGACTCCACTGCTTGGAGTAGCGCCGGTAAGGTGCTCGATAGGGAGGGGTGTAAAGTCGGAGAGTCCTCGGCCAGTATTTCCCCATAGCCGCGCACGGCACCGATGACATTCAACCGATCGTGACGCGCTTCGTGTCCTTCTTGGCCTGCGAGGTCGCTGAGCCGATCCACTGCCTCCAGCAGGGCGTCGATATCCCGTCGCTCACCCTCGGAAGTGGTCACCGTTCGGCGCCCGAGGGCCTCGCGAAGCGGTGATGCGGCTTCGATGATTCGCGCCGCCCACTCTCTCGATGTGTCGTCTGTTTCTGACAAAGCAAGCCTCCGTTTTGCAGAGTATAGCTTCAAAGCAGTGTAGATCGGTTAATCGATTAGCCGGGGCAAGATATCGTTATTTGGGGATAGTCGATCACGTAAATTATGGGTAGTATCACGCCATCAGAAAAAAATTGAGGGCACACAAGCGATGCTGGATCAAGTGGAAATTTTTCACGGACTCAACGCCGAGGAACTGAAAGCGCTCGAGTCCAGCAGCACCACCCGTGCTTTCCCCAAAAATACCGTCGTTATCCACGAGAATGATCCCGCCGATTCCCTGTTTGTGATTGAGAGCGGCAAAGTCAAAGTTTATTGCTCGGACAAAAATGGTAAGGAGTTCATCATGAACACCTTATCTGCCGGGGATTATTTCGGTGAACTGGCGCTGCTTGATGACTCAACCCGCTCAGCATCGGTCCGCACGGTCGAGAAATGCGAGTTTCGCATTGTCATGAAGGAAGATTTTAGTGGGGTGCTCGAGGAGCATCCCAATATTACCCGGCAGCTGATTAGCAACCTCGCCGGCCGCGTGCGTAAGCTCACGGCGGATGTTAAGAGCCTTGCACTCCAAGATGTTTACGGCCGCGTCGCCAATGTGCTGATGGACCTGTCGGAGGAGCGGGGCGATGGCACCCTGTTTATTCCCGAAAAGCTTACCCAACAGGACATCGCTGATCGTGTCGGTGCTTCTCGCGAAATGGTCGCGAGAATTCTCAAAGACCTGACGATTGGCGAATATATCCGTTTCGAGGGCCGCCCCATCATCATCAACACCCGGCTCCCAGCCAAGTATTAAACCGCGCGTTGCCTGTCCTGGTCAGTGGTTCTAGCGCTGTGGCCGTCTTGTTAACCTGTGCAAGCACTACTCCGGCTTCTCCGCGACCTCGTCGACTCGCTCGACCGTCGTCTCCAGACTGCCGCGGTGTAGTCTGAGCGTAAGTTGGTCTCCCGCTGTGACGGTGCCTGCATCTCTGACGATGCGCTCGTCGGATGACGTTTGTACGATGGCATAGCCGCGGGACAGGGTGTTCTCGGGTCCCAAGGTTTCCAGCAGGCGCCTTGCTTGGGTCAGGCTTGATTGCTCCGCTTCCAATCGACGGGTAATGCCCGATCGCAGTTGATTTCCGGCTTCTTTAAGCTGCTCCGCGGTTCGCTGTAACGCTCCTCTGGGGTGACGACTTCGCAGCTGACGAGTCATTGCATCAAGACTCAATCGATCATGGCCTAAGCGGGCCTTGAGCAGTCTGCCAAGGGCTTTGCGCTGGGTGTTCAGGGTGGCTTTTTGCTGCGTCAGTTGTTTGCCGGGATGCTTGAGCCGCGCTTTTAGGTGGTCCAGCCGTTCCCGCTGCCGGCCAATGCGCTGCCGGAGAGCTCTGTCCAAATGCAGTTGCATCCTGTCCAGACGCTGAAACCATTCATCCTGATCAAGGCTCAGTAGTTCAGCCGCCGCGCTAGGCGTCGCGGCGCGCTGATCGGCAACGAAATCGGCGATGCTGAAATCAACCTCATGGCCCACCGCGGAGACAATAGGCAGGGCGCTCGCTGCGATGGCACGAGCAACCGCCTCGTCATTGAAGGCCCACAGGTCTTCAAGTGAGCCGCCGCCTCGGCCTACGATCAGGGCCTCGAGGGGTAAGTCGTGTTTTGCCATCCGATTGGCTTGTTCGATCGCGGCAACGATCGCCGCTGGCGCTTCGGCCCCTTGCACTGGCACCGGAAATAGATAGACCTGAGTCATGGGGCTGCGGCGCTCCAGTACCGATAAGATATCGTGGAGCGCCGCCCCCGAGGCGGAGGTGACCACCCCAAGGGTTTTCGCAGCTTCCGGGACAGCCCGTTTTCGGTCCTGGTCAAATAATCCCTCTGCCTGCAGTTTCGCCTTTAATTTATCGAAGGCCAGCTGCAAAGCGCCCTCACCGGCGGGTTCGATGTGTTGCACGATCAGCTGGAACTCACCGCGGTTTTCGTACAGGGACACCCGCGCGCGGATTCGAACGCTATCGCCTTTTCCGGGGCGGAATTTGAGTTTGCTGTTGGCGCCCTTGAACATGGCGCAGCGTACTTGGGCTGAGGAGTCTTTGAGGGTGAAATACCAATGGCCCGAGCTCGCCGCCGTGAAATCGCCGATCTCCCCCTCAACCCGGACAAAGTCAAAATGGCTTTCCAGGAGCATTTTGGCCTGATGATTCAATTCGCTGACGGAAAAAGCGGGCTGGTCCGGTAGCACGGGGTCCTCAGGGGTATATTTACCGCGTTCGGGGGTAGCCGTTATACTAACGCGTTTTCCAGCTCCGATCTCGGCGCTGGGTTAAACCGAGGCCCCTATGCTGCGTATCGCCCAGGAAGCACTGACATTCGATGACGTCCTTTTGCAGCCCGGTTACTCTGAAGTAACTGCCAAAGACGTTTCTCTGGCCACGCGCCTGACCCGTAACATCACGATGAACCTGCCCCTTGTGTCCGCTGCCATGGACACTGTGACCGAATCGCGGCTCGCGATTGCTCTTGCGCAGGAGGGCGGCATTGGCATCATTCACAAGAACATGACGGTGGCCGATCAAACCGAACAGGTTCGTCGGGTTAAGAAATTCGAGAGTGGGGTGGTCAAGGACCCCATCACGATTCAGGAAAGCGAGTCAATCCAATCGCTTTACGAGCTGACCCGTGCCAACGGTATTTCTGGGGTGCCTGTACTTCGTGGCTCGGACTTAGTGGGTATCGTGACCCGCCGCGACGTTCGATTTGAGACCGACATGAGCCAGCCGGTCTCGGCGATCATGACCCCCAAGGATCGGCTGGTGACGGTCTCGGAGGGGGCGCCCTCGGACGAGGTGCAGCGTTTACTGCACCAGCATCGCATTGAAAAGATTTTGGTGGTCAACGACAACTTTGATTTGTGCGGCATGATCACGGTCAAGGATTTTGATAAAGCCGAGAGCTTCCCCTTTGCCTGTAAGGACAGCTTCGGTCGTTTGCGGGTGGGAGCATCGGTCGGCACCAGCCCCGACACCGATGAACGCGTGGAGGCGCTCATACGTGCCGGCGTGGATGTCTTAGTGGTTGATACGGCCCATGGTCATTCGCTCAACGTGATTGAGCGGGTGCGACGAATCAAGAGCGATTACCCGGGGGTTGACGTTATAGGCGGCAACATCGCAACCGGTGAAGCGGCGCTTGCCCTCTATGAAGCGGGTGCCGATGGCGTGAAGGTGGGTATTGGCCCTGGCTCTATCTGTACCACCCGTGTGGTTACCGGCACAGGCGTGCCCCAAATCACGGCGATTTCTAATGTGGTTGCGGCGATCGGTGATAAAGGTATTCCCGTGATTGCCGATGGCGGTATTCGTTTTTCGGGAGATGTGGCAAAGGCCATCGTGGCCGGTGCCCATTCGGTCATGATGGGCTCCATGTTCGCGGGTACCGAAGAGGCACCCGGAGAGGTCGAGCTCTATCAAGGCCGCACTTATAAAGCCTATCGCGGTATGGGATCTATTGGGGCCATGGCACAAAAGCAGGGCTCTTCGGATCGTTATTTCCAGGATGCCAGTGTCGGGCAGGAGAAACTGGTCCCCGAAGGGATCGAAGGGCGGGTTCCTTACAAGGGACCCGTGTCGGCGATTATTCACCAGCTGATGGGCGGTGTGCGATCTGCGATGGGATACGCGGGTTGCCCCGATATTGAGCAGATGCGGACCAAGCCAAGCTTTGTCCGTGTGACGGCGGCGGGGATGTCGGAGTCCCACGTTCACGACGTATCGATCACCAAGGAAGCTCCTAATTACCCTGTTCGCTGACCGGTACTGACCCCGAGGCTGCTGTGACCACTGATATTCACCTGCACCGAATCCTGATTCTGGATTTCGGTTCTCAATACACCCAACTCATTGCTCGGCGCGTCCGCGAAGTCGGGGTCTTTAGTGAGATCCATCCCTGGGATATGGATGAGTCTGATATTCGGGCGTTTAACCCCAGTGGCATTATTCTGTCGGGTGGCCCGGAGTCGGTCACCGCCCCCAATTCCCCTCGCGCCCCCGACGTGGTGTTCTCGCTTGATGTGCCAGTGTTGGGTATTTGCTATGGCATGCAAACGATGGCGGTGCAAATGGGTGGCGCGGTTGAGGGCTCGGAGACGTCGGAGTTCGGCTATGCCCAGATTCGCAGAACCTTGGAAGGCGGGTTATTGCACGACATCAGCGACCATATTGATGCCGAGGGCCAAATGGTGCTCGATGTGTGGATGAGTCATGGCGACAAGGTGGTGACGTTGCCGCCGGAGTTTCGCTTGATCGCCGAGACGGACAGCTGTCCGATTGCAGGCATGGCCCATCGAGAACAGCCCTGGTTTGGTATCCAGTTTCACCCCGAGGTTACCCACACCCTGCAGGGACAGCGCATCTTTGAACACTTCGTGCTAGAAATCTGTGGCTGTGAGGCCCTGTGGACTCCCGCTAATATCGTCGAGGACGCCATCCGTCGGGTGCGCGAGCAGGTCGGAAACGATCGGGTGTTGTTAGGCCTTTCTGGGGGCGTTGATTCCTCGGTGGTAGCAGCGCTTTTGCATCGCGCGATCGGTGATCAGCTGACTTGTGTGTTTGTCGATAACGGCCTGCTTCGCTTGAACGAGGGCGATCAGGTGATGGATATGTTTGCCAAGAACATGGGAGTAAGGGTCATTCGCGCCGACGCTGAAGAGCGTTTCTTGGGCAAGCTGGCGGGCGTCGCCGACCCGGAAGCCAAACGAAAAATTATCGGTAACACCTTCATCGAGGTATTTGATGAGGAGGCCACCAAGATCACCGATGTGAAGTGGTTGGCTCAGGGCACAATCTATCCCGACGTGATCGAATCGGCGGGGGCGAAAACGGGTAAGGCGCACGTTATTAAATCCCATCACAATGTGGGCGGCTTACCCGATGATATGGCTCTCGAGTTGGTCGAGCCGCTGAGGGAATTATTTAAGGATGAGGTACGTCGACTGGGTCTCGAACTTGGCTTGCCCCGCGATATGGTTTTCCGTCATCCGTTCCCGGGCCCCGGCTTGGGTGTTCGTATTCTGGGAGAGGTGAAAAAGGAATACGCGGACCTGCTGCGGGAGGCCGATGCCATTTTTATTGAAGAGCTGCACCGCTCCGGGTGGTACGACAAAACCAGCCAGGCTTTCGCCGTGTTTTTACCCGTGAAGTCAGTGGGGGTGGTGGGCGATGGCCGCCGTTACGAGTGGGTGATTGCCATTCGTGCCGTGCAGACGGTCGATTTCATGACGGCCCGTTGGGCACACCTGC
>CBFHQV010000040.1:0-20279 GCA_965658055.1 Luminiphilus sp. | reverse complement strand
TAGTCACTTTGAGCATTCGGCGAACATCAGGATCCATGGTTGTCTCCCACAGCTGGTCCGGATTCATTTCTCCCAGACCTTTATAGCGCTGGACCGAAACACCACGGCGCGCCTCTTGCATGAGCCAATCCAGACCTTCCGCAAAGTCCTCTGTTTCAAAGGTTCGTTCACCGCGCTGGAAATACCCACCCTGCTCAATCAGTCCGTGAGTCTGCTCACCCAAGGACACGAGAACGCCGTATTCTTTACTGCCGAAAAACGCTCTGCCGAGCGTTATTTCCGTAGTTAGACTGTGGGAGGTTTGCAGGACTACCGGATACCAGGAGCCTCGCTCTGGATCCTGCCTTACTTCAACCACATAGCTTGTTGTCTTATCTTTAAGTGATAGTAGGCGCTCACTTAGTTGGTCCGCGAACCCCTGCACCAAGCCTTGATCAGCAAGCTGATCGAGGGTCAGGGAGGCCATAAATGGAAGCTGCCACAACACATTGGGGGCATAGAGTCGCGCAATACGCTCAATGGTCGCAGCGGCAAATCGATGGCTTGTCGCAAGAGCTTCAAGGGACTCCCCCGAGATCGGAGGCGCCCCGGGATTCACATGCAAGCTTGCCCCGTCGAGCGCATTTTGAATAAGGTAGTTATCCAGCGCCGCTTCGTCCTTGAGGTACTGACTTTTCTTGCCGCGACTCAGCTTATAAAGCGGTGGTTGCGCAATGTAAATGTGGCCTCGCTCGATGAGCTCACGCATTTGCCGAAAGAAAAAGGTGAGAAGAAGGGTTCGAATATGAGAGCCATCAACATCCGCATCGGTCATGATGATGATGCTGTGGTAGCGAAGTTTGTCCGCATCGAACTCATCTTTACCAATACCACAACCGAGCGCCGTGACGATGGTTCCAACCTCAGCTGAGCCCAGCATTTTGTCGAAGCGCGCTTTTTCAACGTTAAGAATTTTTCCCTTGAGCGGGAGTATCGCCTGAAACTTTCGATTGCGACCCTGCTTTGCAGAGCCGCCCGCCGAATCACCCTCGACCAGGTAAAGCTCACACAACGCTGGGTCGCGTTCCTGACAGTCGGCCAACTTTCCCGGTAAGCCCGCTATATCCAAGGCTCCTTTACGCCGGGTCATCTCGCGCGCTTTACGAGCAGCCTCTCGGGCGCGGGCAGCGTCAATCATTTTCCCAACAACTGATCGAGCCTCTTGTGGGTTTTCTAACAAGTAATCGTTAAAGTGCTCACCCATCGACTGCTCCACAGCCGTTTTGACCTCACTGGACACAAGCTTGTCTTTTGTTTGAGAAGAAAACTTAGGGTCGGGCACTTTGACGGAGATAATGGCGGTTAGACCTTCCCGGGCATCATCACCGGTGGTATTGACTTTCGCCTTTTTGGCCATCCCCTCGCGCTCGATGTACCCGTTCAGGCTTCGGGTGAGTGCCGCCCGAAAACCCGCGAGGTGAGTACCGCCGTCTCGCTGGGGAATATTGTTGGTGTAACACAGAATATTTTCCTGAAAGCTGTCATTCCACTGAAGCGCAACCTCGACACCAACACCGCCTTCAGCTTCTGCCTGGAAATGGCAGACTTTGTTAATGCTGTTTTTACCCCGGTTTAGAAAATCGACGAAGGCATTCAAGCCACCGTCGTAGCAATAGGTCTCGCTTTGCCCAGAACGCTCATCCGTCAGAACGATGCGCACACCGCTGTTAAGGAAGGCGAGCTCCCGGAGTCGCTTACCCAAGATATCAAAATGGAACTCTATATTGGTAAAGGTCTCTGCAGATGGCTTAAACCTTACGGTTGTACCCGTGGTATCTGTTTCTCCCACAACCGCTAAAGGGGCTTCGGGCACACCATGGCGATATAATTGCTCATGTAATTGACCGGCGCGTCTCACGGTGAGCTGCAGTGTCTCGGAAAGCGCATTGACGACTGACACCCCCACGCCATGAAGACCGCCAGAGACTGTATAGGTGTTGTCGTCGAACTTACCGCCCGCGTGCAAGACCGTCATAATAACCTCAGCGGCGGAGACACCCTCCTCATGCATATCCGTCGGTATGCCGCGGCCATCGTCCGAAACTGTGACCGATTCATCCGGATGAATCACCACATCTATCTGGGAGCAGTGGCCCGCCAGAGCCTCATCGATAGAGTTATCAACGAGCTCAAAAACCATGTGATGCAGCCCGGTGCCATCGTCTGTGTCGCCGATGTACATACCCGGGCGCTTCCGAACAGCGTCCAGGCCCTTTAAAACCTTAATGCTGCCAGAGTCATATTCACCGCTCGTCGGGGTGGTCTCATCTGTCATTTTGTTGTCCTATTGTTAGCCAATAACACGTTGTTTGCTTTGAGTTACCCAAAGGCGGGAGAAACACAACCCTGTTCCACGTGGAACAGACGCTGATCCCCACCCCGCCAATACTGCTGCAACTCCTGTTCAACCACGGCGGTTAAAACCACCTGGGATCCGGTCTTGGCGAGGAGACCACAGACCGCCTCCACATGAGGCCCATCCAGCTCTGACCCCAAATCATCCACCAAAAACACGGGGGGCGAGACCCCCATATCTACCATCACCTCACCTTGGGCCGCTTTCAGCGCCACAACCGCCAACTTAAGCTGGCCCCGAGACAACACCTCAGACGCGGCACGCCCATCAACCACCATTCGAAGGTCAGCCCGGTGAGGGCCAGCCCGGGTATACCCTTGCGACCTATCCGTCTCCAGCCCCGACCGAAGGATGTGCTCAAGCGTGTCAGGCCGACCCCAGCCGGGGCGAAAACTCAAATCAACGCCCGATAATGAGGGGCTTAACGTTGTGGCAATGCGCGCAAAGCGCTGGCTTAACTGATGTGCCACCGGCTCACGCAATGCCGATAACGCCTCACCCGACCCCGCCACCTCCGCGCACCAGGCGGAATACCCCGAGATCATACCACGACGCAGCCCAGCGTTTCGCTGGCGGAGCGCTTTATGATAGCGCCGCCAGCAGGCTAAAAACCGCTGTTCCACGTGGAACATGGTGGCATCTAGGTAACGCCTTCTCAGCTCTGGCTGCCCAACAATTAAATCGGACGCGCTAGTGTCAATTAACACCGTAGGCAACGCCGACGCCAGCTCCACTAGCGAGGCCACACTCATGCCATTTACCCGAAGCTCGACCTCGCCGCCACGATGCCGTCGAACACCAAGCTCCTTGTTAGCGACCCCACTGACAAGCCGGCCCTGTATTGTGCAAGCGGGTTGTGTGTGCTGAATAAGTGGCCGGGCGGTGGAAGTTCTGAATGACCGACCAGTGCTTAACAAGCTGACCGCTTCCAAAATAGTTGTTTTGCCACTGCCGTTGCCGCCGACAACGAAATTTGCGCCAGGCCCCAAAGCCAAACGCTGCTCGGTAAGATTACGGACACGATCGATATACAGGCGCTCCAGATACACTGAGCCTCCCAAGCAGCGCGGACTTCAGCGCTCCAAGCCCCTTAAAGTCGCATTGGCATGACAACATACAGGGAGTCCCCCGCCTCTGCCTCCTCCAGAAGAGCGCTGCTCGAAGAGTCTGCGAGTGACATTCGAACCTGCTTTCCGTCCAGAACAGATAAGACATCCAGAAGATAGCTCACGTTAAAGCCCACCTCGAGCTTGTCGCCTTTGTAATCGACAGCGACAACCTCCTCCGCCTGCTCTTGCTCAGGATTGTTGGCCATGATGTCGAGAGTGTCATTGCTTAGCTTTAAGCGAACACCGCGATATTTCTCGTTAGAAAGAATCGCTGTTCGCGCAAACGCCTGCTTGAGCTCAAGCCTATCGCCAATCACCGTTTTGTCGGGTGATTTGGGCAAAACGCGCTCATATTCGGGGAACTTGCCGTCAACTAGCTTCGAAGTGAAGGTAAATTGCGAATTTGATGCCCTGACGTGGTTGCTGCCAATGACCAGGGAGATGGACTCTTCCCCCTCCAGGAGACGCGAAAGTTCGAGAACGCCCTTGCGGGGGATAATCACCGAAGCGTCTCCCGCGCTGACGGGTTCTGGCGCCGTGCAAAGCGCCAATCGGTGCCCATCAGTGGCGACCATACGGAGCCTGCCCGATTTCAGCTCTAGCAACATGCCGTTAAGGTAGTACCTGACATCCTGTTGTGCCATGGCAAACGCCGTTCGTTCAATGAGCCGTTTGACCGCGGCTTGCGGTAAATCCAGCGCCAGCTCACCCACCCCCTCTTCAACAGAGGGGAATTCTGTCGCTGCCAGGGTCGATAAGGTAAAGCGGCTGCGACCCGCTTTGACCACTGCCTTACCGGACTCAACACTAAGTTCTATAGTGGATCCATCCGGTAGTGATTTACAGATATCAACAAGTTTGCGGGCGGGCACCGTAATCTCGCCGTCTACCCCGGCCGAATCCAATTCAACCCGGCCCACCAGCTCCACCTCAAGATCCGTGCCGGTGAGCGAGAGCTTTTTACCCTCGAGGCTAAGCAGCACATTGGAAAGAATTGGCAACGTTTGGCGTCGCTCAACCACGCCCGCCACAAGGTTTAGTGGCTTAAGTAATGCGTCGCGCGAAATACTGAACTTCATGGTTTGCCCTGTTCTAGAAAAACGTTAAACAACTCCGCCGACAATTCTACGTTTAAGTAGTCAGCGAGCGTAATAAATTTTTGTAGTCTTCACGAATATCGGTGTTGGTCTCTCGAAGCTCTTTGATCTTACGACAAGCGTGCAACACTGTCGTGTGATCTCTGCCGCCGAAAGCATCACCTATTTCAGGTAGGCTATGGTTGGTCAGCTCCTTGGACAACGCCATGGCAACCTGGCGCGGACGGGCCACCGATCGGCTGCGTCTTTTCGACAACAGATCAGAAGACTTTATCTTGTAATACTCCGCAACCGTCCGCTTGATATTATCGAGACTGACCTGCCGATCCTGAAGAGCCAACAGATCCCGCAAACTCTCCTTAATAAGGTCAACATCAAACGGCCTACCCGTGAAGTTTGCGCTGGCTATTACCCGCTTTAATGCACCCTCCAGCTCTCGCACGTTAGAGCGAATGCGTTGGGCTATGAAGAACGCGGCGTCTGGCGCCAGATCTATGTTAGCTTGTTCTGCTTTTTTCATCAGGATTGCTACGCGCGTCTCCAGTTCGGGCGGCTCCACAGCCACCGTCAACCCCCAACCAAAACGAGACTTCAGCCGCTCCTCCAGGCCTTCGATCTCCTTGGGGTATCGATCACAGGTGAGAATCATTTGTTGACCCCCTTCAAGGAGGGCGTTGAAGGTGTGAAAAAACTCCTCCTGGGACCGATCTTTGTTGGCAAAAAACTGAATATCATCAATCAACAGCGCATCCACCGAGCGGTAATACCGTTTGAAGTCACTGATCGCGTTCAGCTGTAATGCTTTAACCATATCCGCGACAAACCGCTCTGAATGTAAGTAAACGATCCTCGCGTCTGGTTTAGATCTGCGTAAAGCATTTCCAACGGCGTGCATCAGGTGGGTTTTACCAAGACCCACACCGCCATATAAAAACAGGGGGTTATATGAATCACCGGGGTTCTCGGCTACTTGCTGAGCCGCCGCAAGCGCGAGTTGATTGCTTTTACCCTCGACGAAAGAGGTAAAGGTATAGCTTTCGACCAGGTTGTGCTGATGGGTAGGAGCGATCGCAGCACCAGACCGAATTGAAACGGGCGGCTGCGAACTAGGTACAAACCCGCTGCTTGGGAGCAATGCCGCCCCTCCACTACTTCCCGATGACGATTGCTGCAACGCTGGCATCATCGGACGCACATTTGATGGTGAGCTCTGTTCCGGATTACTCGCCAGTCCCGTCACGAAAGTTGGCGCTTTCTCGCCAACAACGATAGACCAGCTAGCAACGCCCGGAGATGTTGCTTCCGAAACGACCTCGGCGATGAGCCCCCCATATTTATCCTCGACAAAATCCCGGATAAACCGATTGGGGGCCGCCAGCGTGACACCACCTTCGGTATGGCTCGCTTTTAGCGGCCGGATCCAGGTATTGAATTGTTGAAGCGGTAACACATCTCGCAAACGGGTCAGGCAATGTTGCCAAACGTCTACATTGGTAGGACTTAAGGACACAAACTCTCTCCAAGTGACCAAGCCCCATGGAGCGTTACACACCACCGATAGGGTTTTGGCCGAAATACCCCCGAACACCGTTTTTGTTGAATTATGGGTGTTCAGTCACTTTTGTTCCGGAATGTCGATTCCGGCGCCATGGGTGTAAGTTATCCACAAAACAACACAGCGCGCAAATGGTTTTTTATTCTTAAATAACAATGGCTTATAGGGCCCATCCCGCGCTAACTGGTTTTTGAGTTTCGTGCAAGTGCCTAGCCCGCCAGGCTGTTGATAACCTGTTTATATGTTGGCGTTAAGTGGTGTGTTTGTTGCACTTTTTTGCTGGGGGTATGGGTCTGGCCCCTTTGGAACAAAGGCTCAAATTGATAGTAAAGACCAACAAAAAAATAATTTATTTGTTTTTTTGCGGTTTTGATGGGGGAGTCAGCGATGGTTGACCAACCAGAAGCAAATCCAAGGGAAAAACCTCAACCGGTAACGGCGCTTTTAACAACACCTCGACAACGCCAATCGCCACTTCGGCACAGGTGGGGATTCCAAACACAAGTATTACCAACCGCTTGAATCACCCCGCCCACTAGCCTAAACTCCGCGCCCCACAAACGAATGACAGGTAATCCCCATGAAGCGCACGTTTCAACCCAGCGTTCTCAAACGAAAACGCACCCACGGATTCCGCGCGAGGATGGCCACGAAAGCGGGCCGCCAGGTGCTGTCTCGAAGAAGGGCTCGCGGAAGAAAGCGTCTTTCTGCGTAATCTTCGTTCAAACCCGTAAGGCTCACGCTCGTTTGTAGCACCAACACTCCGCTGTTAAAGACCGATTTCAGGTTCGGTCACAACCGGCGCTTACTCAGGCCCACTGACTACCAGTGGGTCTTCAGCTCGCCCCAGGCGAAAGCTCACCATCAGTTCGCGATGGTTCTCGCGCGCGCCAACGACCTTCCCGAGCCGCGCCTTGGACTGATCATCGCCAAAAAACACGTACGCCTTGCCACGCAGCGCAACCGCATTAAGCGGTTAACCCGAGAGTCTTTTCGTCGCGAGGGGCCAAGAACACCTGTCGACTGTGTGTTTCTTTGTAAAGCCGGTATAGCAGAGCTGTCCAACGATGACATCACCACGATACTGCAATCGCTTTGGGCGCGGGTCGATGAGCGCTTGGGCGCTGGCGATGCAACAGCGAAGCCATAACGTGTTGAACTCAAATCTGACAGACCGGTGCTTTTCTATTCCCACTCATGTTGGAATTTTAATGATTAAAGCGTACCGCTTGGTATTCAGCCCCTGGGTAGGACGATTTTGCCGCTTTGAGCCGACGTGTTCAGCCTATGCAGAGAAAGCCATTCAAGAATATGGGCTGATATTTGGGGTCTGGCTAGGCATCAAACGCATCCTCCGCTGTCACCCGGGGTGCGATGGAGGGTATGATCCAGTCCCTGAAAAAAAACCCACACCACCCGACCAAACCTCCTGAAGACGACTCCATGGATTTACAACGTTTTTTACTGATCGCCGCGTCCGCCGCCATTACCCTCATGCTATTGGTAGAGTGGACCGCCTTTCGCGCCGAAAAGTTGGAGCCAACAGAGCGGCAGCGGCTGTCAAACACCAACCTAGAAGCGTCTTTGCCTACCGGTGACGCGATTGAATTATTAGATCAAAGCGCTGCTGACGAACTCCCAAGCGCGACGCTAGAAAACACACCACAGCAACCGATCGACGAGGGTAACTCATCCCGTTTTGTCTCGGTGAAAACAGACGTCCTCGAGGTGGTCATTGATTTAGTCGGCGGAGATGTTATTGAAACCGCTCTTTTAGCCTACCCAGAAAACATAGAAACCCCCGACATCCCGTTCGTTCTTTTAGAGCAGGGCGATCAGCGAACCTATACAGCCCAGTCTGGGCTGGTTGGGCCCGACGGCATTGACTCCGAGTCCCGTGCTCTGTTCGCCGTTGCGAAAAGCCGCTATGAAATGGCTCCAAACACACCACTGGAAATCGCGCTTTTGTTCGAAACTGCTGACTCGGTCTTAGTCACCAAGCGATTTGCTTTTGAACCCGGTAGCTATGCCATCGATGTAAGCTACGATATCGAAAACAAAGGCGAGAACACTTGGCGGGCCGTTCCATTCGCACAAATAAAGCGTGACAGCACGGCGCCACCCGATGCCGACACCAGTGGTTTTGGTATGCAGCCTTTTTTGGGTGCCGCGACAACTACCGCTGAAGACCGATTTAAAAAGTTTACCTTTGGCGATATGGCTGACGACCCCTGGAAGGCACAAGTGGTCGGTGGCTGGATTGCTATGATCCAACACTATTTTGTCTCTGCCTGGGTGCCAAACACAGATGACACCCATACGTATTCGGCTCGCCAAACAAACTCAGGCCTGAATATTGCGGGATTCACCAGCCCAGCCTTGCTTGTCGGCGCTGGAGAGCGTGGCAGCTGGTCTGCAACACTTTATACCGGCCCAAAAAACCAACCCGCTTTAGCCGCCCTCGCTACCCACCTCGATCTCGTGGTTGATTACGGCTGGTTATGGTGGATTGCTCAGCCCTTATTCTGGTTGCTTACCACGATTCAAAGCTTCGTGGTTAACTGGGGGCTCGCTATCATTGTGCTAACCCTGCTGGTTAAAGCCGCCTTTTTTCAACTGTCAGCTGCCAGCTATCGCTCGATGGCCAAAATGCGCAAAGTACAGCCCAAAATGGTGGCGATTAGAGAACAATACGCCGAAGACAAGCAAAAACAGTCTCAAGCCATGATGGAGCTGTACAAAAAAGAAAAAATTAATCCCATGGGGGGTTGCTTGCCTATTTTAATTCAAATGCCGGTTTTTATTGCGCTCTACTGGGTGCTCATGGAGTCGGTTGAATTACGGCAGGCGCCTTTTGCTCTGTGGATCGACGACTTATCCGCGATGGACCCTTATTTTGTGCTGCCCTTAATGATGGGCGGCTCCATGTTCTTCATGCAGAAACTCAATCCGCCGCCACCCGATCCGATGCAGGCCAAGATCATGCAGTGGCTGCCGGTGGTTTTCACCTTTTTCTTCCTTTGGTTTCCCTCAGGTCTCGTGCTCTATTGGGTAGTAAACAACCTACTCTCCATGGCTCAGCAATATGTCATTACTCGACAAATAGAGCGTGAGGGTTTGGCCCGGTAATCGATGAGGGCCTTATGAACAAGGCGGCTCTGGATAACGACACCATCGTTGCAATTGCTTCGGGGGCTGGTCCCGGTGGGGTTGGCGTGGTTCGGCTTTCTGGGCCACGTGCAGAGAGCATCGCGCTAACTCTTTCGCAAAGACAAAGCCTTACCCCTAGAGTCGCGCATTACTCGCAGTTTGTTGATAACCAAAAAAATCCCATTGACGACGGCATTCTGCTGTTTTTCCCCGCACCGGCTTCGTTCACGGGCGAAGACGTCGTCGAGTGCCAAATTCACGGCAGTCGCATAACGCTCAGCCAATTAGTAAGTGCGTGCGTTGACTTGGGGGCACGACAAGCCCGGCCCGGCGAGTTTTCTGAACGCGCTTTCCTGAATGACAAAATTGATCTCGTGCAAGCCGAGGCCATTGCCGATCTCATCAACGCGCAAACAAGCGCCGCCGCTCGCCAGGCAAGAGCATCACTCACAGGAGAGTTCTCCGAGGTCATCAAAGCTCTGGCAGAAGAGATGGTGGCTCTGCGGGTTTTCATTGAGGCCGCCATTGATTTCCCAGAGGAGGAGATTGATTTTCTCTCCGATGGCAAAGTGCTCGAGCGCCTTGCCAATATATGCCAACAAACCAAAGACATTCTGGCAATAGCCACCCAGGGCAAGTTGTATCAAGAGGGTGCAACCGTCGTGCTGGCGGGTGCTCCTAATGCGGGAAAAAGCAGCTTACTTAATGTGCTGGCAAAGGAATCTATCGCTATTGTTACCGAGCACGCCGGAACAACTCGAGATATTCTTACTGCTCGGGTAAACCTAAACGGCATCCCCGTTCTATTAACCGATACAGCTGGTTTGCGTGAAACCAATGACGACGTCGAGCTCGAGGGCGTCCGTCGCGCCAAATTCGCGATAGATGATGCGGATCTCATTCTGCACGTGATTGATGACACAGTGTTAAACCCAGACAGTGACCCGCTTTTCTTTGAGAGCACGTGCTGCAAGGTTTTCAATAAAATCGATCTTTCACAGCGCCCAGCCGGCGCCACAAACAATGAAAACGGCGTCTGTGTTGCTATCTCCACCAAAACCGGAGACGGGATTGAGGCACTCAAAAATATCATCACCTCTCTTCTGGGTGTCGCACCTGATGCCCCTTCTGTTTTTAGCGCCCGTCAGCGCCATCTTAATGCGCTCAACGTTGTAGAGGAGATGCTCGAAAATGCCAGGGGCTCTTTTGCCCAGACGGGTGCTGGAGAATTACTCGCGGAAGATCTTCGACTTGCCCATGACCAGCTCGGCCAAATCACTGGTCGCGTCACCACGGATGATCTATTGGGAGAAATATTCTCGAGTTTTTGCATCGGCAAATAATCCACTCGATACACACTGATTACACACAGTTTCTACCCAGGTGTAAGCGACCGCCCCTGCATACAACCAACTTACTTACTTAAGGCCTGACACGGGGTGCTTATCCTGTGCATGAAAAGGGGATGAGCAGGGGACTGTTATTGATGTTTTTCAGCGTCCGATTTTGGTAGCAGCTTATCCCCAATGCATCCCAACGCTATACGGCAGCTCTGGTGGAGTTTTACTCCGGGTTATACCATGAGGAAAACCTGCGTCTGTCAGCTATAGACGGACTTATCAACGCTTAATGGGGGCCCTAATAACAACAACATCAATATAACTTAACTCTCTCTATAAAATTATTTCTTTATTAAGTTACTACTTCGTAACGATGGATTCTCAACCTGACTTAGAGTCTTTCTCTCGTAGGTTGCTGCGCAAATCCTCGACAGGGTGACATTTCTACCGTTATTTAAGGCGTTCCTTCGGTAGGCCTCAGGACTTATACTGGCGAGCTGTTCATTGCAATTAGCTTAAGTGGCATTCCTGTGAGTGAAACCGATTTTCAATTCGATGTGATTGTCGTAGGTGGGGGCCATGCGGGCACCGAGGCCGCGCTCGCCGCATCCAGGACGGGTGCTAGAACTTTATTACTAACACATGCCATTGATACCTTGGGTCAAATGTCCTGCAACCCAGCTATTGGCGGCATCGGGAAAAGCCACCTCGTTCGAGAGATCGATGCCTTGGGCGGCGCGATGGCAGGCGCAACCGACCGGGCCGGTATTCAATTTCGCGTGTTAAATGCGAGGAAAGGCCCTGCAGTCCGAGCCACCCGGGCCCAGGCGGACCGTGTGCTTTATCGAAACGCTATCCGCCAGACGCTTCAACAGCAAAAAGATCTGAATATCTTTCAGGATGCCGTGGAAGATATCACCCTCGAAGGTGAGCGGGTTACGGGCGTTGTCACCCGAAGCAAACTGGTTTTTCGCGCTCCAACAGTGGTGCTAACCGCGGGAACTTTTTTAAATGGCCGGTTACATGTTGGATTGGAAAGTACTTCGGGGGGGCGAGCGGGCGATGCTGCCTCTATAACCCTTGCCGATAGGTTGCGAGAGCTTTGCCCTCGAGTTGGCCGCCTTAAAACCGGGACCCCTCCACGCATAGACGCCACGACGGTCGATTTTTCAGTCATGGCAGAACAGTGGGGTGACATACCGAGACCAGTTATGTCCCTTTATGGTTCTGAGAATACGCATCCTGAACAACGGTGCTGTTGGATTACGGCAACCAACGAAAAAACCCACGACATTATTCGCGGCGGGTTAGATAGATCGCCATTATTCGGCGGTGTTATCGAAGGCACTGGACCCCGTTATTGCCCCAGTATTGAGGATAAGATCCATCGTTTTGCCGATAAAGACTCCCATCAAATCTTTGTTGAGCCAGAGGGGCTGTGCACGACCGAACTTTATCCGAACGGCATTTCAACAAGCCTACCGTTCGATGTGCAGCTTTCTCTCGTTAGGTCAATTCGCGGGCTTGAAAATAGCCACATCACCCGGGCGGGTTACGCGATTGAGTACGATTATTTTGATCCTCGAGATTTGCAACACTCGCTGGAAACCAAAGCGGTCTCGGGATTGTTTTTTGCCGGTCAGATCAATGGCACGACGGGTTATGAGGAGGCCGCGGCTCAAGGACTGCTCGCCGGGTTGAATGCGGCACGAAAAGTGAAGGCGCTACCGGCCTGGGAGCCAACCCGAGACCAGGCATACCTCGGTGTGTTGGTCGATGATTTGGTGACGCTGGGTACTCAAGAGCCTTATCGCATGTTTACTTCTAGGGCGGAATATCGACTGTTATTACGAGAGGACAATGCGGATCTCAGGCTGACCGAAGCCGGTCGAGCAATGGGGCTTATTACTGATGAGCAGTGGCAGTGTTTCACGGAACGCCGAGAGAGCATTGATGCCGAAAAGAAACGCCTAGAAACCACGTATATCCAGCCCAACTCACCGGAGGCCGCCCAGCTGTCTAAGCTCTTGGATAAACCGCTATCAAGAGAGTACTCGTTGGCCGATTTACTGCGCCGTCCAACATTTACCTACAAGGATGTTGCATCACTCTCTGGCACGCCGCTGGTATCAACCCAACACGCTGCGGATCAAGTAGCCATCCAGCTCAAGTACGCGGGTTATATTGATCGCCAATCCGATGATATTGCGCGGCTCAGAAGGCAGGAAGAAACCGCGTTACCTCCAGACTTGGATTACTCTTCAGTACCCGGGCTGTCGAATGAAATTTGTCAGAAACTCACTGAAGCCAGGCCAACGTCGCTCGCAAGAGCCGGTCGAATTTCAGGTGTGACCCCGGCGGCCCTTTCGCTGTTGTTGGTTTACCTCAAAAAAACAGAGTCGATCGGCCGCGCTGCCAATGGCTGATGTGGCCCGTTCCTTACTGGAAAATGGGATTGCCCAGCTTGGTTTGGAGGTCAGCAGTCACCAGCTAAAGAGTTTGGTGACCTATATCGATTTACTTGAGCGCTGGAACAACACCTATAACCTCACCGCCATTCGCGATAGATCGGATATAGCGGTCCGCCACATCCTTGATAGTTTATCGGTGGTCTCTAGCGTTACGGGTTCATCGGTGATTGACGTGGGCACGGGTGCCGGTTTACCCGGTATTCCGATCGCGGTAATCCGGCCCGATAAAGCAGTCGCCCTGCTTGACAGTAACGGTAAAAAAACCCGCTTTCTACATCAGGTAGTCACTTCGCTCGGCCTAAGCAATGTTCGTGTATTTCACGCTCGGGCCAGAGACCACAAAGTTGCCGCTGGATATGACCATGTCGTGACAAGAGCCTTTGCGACTAGTGCTAAGATAGTGGATGAATGCGCTCATTTGTTGACGGCGTCAGGCACTATTTTGGCTATGAAATCGATGAGCGCTGATCAGGAGCTGGAGAGCCTTGACCAAAGAGTATCGGTGCTTGCAAAAAGCGCCTTGCAAGTACCCTATCTCGATGAATCGAGGGTCTTAGTCATCCTTAAACCGACACCCTGCATTAAAGAGTCGAGCGCATGAAAATCGTTGCTGTAGCTAACCAAAAGGGCGGCGTTGGTAAAACCACCACCAGCGTCAACCTGGCTGCCAGTCTCGCTGCGATGGGGCGAGAGGTTCTGCTCGTGGATCTTGACCCGCAGGGAAATGCGACGATGTCCTCAGGAGTAGACAAACACAACCTTGAGTACACGGCCTACGATTTATTGGTCGATGCGATGCCGCTAAAAGAGGTTATCGTGCCGGCTGCCGACAACGGTTATTCGCTTGTCGGGGCAAATCGGGATCTTACAGCGGCGGAAGTAGAACTGCTGGCCTTGGAGCAGCGAGAGCACCGCCTTGCAAACGCTTTGGCGACAGGGTTCCAATACGACGTCATTCTTATCGACTGTCCGCCCTCCTTGAGCATGCTCACTGTTAATGCCTTGATTGCCGCCCATTCAGTGATTGTTACCATGCAGTGTGAGTATTTTGCCTTAGAGGGGCTGTCGGCGCTGCTGGCAACCATAGAAAGGGTGAAAGAGACCGCAAACCCACGGCTAGAGTTAGAAGGCATACTGCGCACCATGTACGATCCCCGCAATTCATTAACCAATGAAGTCTCGGCGCAGCTTCACAAGCATTTCGGTGATAAAGTCTACCGAACCGTGATTCCTCGGAATGTCAGGCTGGCAGAGGCACCTAGTTATGGTTTGCCGGCGCTGCATTATGATCGTTACAGTGCTGGAGCGAGAGCATACGCGGCATTAGCGGGGGAGTTCGTGAAACGTCAGGGCGATCGGACAAGTATCCAACGCCCGGCTTGACGGGTCGGGTGGCTCGAATAGCGAGTCTGCACAGAGATCGAGGAATACCAAGTGAGCGCACGAAAACGACGAGGAAGTTTAGGCAAAGACCTTGACGTCTTGTTGAGCGCTACTGCTATTGCGTCGACGCCAGCTGAGACATCAATCCCCGGTGACCAGGGCGACTCACCCTCCGCGGCGGCCGCATCGGGGTTAAGGCAGATACCCCTCGAAAAATTGCGGCGTGGCAAATACCAGCCCAGAAGGGATTTTGATCAAGCATCGCTTCAGGAATTGGCGGACAGCATCAAACATCATGGTGTGATGCAACCCATAGTCGTCAGGTCTGTTGAGGGGGGTGTTTGGGAAATCATCGCCGGCGAAAGGCGATGGCGTGCTAGTCAGTTAGCGGGCATTGACACAATTCCGGCCCTCGTTCGGGAGGTGAGTGATGACGCGGCGATAGCCCTGGCGCTGATTGAAAATATCCAGCGCAAAGACTTGAATCCAGTTGAGGAGGCTGTCGCCTTAAAGCGACTGCAACAGGAATTCGAGCTCAGTCAGCAGCAGGTGGCAGAGCGGGTGGGTAAATCAAGGCCTGCCATTGCCAACGCTATGCGACTTCTGTCACTGGAGCCCGACGTTCGCGCAATGATTGAGCAGGGGATAATCGATGCTGGTCACGGCAAGGTGCTTCTTGCGCTCGAGGGGCGGCAACAAATAGCAGCCGCTCAAAAAGTGGTGAAATCCGGGTTTTCTGTCCGGCAAACCGAGGGGCTGGTGAAGAGCATTCTCGACCCCGACCGAAGTAAACCCAACGACCAAGGTGGGCGAGATCCCGATGTCCAGCGATTAGAGCGAGATCTCGCCGAGAAACTGGGGGCAGCGGTGGCGCTGCAAGCCCGCCGCGGGGGCGGAGGCAAGCTGGTTATCACCTTCTCAAGCAACGAGGAGCTAGACGGCATTTTGTCGAGGATCCGCTAGGGCGGCATTTGTTGATATGGCACAGCACATCCTTTACACTCGCCCTCGTTTTTTGGGCCCCCAGCCCAGGTGACATACCGGCCGGCAACCAGTCCATTTGAGGCGGTTAAAGCACGGATGTTCTCAGCCTTACTCGTTACTACCGCTGCTATTGCGGTTGGCGGTGGCTTTTTGGCGCTTCTGGTAGGGGTTCAGGCGGGTGTTGACCTGTTTTTGGGTGGCATTGTGGTGATTTTGCCTCAAGGCTGGCTGGCGTATCAGTTGGGGTCCCAGCGATGGAGCGGGAAGCCCGCGATTCTGGCCTTCGCCAAGTACTCCCTCGTGGGAGCAGGATTTGCGGCTCTTTTTGCACTGAAAACCCCGATTAACGGATTGGCAGTGCTTGCAGGTGCAGTGATAGCGATAGGCGCAGTGCCCATAGTATTTGCCGCGAAAGAGCGGACAAAAGCAACGAAAAGCGGCTAAGTTCGCTTAAAACAGAAGAAACGCAGGTAGCATGGCCACAGGCGCAGAACAGACAGTCTCCGAATACATCGTCCATCACCTGACGAACCTCACCTATGGAAAATTGCCCGCAGGTTTTGAGCGCCAAACAGCAGATGGTGTGCAGGTTGTCGGTGATGGTGGTGAGTGGACCCTGGCCCATGGTGCTGATGAGATAGCGGCGATGGGTTTTAATGCCATTCACGTTGATTCCATGATCTGGTCTGTCGGACTGGGCATCATTTTTTGTTGGTTGTTTCGCCGCGTTGCCAAAACAGCGACGGCCGGTGTCCCTTCGGGGTGGGTCAACGCTGCGGAGATGATCGTCGAGTTTATTGACGGCACCGTCAAAGACACGTTTCACGGGAGAAACCCGCTAATAGCGCCACTCGCGCTCACCATTTTTGTCTGGGTGTTCCTGATGAACCTGATGGATCTCATCCCGGTTGATCTAATCCCACACGGCCTGATGTTAGTTGGCGTTGATTATCAAAAAATCGTGCCGTCCACCGACCCCAATATCACCATGGGCATGGCGGTGGGAGTCTTCGTGTTGATGTTGTACTACAGCATCAAGGTAAAGGGATTCGGTTTCGTCAAAGAATTAACCCTTAATCCGTTCAACCACCCACTCTTTATTCCTGTGAACCTGTTTATGGAAGTGGTAGGGCTTCTCGCCAAACCGTTCTCATTGGGTTTACGGCTGTTTGGCAATATGTATGCCGGCGAGATGATCTTCATTCTTATCGCTTCGCTGTTTAGTGTCGGGCTTTTTTGGATGCTGCCCGCTGCACTGCTTCAGATAGGCTGGGCGATTTTTCATATTTTGGTCATTACACTTCAAGCCTTTATTTTTATGGTACTCACCATCGTGTACCTAAGCATGGCTCACGAAGACCACTGATTTTTTAACACAAGCACTAGTGCTAACCATTAAGTAGGAGAACACCATGGAACTTATTTATGTTGCCGCCGCGATTATGATGGGCTTGGGCGGAATGGGCGCCGCCATCGGCGTGGGCATTCTGGGCGGTAAGCTCATTGAGGGCTCTGCCCGCCAGCCCGAGCTGGCACCGAAGCTTCAAGGAACGTTCTTTTTGGGCGCGGGTCTCGTTGACGCGATCCCGATTATCGGTGTTGGTATCGCCATGTACCTGATATTCGTTGTCGCGGGCTAACCGGGATAACAGCCGACCAGCCTAACCCCACGGGGCGTCGGGTCGGTGACTAACAGGAGCAAACAGTGAATATCAATCTTACGCTTATTGGCCAACTAATCGCCTTTGTTGCGTTCGTTGCCTTTTGCATGCGTTTTGTCTGGCCGCCTATCGTCGCTGCTATGGCAGAGCGCCAGCAAAAAATAACCGACGGGTTGGCGGCAGCCGATAGAGCCAGCCACGATTTGGAGCTTGCGCAGAAAAACGCGACGGCACAAATGGCGGAGGCCAAAAAAGAGGCTGCCGGCATTATCGAGTCTGCCAACAAAAGGGCCGCAGCGCTTATCGATGAGGCAAAGGCAGCCGCCGTTGTTGAGGCAGATCGCGTGAAGGCTGCTGCGTCAGCGGAAATTGAGCAGGAACGCGCCCGGGCGCAGGAAGAGTTGATGGCGCGTGTCAGCCAGCTCGCTATTCAGGGCGCAGAGAAAATCCTCGCGGCGGAGGTGGATGCGGAAAAACACGCAGCCATGCTGGCGAGCCTGACGGTGGAGCGCTGAAATGGTTGAGCCGAGGACTCTCGCTCGCCCTTATGCACGCGCAGCCTTTGACGTCGCGCGCTCTCAGGATGCGCTCAGCGATTGGTCAGGGGTGCTGTCAGAATTGGCGGTCCTTTGCTCCCAACCGAAGGTAGCGGCGCTTATTGTCAGTCCGGATAAAACCGGCGACCAGCAGGCAGAGGCTCTGCGGAGTTTGGTCGAGGCTGATGTTTCGGTATCGCAACAAAATTTTATTAGCGTCTTGGCGGAAAACGATCGTTTGGCACTGCTGCCAGAGGTCTTTTCTCTTTTTACAGAGCTAAAGCAAGCTCTGGAAACATCAGTAGCTGTTGAGGTGATCTCGGCGTTTGAGCTTTCAGACGATGACGCAGCAACCTTAACGCGTTCGCTCGAGAAGCAGCTTGCTCGCAGCGTATCTCTTACACATCAGACAGATCCCGCACTTTTGGGCGGGGCAGTAATCCGGGCTGGCGATATGGTTATCGACGGCTCTGTTCGCGGCCGACTGGCGAAGCTAGCCGGTGCGCTGACACCCTGATAGAGGAAACAGGTCATGCAACAACTTAACCCTTCAGAAATCAGCGACATCATCAAGCAGCGTATTGAGCAGCTTGATGTTTCGACGCAAGCGACGAATGAAGGCACCATCGTCTCCGTTACCGACGGCATTATTCGTATTCATGGGCTCACCGAGGTGCAATACGGTGAGATGATTGAGTTCCAGGGGGGCGTCTATGGTTTGGCGCTTAACCTCGAGCGTGACTCTGTAGGCGCGGTTGTTCTCGGTGACTACAAGAAGCTCGCCGAGGGTCAGACATGTCGGTGTACTGGTCGCATTCTGGAGGTCCCGGTCGGGCCGGCCCTTCAAGGCCGTGTGGTTGATGCCTTGGGTAATCCAATTGACGGCCGAGGAGCGATAGAAGCCAGTGAGACCGACGCGATTGAAAAGATCGCCCCCGGGGTTATCGCGCGACAGTCTGTTGATCAGCCCGTGCAAATTGGCTTGAAAGCAATCGACGCCATGGTCCCTATTGGCCGAGGGCAGCGTGAGCTGATTATTGGGGATCGCCAGGTCGGCAAAACAGCGATTGCCATTGATGCCATTATCAACCAGAAGGGTACCGGCATTAAATGTATCTACGTGGCGGTTGGCCAAAAAGCGTCTTCAGTGGCCGCAGTAGTGCGCAAACTCGAAGAACATGGTGCCATGGCGCACACCATTGTGGTCGCTGCAAATGCGTCAGACCCGGCCGCGATGCAATACCTTGCGCCCTTTGCGGGCTGCACCATGGGCGAGTACTACCGTGACCGGGGCGAGGATGCCCTGATTATTTACGATGACTTATCCAAACAGGCTGTTGCCTATCGACAAATCTCTTTGCTGCTTCGTCGTCCTCCAGGCCGAGAAGCCTATCCCGGTGACGTGTTCTATCTCCATTCGCGCCTATTGGAGCGTGCTGCTCGAGTTAACGCCGATTATGTTGAGAACTTCACCAACGGCGCAGTCAAAGGAAAAACGGGATCCCTCACGGCGCTGCCGGTTATTGAAACCCAAGCAGGCGACGTCTCGGCTTTTGTTCCTACCAACGTTATCTCAATTACCGACGGCCAGATCTTCCTTGAAGCGGATATGTTCAATGCAGGCGTTCGTCCAGCGATGAACGCCGGTATTTCGGTATCCCGGGTGGGTGGTGCTGCACAAACCAAGATTGTGAAAAAACTCT
Source organism: Luminiphilus sp. (assembly GCA_965658055.1). Classification (GTDB taxonomy): domain Bacteria; phylum Pseudomonadota; class Gammaproteobacteria; order Pseudomonadales; family Halieaceae; genus Luminiphilus. The sequence goes on along the minus strand of CBFHQV010000040.1, from coordinate 895 downwards.
CCGGCGGTATCCGGACGGCGTTGGCACAATATCGGGAACTCGCCGCTTTCTCCCAGTTCGCATCTGATCTTGATGACGCGACTCGAGCACAGCTTGATCATGGTGAGCGCGTTACCGAGCTTATGAAGCAAAAACAATATGCCCCGCAATCAATTGCTGAAATGGGACTTGTTTTGTACGCCGCCAACGAGGGCCATCTAAAGGATGTCGAGGTGGCAAAGGTGGGTGCTTTTGAAGCCGCGCTTATCGCTTACATGCGTTCAGAGCACGGTGCGCTTATGGATGAGATTGCCGCTGACGGCGGGTGGGATGACGCCCGAGAGGCTTCCTTCAAGTCAGCGATTGAAACCTTTAAGTCCACACAAACCTGGTAACCGATCATGGCTGTCGGCAAAGAAATCCGAACAAAAATCTCCAGCATCCGCTCAACGCAGAAAATTACGAGCGCCATGGAGATGGTCGCTGCAAGTAAAATGCGGCGTGCCCAAGACCGGATGGAGCTCGGCAAGCCCTACGCCCGAAGAATGCGTGCTGTTGTGGGCCACATTGCCAATTCCGTGCCGGAGTATCGACATGCTTATATGACCGAGCGACCGGTTAAGCGTGTTGGTTTTGTCATTATCTCTACCGATCGCGGCCTGTGTGGTGGTTTGAACATCAATCTTTTTAAGGCGGCAATTCAGGCGATGCGCGGCTGGTCCGAGCAGGATGTCCAGGTAGACCTGTCGCTCATTGGCGCCAAATCAATGGCCTTCTTTAAAAGCGTTGGCGGCAATGTCGTTGCGAGTGTGCGCGATATCGGGGAAGAGCCCACGGTCGAGCAACTCATTGGTGGCGTCAAACAGATGTTGGATGCCTACGTAGCCGGGGATATCGACAAGCTTTATTTGGTCAG
>CBFHQV010000039.1:0-20498 GCA_965658055.1 Luminiphilus sp. | reverse complement strand
ACACCGTCAGAGCTGCAGGAACTTGGTCCGTGGCTCGATGGCTTTCTGTTTGCTCAGTCGGGCCCAATTTATGCGGGAACCAATGAAATCCAGCGCAATATTATTGCCGAGCGGATGCTCGGCATGCCGAGGAAGTAGTATGGGGATGGACTTCACTTTTACCGAAGATCAGCTCAGCTTTGTAGACGCGGTGCGCGGAATGCTCAGCCAAGAGGTGACGCCGGAGCGTATTCGAGCGCGTTGGGACACTGATACCGGTGTCGACACGGAGTTTATGACGCAAGTAGCCGAGCTTGGCGTCATGGGCATGTTAATCCCGGAGACCTTGGGAGGATTGGGTCTCGGCGCGACAGATTTCGTGATGCTGGCGCAGGCCTGTGGCGAGATGGCTGTCCCCGAGCCGATTGTTGAGCAGGTCTTGGTGGTGGCACCGCTGCTCACCGATATTTTAGAGCGTGGGTTGGGCGGCGACTCGCTACAGGCGATGGTCGATGATCTCATCAGCGGGCAGATGACCGTGGCGGTGTCACATCCGATTAACCCCTTCATCAATTTCGGGGACCGATCGAATTGGGTGCTGGCGGGGCAGGGCGAAGAGGTTTGCCTGGTTTCCCGTGACGCTGTGGCATTGGCATCTAAAAAAAGCGTTGACCCGTCGAGGCGTTTGTTTGAGGCAGAGCTTGATAATGCGAACGCAACCCCCCTCGCCAGCGGTGACGTCGGCGCGGACTTGTGGCGCCGTACACTGAATCGCGGTGCGCTCGCTACCGCGGCGCAGTTGGTGGGTTTGGCTGAGGCGATGGTGGCGCAGAGCGTCAGGTACACCAGCGATCGAGCGCAGTTTGGACGAGCTATTGGGACCAATCAGGCGGTCAAGCATCTGCTGGCGGATGTGGCGGTGCAAATTGAATACGCCAAGCCCGTGGTTTATCGCGCAGCTTACACGGTGGAGGTGTCACCGAGCCGGGCTGACTTTGCCGTATCACATGCCAAAGTGGCGGCGTCCCGCGCGGCACTGCTGGCGGCACGCCATTGTATTCAGGTGCACGGCGCGATGGGATACACCTGGGAATGTGATTTACAGATTTGGGTGAAGCGCGCGTGGGCGTTAGCGCGTGAGTGGGGTGATGAGGGGTTTCACAAAAACCGGATTCACGAATGGTTGCTGCAATCCAACGCATTACTGGGCCCGGAGTTCACGTTTGGACGCCGTACCCTGACAGATACCGTAGCGGCTTAAGCCGCCGCCAACCGAGAGGATAGCTCATGGCCCCAAAGGCTCAAGCCTATATTGTTGATGCGGTGAGGACACCAACCGGGCGGCGTCGTGGCTCGCTGGCCCAAATGCATGGCGCTGATTTGGGGGCAACGGTACTCAAGGCTATCGTTGAGCGAAACGGCATTCCCGACTACGAATATGACGATGTCATTTTTGGCTGCGTCGATACCATCGGTCCGCTGGCGGGTGATATTGCCCGCACTTGCTGGCTGGCGGCGGGGCTCAGCGACGAAGTACCCGGTACGACGATCGATCGCCAGTGCGGTTCCTCCCAGCAGTCGGTGCATTTTGCGGCTCAGGCAGTGATGTCGGGCACCATGGACGTGATTATCGCCGGCGGCCTTCAAACCATGAGCAGTATTCCCATCTCCTCTGCGATGCTAGCCGGTCAGCCTCTCGGGTTTAACGACCCTTTTACCGGGAGTGAGGGCTGGGTAGCCCGGTACGGTGACGGCCTCGTTACGCAATTTAACTCAGCCCAGATGATTGCAGACAAATGGCAGCTGTCCCGGGAGGCGATGGAGAAATTCGCGCTTGAATCCCATCGCCGGGCGCGTGCGGCGACTGATGCGGGCTACTTCGACCGAGAGATTATCCCTGTTGGTGGTCTTGCAGCCGATGAAACCATCCGAGATACCTCTCTCGAGGCGATGGCTGAACTTGACCCATTGCAGGAAGGGGGTTCGATTACGGCCGCGGTGTCGAGCCAAACATGCGATGGCGCCTCGGCGGTATTGGTGGTTTCCGAGGAAGCGCTGAAGCGGTACGGCCTGACGCCGCGAGCGCGCATTGCTCACATGACCGTGCGCGGCGAGGATCCTATTTGGATGCTAACGGCGCCGATTCCGGCGACGGCGCGGGCCGTAGCCAAGTCGGGCATACCGTTAACGGATATCGACTTGGTAGAAATTAACGAAGCCTTTGCCTCCGTGCCCATGGCCTGGCTCGCCGAAACCGGTTATCCACACGAGCAGACCAACGTGAATGGTGGGGCAATCGCACTGGGCCATCCACTGGGGGCGACCGGCACCAAGCTGATGACAACCCTGTTACACGAAATGGAGCGTCGCCAGGTGCGCTACGGCTTACAAACTATGTGCGAGGGTGGCGGCCAGGCCAACGTTACTATTTTGGAACGGTTGTGAGGAATTTATTGTGACGGGACTGTGTGAAGGACGGGTTGTAATTGTTACTGGCGCGGGTGGCGGACTGGGTGCTGCTCATGCCAAGTCATTGGCCGCAGAGGGTGCGGCAGTCCTGGTTAACGATATCAACCAAGCCGCAGCCCAGGCTGTGGTCGATGAGATTGCAAATGCGGGTGGCGAGGCTGTCGTCAACCAATCTGATATCACGAATTACGAAAGCTCAGGTGAGGCAATACAGCAGGCGCTGACGGTCTACGGAAATCTTCATGCCGTGGTCAACAATGCGGGCAACAATCGGGACAGAATGTTTGCGTCGTTGAGTGAAGCAGATTGGGATGCCGTGATGGCGGTGCATTTGAAGGGGCATTTCTGTCTTGCCAGTCATGCGGTGCAGTATTGGCGGCACCAGGCGAAGGCCGGGGAAGCAGTCTCTGGTCGGCTGATTAACACCACCTCGGGTGCTGGCCTTCAAGGGTCAATCGGTCAAAGCAACTACGCTGCAGCCAAAGCAGGTATTGCGGCGTTAACGCTTAATCAGGCGGCAGAGCTTGGTCGATATGGCATTACCGCCAATGCCATTTGTCCCGTCGCAAGAACAGGCATGACCACCGCAGTCCCCGAGATGGCGGCGCGAATGGCGGCACCGGAAGACGGGAGTTTCGATCATTTCGCCCCCGAAAATGTCTCCTCTGTGGTCGTATGGTTGTGCTCCGAGGCCAGCGCCCATGTGAGTGGCAAAATCATCGAGGCTGAAGGCGGGCGCATTGCTATCGCCGATGGGTGGCGCAGCACCGAGGGAGTGGACAAAGGGTCCCGCTGGGCACCCGCCGAGGTCGGTGAGGCCTTCGAAGCCCTGCTGCGCAATGAGATTCCAGCACAAAAAGTCTGGGGTAGCTGAGTGAGTCTAACGTGAAATTTAGTTTTACCGATGAGCAGTCAATGCTGCGGGACACCGCTGAGGCTTTCCTCGCCTCGGTATCGGACAGCACTTCGGTGCGTTCCGCCATGCAATCTCCGCTGGGTTTCGATCAGGCCTGCTGGCAGCGAGTTTGCTCGGAGATGTATTGGCAGGGAATTCTGGTGCCGGAGTCCTGTGACGGGCTGAGTCTTGGCGTCGTCGAAATGGCGATCGCCTTCGAGCAGCTTGGACGTCGCCTGACACCTTCACCCCTGTACGCCTCGGCGCTCGGTGTGGTTGCACTTCGCTCCCTTGACGAGTCCGAGCGCCAGCAAGCGCTGTTAAAAAACGCTGCCGAAGGTCAGGTCATCGCCTTGGCGCACACCTCCGCGCGGGGCAATTGGGACACGATTGATGTGCAGGCACAAAAAGCCGCTGATGGCTGGATCCTGACGGGCGAAGCGCGCTTTGTCAGCTGCGGCCATGGGGCGCAAACCCTACTCGTCGTGGCCGATAACGGTGGTCAAGAAAGCCTTTTTGCGGTCGATGCTGCGACGCGCGGAGTCACGCTATCAAAAACGCCCACGATGGACCAAACTCGACCGATGGCGTCGCTGCATCTCGATTCGGTCGCCCTCGATGAGGACGCTATGCTGTCTGAAAACTGGGGGGCTAGTCGGCTTACCACCCTCGATATAGGGCGGATTTTCGTCGGGGCTGAGCAGGTCGGGTGCGCCCAGGAAAGCCTCGATAGCAGCGTAGCGTATGTGAGCGAACGCGTGCAGTTTGGCCGCACTATCGCTTCCTACCAAGCGATCAAACACAAAGCGGCAGACATGATGTTGAAGGTGGAGTCCGCTAGGTCATTACTCTATTTTGCGGCCTGCATCGCCGACGAATGGTTGGTGGGTGATGCGTCTGATGCTGATCTTGCTGAAGCTGCGTCGATGCTTTCATCCTCCGCCGGAGAGGCTGCCTTCTTTTGTGCCGGCACCGGGATTCAGCTCCATGGGGGCGTCGGCATTACCGAAGAATACGATATCCAGCTTTATTTTAAGCGCGCTCGTTCAACCGAAAGTTACCTCGGTCGTCCAGACGAGCATCGCGAGGCCATTGCGAAGCTGTTGCTTGATGAGGACGCGTCGCATGCAGCTTAAGTTTACCTCAGAGGATGAGTTGTTCCGGCAAGAAGTCGCTGACTGGCTGGCGGACAACCTGAGCGCTGAGTTCGCTCAGATAAAGCATCGCGGCGGACCCGGCGATGAGCATGTGTTTGTTGAGGAGCGCAAGGCGTGGGAACAGCGGCTTGCTGAGGGCGGCTGGACGTGTATTGGTTGGCCAGAGGCTTGGGGGGGCAAAAGTGCGACCATCGAGCAGCAGGTGATTTTCAACGAGGAATACGCGCGTGCAGGGGGTCCAGGTCGCGTGGGGCATATCGGTGAAACCCTGACGGGTCCGACCTTACTCGCCTTTGGATCAGAGGAACAAAAGCGCCACTACCTGCCGGGTATCCGGTCGGGCAAGGAGCTGTGGTGTCAGGGGTATTCTGAACCGAGTGCCGGCTCTGATTTGGCCAACGTGCGCACCAAGGCCGTCTTGGATGAAGCGTCGGGAGAATGGCGGATCACGGGACAGAAGGTGTGGACCTCCCTGGCCCATGAGTCAGACTTTGTGTTTGTGCTGGCAAGAACTAACCCCGAGGAATCAGCTCACCGGGGCTTGGGCTTTTTCCTAGTGCCTATGCGGCAGGAAGGTGTTTCGATACGCCCTATCACCCAATTGACGGGAACCGCCGAGTTTAACGAAGTATTTTTTGATGAAGCGGTTTGCGGTGCGGATGACATCGTCGGCGCACCCGGCGATGGTTGGAAGGTCGCGATGGGGCTTCTGGGATTTGAACGTGGCGTATCGACCCTGGGCCAACAGATGTTGTTTCAAACCGAGCTTGATGAGGTGATCCGGTTGGCGAAGAGCAATGGCGCCGCGCGTAATCCGGCCATCAGACAGCGCATTGCCGAGGCTCATATCGGTCTCCGTACGTTGCGCTATAACAGCTTGCGCATGCTCTCCGGCGGTGAGGACGGTAGTTTGAGTCGAGAGGCGATGATTTATAAGTTGTGCTGGTCGAGCTGGCACCGCAATCTTGGCAAATTGGCGATGGACGTGCTGGGGCCGGATGCTGAATTGATCGAGAATGAACCCTATGAGTTGGGTCGCTTGCAGTCATTGTTTCTCTTTACGCGCGCTGACACCATCTATGGTGGAACCAACCAGATACAGCGCAATATTATCGCTGAACGCGCGCTGGGTATGCCGCGAGAGCCACGTGGAAATTCGTAAGGAAGTATTATGACGAACAAAGCACCTAGTTACGTGGAGGGACATCAGCTTCTCGCCGGCAAGTCGGTATTGATTACCGCAGCAGCGGGTGCTGGCATCGGTTTTTCCGCTGCGCAGCGCGCGGTAGAGGAGGGGGCGAGCGCTGTTGTCATCAGTGATATCCACGATGGCCGGCTTGCGCAGGCAGTTGAAACATTGTCAGCTCTGTCTCCGAATACCAACGTGCACGGCATTCGTGCTGATGTGACCCAGGAAGCGGAGGTCCAGCATCTGGTGTCGACCGCTGATGATAGGGTGGGCGGTGTCGATATCTTGATCAACAACGCGGGCCTTGGCGGTACCCGGTTACTGGTCGACATGACCGATGAGGAGTGGAGCCGGGTGTTGGACATCACCCTGACTGGCACCATGCGGATGACTCGAGCGATGCTGCGACTGATGCAACCGCGGGGAAGCGGAGTCATCGTGAATAACGCATCGGTCCTGGGCTGGAGAGCCCAGGCTGAACAGTGCCATTACGCGGCGGCCAAGGCAGGGGTCATGGCGCTTACTCGCTGTGCCGCTATGGAGGCCGCCGAGTTCGGTGTCCGTGTCAACGCGGTGTCACCCAGTATTGCCATGCACGATTTTCTGCGCAAAACCACGCCCCCTGAGCTCCTTGAGCAGCTCGCATCCAGAGAGGCCTTTGGGCGTGCTGCGGAGGTCTGGGAAGTGGCAAATGTCATGATGTTCTTGGCATCCGATTATTCGAGTTACATGACGGGCGAGATCGTATCGGTGTCCAGTCAGCACCCGTAGTAAGCAGCGCAGCAACACCAAGAGCTTGTACAGTCAGTGAGAAAATAAGATGAATGACACAGCGTGGGATCGAGAAGTGGATGTGTTGGTGGTGGGCACCGGAAACGGTGCCCTCACATCGGCACTGTGTAACTGGGAGATGGGCACCAAAGACGTATTAATTGTCGAGAAGACCGATAAGGTCGGGGGCACGAGTGCAAACTCGGGCGGAGGCATCTGGATTCCAGCCAATCACTACGCCAAGGCCTGTGGTGCCGAGGACTCTATCGAGGATGCAAAAACCTATCTTATGGGTACGCTTTTTGGAGAGGACGTCCCTGAGGAAATGATCGACACCTATCTCGAGAATGGTCCCAAGATGCTTAAATTCCTCGCAGATCGCACGGATGTTATTTACGAATCTCTCGAACACTATCCAGACTATTACACTAACTATGATGGCGCGCGACCCGGTCACCGATCTCTGGAGCCCGCGCCAATCGATATGTCCGAGCTGGGTAGTGACTGGAAGCATTTGCGCTGGTCGCATCACATGATGCGCATGTTTAATCGTATTCACTTCACGCAGGTTGAGGCTCATACCATCATGACCCAAGCCCCGGGATGGAAGTCTCTGCTCGCCAAGCTCATCGTGGGCTACGTGATCGACTTGCCGTGGCGCCTGAGGACCGGCATTGCACGCCGGCTGTGCACGGGATCGGCGGGTGTGGCTCGCCTCTATTTATCCGTTAAAAAGCGCGGCATACCGGTTGAGTTCAATACGCGCTTCAAGGCGCTTATTGCGGAGGGCACTCAGGTCCTGGGTGCTCAGGTGGAGCAAGGTGGTCAGTTGGTCTCTATTCGCGCCAACAAGGCGGTTGTGCTGGGTGCTGGTGGCTTTGAGAAGAATCAGGCGTTGCGTGAGAAGTATTTGCCGGCCCCAACCAACACAGAATGGAGTGCTGGTAATACGGCCAATGAGGGCGATGCCCTGCTTGCGGGCCTTGAGGTCGGCGCGAAGACGCGATTGATGAAAGACGCCTGGTGGACGACTACCTTGTGTGTGCCCGACGAGCCGACTCCGCGGTTATCGATTATGGAAAAATCTTTTCCCGGTTCCTGCGTTGTCAACAAAGCAGGCAAACGATTTGCTAATGAATCGCAGAACTACATGGCGTTTCAGAAAGAGCTTTTTGCGACCCACACTGATCAGACACCTAATGCTCCGGCCTGGCAGATTTTTGATGCGCGTTTTCGCCGGAACTTCATGGTGGGCCCGCTGATGACGGCGGCGATGAAGCCTGATTGGCAGATCCCCAAGAAGTGGTTTGACACCGGCTTTGTCGCCAAGGCCAATACTGTTCGAGAGCTAGCGTTGATCATGGGGATCGACCCCGACGGCCTCGAACAGACCATTAGCAAAATGAATGACTATGCGCGCACGGGTGTCGATGAGGAGTTTCATCGTGGGGAATCCGCCTACGATCGCTACTACGCCGACCCGTCGATCAAGCCCAATCCCTGTTTGGCGCCGATCGACGAGGCGCCGTTCTATGCGATGCGGATTGAAGCGGGGGACTTTGGGACCCTTGGTGGCCTCGATACCGATACCCACGCTCGGGTGAAGTGTGAGGCGGGAGGCGTTTTTGACGGCTTGTTTGCGGTCGGCAATAGCTCAGCGGCGATACTGCCCACTTATCCCGGGCCGGGGGCGACCCTGGGGCCGGCCATGACGATGGCGTATCAGAGCGCCAAGTTCATCAATCAGCACGCGGGGTGACAACATGGCGCTTGATCTCGAGGCTATCGAATTAATCAAACAGCTCAAGGCGCGGTATTTCCGTTTTATCGACACACGCAATCTCGAGGGTTTGCGTTCCGTGTTTACCGAAGATGCTACCGCCAAATTTAAGGGCGCGGACTACGATTTCGATCTGGCGGGATGGCAGGCGCTTGAGGCTTTTTATACAAAGTCCTTTACGCCGCAGGCGTTCGGTATGCACAACGGCCATCATCCGGAAATAACGGTTGATGGCGATCGGGCCACGGGGATTTGGTATTTGCAGGATATTTTTGTCAACTTGGCTCAGGACATCACTATCATGGGCAGCGCCCTCTACCACGACGAGTATCGCTTTGAAGATGGCGCGTGGCGCATTGCCAGTACAGGGTATGAGCGACTATGGGAAGAGCATCACGCGCGCGGCGAGGCAGTAACCTTGCGCGTCAAGCCCATCGCCGATTGATTTGAGCGTCCGTTCCGGACGCAGCACACTGGGAGTTTTTTATGAAAGATGTCGTCATTGTCGACAGTATTCGAACCGGATTGGCGAAATCATTTCGCGGCAGCTTCAATCTGACCCGCTCTGATGACATGGCGGCGCACCTCATTGATACGCTGTTGGATAGAAACCCTCAGGTCGAACCCTCAATGGTCGAAGATGTGATTCTGGGGGCCGCGAGTCAGGCCGGCGAGCAAAGTTTTAATATGGCCCGAATGGCCGCGGTACTCTCCCGTTTGCCCATAGAGACAACAGGGACGACTGTTAGCCGTTTTTGTGCGTCGGGTTTACAAACCATTGCCATGGCGGCTAATCAGATTAATTCTGGGTTTTGTGACGTCATGATGGCGGGAGGCGCCGAATCCATCTCCATGCGACAGCGGCAGGAGATTGGTACGTTTGAGCGCAACGCGACCCTGCTCGAGTCCAAGCCTGACATTTACATGGAAATGGGGCAGACCGCCGAGGTCGTTGCAGACCGTTATCAGGTCACCCGGGCTATGCAGGATGACTATGCACTCCAAAGCCAGCTGCGCTATGCCGCGGCAGTAGAAAGTGGGGCTATTGCAGAAGAAATAGCACCCATGACGGTTACGATGAAACGCGTTGATCGCGAGACCAAGGAGGAATCGCTCCACGAAGTCGTAGTCGACAGAGATGAGTGCAATCGAGCGGACACGACCGCTGAGGGACTGGCGCAACTGAAGCCAGCGTTCAGGGAAGAGGGGAGCGTCACGGCGGGGAATTCATCCCAGCTAAGCGACGGCGCTTCCGTCTCATTACTGATGAGTGCTGACAAAGCGTCCGAGCTCGGGGTCACACCCATGGGCTATTTCAGAGGCTTTGTGACGGCCGGCTGCGAGCCCGATGAGATGGGCATTGGTCCAGTCTTCGCCGTGCCCAAATTGCTTGCCCGCGCGGGACTCTCGGTAGGTGACATAGACGTTTGGGAGCTCAATGAAGCCTTTGCGTCACAGTGCGTTTACTGCCGGGACACGCTGGGTATTGAAAATGCGAAGTACAACGTCAATGGCGGCAGCATCGCCATCGGCCATCCCTTTGGTATGACCGGGGCACGCATGGTAGGCCACGCTTTACGCGAGCTAAAGCGTCGGGGTGGTCGCTATGCGGTGGTCACTATGTGCGTGGCTACTGGCGAGGGCGCAGCGGGACTGCTCGAAGCCATATAGCGTGGTTGGATTGCTCATAGACCCACACCAACGCTGAACACCTGGGTGGGCCGGAACACAGGGCGGACCTGCGTTGGCCTGAAAAATCGATTAAAGTCTTCAGCGTCGACCTTTCGAGTGCGGGTTATGTCTGACCTTGGCTGTAGAAATATCACCTTTGCTATGGACGAGGTTCCCTTCATCTGGAATCCCGCCAATCCCTCGTTTTCGGTGCTGATGAATCAGATCACCTTCTTTGTTGTCGGGTTTGAAAAATACATGTGCCGGGTCATGCGAGATGCCGAGCAGGTGATCACGGATCCCGAGGTCATGGAAGAGGCCAAGGCCTTTCGACGTCAAGAGGCGATTCACGCGCAGAAGCACTTGCAGCACGCTCGAGCGTTGATCGCTCGTTATCCGGCATTGCAGGCAACATTTGATCAAGTGCTGCGGGATTATGATGATCTCTATCAGCGCGAGTCCCTTGCCTACCACCTAGCCTACGCTGGTGGGCTCGAAGCGATGTTCACGCCTTTCTTCAAAATGATTTTGGATCATCGCGCGGTACTCTTTGAGGAGGGCGATATTAACGTCGCGTCATTGTTCCTGTGGCATTTTTGCGAGGAGATCGAGCACCGAAGTTCAGCCTTCATGGTCTACAACCATGTGGTGGGCAGTCACTGGTTCCGGCTGCGTAACATTCCGAGCTTTCAACGACACACCCATGGACTGTTTGACAGAATCAAGTCTGACTTTGAGCGGGAAGTAGCGGATGTTCCAGCGGCCGCCTTCGCAGATGACCCGTTTAGTAAAATTCCCTGGAGCGCAAAAGTGCGCTCTGCGGTTGGCGTGTTTTTATCGCAGGCTCCCTGGCACGACAGCGTGAACCAGCCTTTGCCGGATTATTATGCTGAGTGGATGGCGGCGTGGCGGGCCGGTGAGGACGTCTCCAAAATTTATGGCACCGAGTCAGCGCTGCGCTAATGGTCGAGGCCAAAACGTTTCTTGAGCTTACCTATCTTCTGGGCGGGTTTACGCCTGAGAATATCCAAAGCTGGGTTTTTGTAAAAAGCCCGCTTGCGCTTCATCACTGGACGATGAACGTGGTCGAGATTCTGTTGCTGATAGGGGCAGGGTGGGGCCTTCGGTTTTCGATCGGTCGATTTAGGGCGGGTGAAACGCTTTACCTAGGCTTCTGGCTCGCGTCGATCGTCTTTATGTTGGCAATCGAGGTGCCGGTTTACTTCCCGGAGCTGCTCGGCGGTCAGTCCACTAGCCTGTATTTCATTCACAACGAGTTCACGGTTAATTTTTTCTTCGGCCGCGCTCCCCTCTACATCATGGGTTTGTACCCGGCCTTGATGTTTACCAGTTTTGCTTTGGTTCGACACTTGGGATTGGTGTCAGCGCGGTTCCCGCTGGTGTCACTCGCCATTGCCGTGGGGCTTGTGCATCACATCTTTTATGAGATTTTTGATCAGTTCGGGCCCCAGTACCGTTGGTGGGTCTGGAACTACGCGAACTTTGGCGCGACCCTCGCCTCGGTTCCCCTTGGGAGCGTATTGGGTTTTGCCTTCGCCGGTCCGGTAGGGCTGACCCTCGCGATGGGATGGCTGTGGCGGCGGGAGCTCGCTCAGGCACCCGCGCCGACAGATTTGGGTAACGCTTGGGTTGCGTTTTTCGGTCGAGCTATTTTGGCGGGGCTCGCGACGCCGATTTTGATGATTTTGATCATACCGGGGACCTGGTTTGCGGTCATCGGTGTCGACATGACACCCGCGCTGGAGCAGTGGAGTTCATGGTTGATGCTGGCGAGTGCCGGGCTGCTGACCCTAGGGCAGGTAGCCTGGAAGACCCAATGGGGTCTTGCTGGAATCCGTTTGTTCCCGGTCCAGTATTTAGGGCTGTTCTTAGCGGTCTTCGTCGGGCTGTGGGCCTTTGCCTGGTCAGATTACAGCCAAGCAGTGGCGGGCATCACGGCCAGTGGAGCGCCTATTGGCTCGCTATCCTATGTCTGCCTATGCGGACTGCTTGGCGCGCTGTTGCTTGCGCGCGAGCCTAAATCAGCTGGGGATAACTAAAGAGCGTTAGTCGCGACGCTCACCACCCTAGGCGAGGATTGCTGGCAGCTCTTTGGTGAGGGCCATACGCTCCTTTACCGCAGCGCCAGTGAGCGCGAAGCCCAGCAGCTGCCCGTCCGGACTGTGAAACAATGCCTGTATATCTGAGCCGCTCCCTGAAATGGTCCACTCACCATCAGCATCTTTGGCTGCCGGCGATACGCACACCGGACAAGCCGGCGTTTTGATGGTGACAGGCATAGCCGGGTAGCTGACTTCGGTGGGCGTTCCCGCCAGGGTTGCCGCAAGCGCTCTGCCCGCTGCGAGCAGCGGTGCTACATACACCAGCACGTGTCCAGCGACCTCAGCGCAGTCTCCGAAAGCAAACACACCTTCCGCGCTCGTCTTTAGCAGTCTGTCAGTCTTTATGCCTCGACCCACATCTATACCTGCGGCGGCGGCGAGCTCGGTACGCGGACGTACACCGACGGCCGACAGCACCGCATCTGCTTCGATTGTCTTGCCGTTATTCAATGTCACTGAATACCCGGAAGGGGTTTTGTTCACCTCGGTGGCCAGTGGTCCGAAATGGAAGGTAGCCCCCTTGGCCTCGAGCGCTGACTGAACAGCGCGTCCTGCCGGCTCGGGCAGAAGGGTTGGAAGGCACCACCCCATGGGGTCGACCGCTTCTACGGTAAATCCACCGTTTAGTAGATCATTGGTGAACTCGCAGCCAATCAGGCCAGCACCAATGACCGCCACTTTTTTAGCGCCATCGGCGCTGAGCTTGTCGCGGAAAACCCGATAGTCATCGAGGTCGTTGACGCCCATAACGTCGCCCGCGGCATCGCCGCCCATAGGGGGGCGTATGAGTTCAGCGCCGAGGGCCAGGACCAGCTCGGAGTAGGCAACCTTTTCACCCGACTCAAGTTCAAGGCACTTTTCAGAAGGTCGAATGGCGGCTACGGAGGTGCGGGTTCGCAGGGCAATTCCGAGCTGCTCAGCCATGGCCTCGGCGGTTTGCGTCGCGAGTTTCTCGGCAGAGAAGTCCTTGGTAAAGCCCGTAGAGATCATCGGTTTGGAATAAACCTCGCCGCCATCGCGGGTGATCAGAGTGACGGGGAGGTCGGGATCGAGCTTTCGCAGCGCATTAATAAATCCGTACCCGCCAAGGCCTGAACCAACCACCACGACGTGGCGTGCCGAGGATGGCTTGGTTTCGCCGAGGCTCTCTTGCTCTTCCGCATCAACGGTTTCGCCTTCAGAGCCTGCAATAAGCTCGAAATCTTCTTTACCGACACCGCAGTCGGGGCACAGCCAGTCGTCGGGCACGTCTTCCCATTTGGTACCCGGCGCAATGCCGTCATCGGGCCAACCGTCTTTCTCGTCGTAAATGAGGCCGCAAACGATGCATTCCCAGCGCGCCATGTGAACTCCTTGGTAAATTTGAGGCCGTATTGTCGTGTGCCCAGCTGTCCGCGTCATAACGCTTGCGGACTAAAGGGGCTGTCGGAAGAGCGCCGATTATACTGTTTCCCGAGACGAACAGGACGCCCCGGTAAGGACCTAGGCGCTAGCGGGTCTCGTTAAACAGCTCCCTGCCAATGAGCATGCGGCGAATCTCCGAGGTGCCCGCGCCAATTTCATAAAGCTTCGCGTCCCGCAGCAAGCGGCCGGTTGGGTATTCGTTGATATAGCCGTTGCCACCCAGTAATTGGATCGCATCGAGGGCGCACTTGGTGGCCATTTCCGCGGTGTACAAAATGACCGCCGCCGCGTCTTTACGGCTGTCTTCCCCGCGATCAAGTGCTGAGCCGACTGCGTACAGAAAGGACCTGCTGGCCGAGGTCAGCGTATACATGTCGGCCAGTTTTCCCTGAACGAGCTGAAATTCGCCAATGGGCTGGTGAAATTGCTGGCGCTGATGAACGTAGGGAACGGTGATATCGAGACAGGCCTGCATGATGCCGACGGGCCCTCCAGACAGTACAGCCCGTTCATAGTCAAGACCAGACATGAGGACAGCAACCCCGCGATTGACCTCGCCTAAGACGTTCTCTTCGGGAACCTCACAGTCCTCAAACACAAGTTCGCAGGTATTCGACCCGCGCATGCCCAGTTTGTCGAGCTTTTGCGCTCTCGAAAAGCCGGGGAAATCCCGTTCGACGATGAACGCAGTGATCCCTTTGCTGCCGGCATCGGGTTCGGTCTTGGCATAGATAACGTAGGTATCAGCATCGGGCCCGTTGGTGATCCACATTTTGTTGCCATTCAAAACAAAGCGGTCACCTTTTTTCTCGGCTTTCAGTTTCATGCTGACCACGTCCGAGCCGGCCCCCGGTTCCGACATCGCCAACGCGCCCACGTGTTCGCCACTGCACAACTTCGGCAGGTACTTGCTTCGCTGTTGATCCGACCCATTTTTTTGGATTTGATTGAGGCACAAGTTGGAGTGTGCGCCATAAGACAGGCCCACAGCAGCGGAGGCTCTGGAGATTTCTTCCATCACCACACAGTGGGCCAGATAGCCCATATTGGACCCCCCGAATTCCTCGGCGACTGTCATGCCCAATAGGCCGAGGTCCCCCAATTTTTTCCACAGATCCATAGGGAAGGTGTTGTCGCGGTCGATGTCACCCGCACGGGGTCCAATTTCGTTCTGGCTAAAGGTGTAGACCATATCCCTGAGCTGATCGATGTCTTCGCCGAGGCCATAGTTGAGAGTGGGGTAGGGGGTGTTCACAGCGGGTTTCCTTAAAATAAAAGTACGATGAAGCGGACGTTGTCGCGAGAACGATGCTGCGTAAAGGCCAACAAACAATCCCTCGATAAGTGTTATCAGTTTTTAGAACGTGTCTTTAAGCTCTCAAGTCGGGCTGCCATTTGGCTAAAGTCGGCGGCCGTCAGGTGGGCAATGCCACGTTCACCCTCTAGCGCCAGCGCCTCACCCAGCGGTAACTCAGCGCCGTCATTCATGAGCGCTCGCATGGCTTTCATGGTGCCGGGGTCAGACTCGGCAATTTGCTTGGCGGTACTCACGGCGGTATCAAGGAGGGATTCGGGAGCACAGACCCGGTTCACCAATCCCCACTCACAAGCTTCCCGCGCGGAAATAAAATTGCCGGTGAAGCTCATTTCCCGCGCCCTGTTAACACCAATAATCCGGGTGAGCTTTTGCGACAAGCCCCAGCCGGGCAGCAAGCCTACCCGAGCATGGGTGTCGGCAAAGCGCGCGTTCTCCGCGGCGTAGAGAAAATCACAGGCCAAGGCCAGCTCGAAACCGCCAGTGACCGCGGCGCCGTTGACGGCGCCAATGACGGGTTTGCCACAATCGCGCAGGGCCACAACGATGGGGGATTCGGCGCCCATGCCTCCGTCGGTGAGTACATCCGGCGATGTCGTAAGTTCCTTCAAGTCGACGCCGGCGCAAAAGGCGCGACCATTCCCTGTCAGCACGATGGCACGAATGTCGTCGCGTTTGGCAAGGGTGTTAAAGGTTTCAACGATAGCGAGACTAAGGGCACGGTTGAGCGCGTTGTAGGCGTCCGGACGATTCAACGTGACCACGGCGACACCGTCTGTTTCGTTCAATAGCACTAGATTGTGTTCAGTCATGATGCTTGCTCATCGGTGTTTCGGCGGCGGCTTTTTAGGTTATCTGGATTCGCCCATAGGGGGCGATACCGCCGTAAAGCGGGGTACTTTACCAAGTGGTGGTGTTGGTTTGCTATGGCAGGGTCCCGATTTTGAAACGGGCGGTTTGAAGATATGGGTCTCTGGGGTTATTCGTTGAGGCGACCCGGGCTACGAACTGTATTGAGACGGGTGCCCAAGGCGAGCGAAGTGGCCTTAGTTGCCTACCATAACTCCAGAGTTTACTTGGCTTTAGTGACATTTTACCGGTTAAATGTGAATTTCATTTACATCTCAAATAACCTATAAACACAAGTTACAGGCCAGCTCACTGGCGTGTAGCCACTAAAAATATAAATGAGGTGACACACATGTCCTTAGTTCAGAAGCGCCTGCCCCTCGCGGCGGCGGTTGCCACGCTAGTATTTTCCGGTCAAGTCGGCGCACAAGCCCTTGAAGAAGTGATTGTGACGGCGCAGAAGCGCGCAGAGAACCTGCAGGATGTTCCGATTTCAGTGACGACGGTTGGCGGCGAAAAAATTCAAGATAATACGATCATGAATTTTGCTGCTCTCGCCGATTTTGTGCCAAGCCTGCATATTGCTGATGCGTCAGTGAACACCAATATTTATATGCGTGGCATTGGCTCGGGTAATAACCGAGGCTTCGAACAGTCAGTGGGCATGTATCTCGATGGCGTTTACTTGGGTCGTGGTCGGCAGTATCGCTCAGGACTCATGGACATCGAAAGAATTGAGGTGTTGCGCGGGCCGCAGGGGACTCTGTTCGGTAAGAACACAGTTGCCGGGGCGATTAATATATCCAGTGCCTCTCCCATTGTTGGCGACGGTCCATCCGGGGAGCTTAATGCGTCTGTCGAGGGTAACGGCGGGTCCATTTATGAAGGCTTTATCCAGGGTGGGGGCGATACCTTGGCAGTGCGAGCGGCTTTCCGATACCGCGAGACAGACGGCTATGTGTACAACGCCTACCTCGAAGAGGACGAGGGAGAAATTGAGGAAATGGGTGGACGCTTAACTGTCGTCTGGGAGCCTACCGACAGTTTCTCTGCGAATTTCAAATACACCAATATGCAGCGAGACAGGGATGGAGCGAATAGCGCTACTTGGCGCTACCTCAGCCCGGCAGAGCGTGACCAGCAGGTGCCCAATCGATCGGCGTTTGCGAGCATTGCTTACACGCTGATGGACGTGTTCTTTCCCGATTTCTCAAACATCGCGGGTCAGGATTTTACTACCTACAAAGACAACAACTACGGTACCAGCAAGGCCGATGGAAATGGTATTGGCTATAGGGGCGATAGCAGCGAAGACACCATTGAAAACTACTCGTTAAACATGAGCTGGGAAGTTGGCAATGGGACCCTGACTTCGGTGACCGGTTTTGCTAAGTACGAATATTTTGACGACGTTGACGTGGACTGGTTGCCGCTTCAGTTCATTGATCGCTCGGACATCCATGACTTTGATCAGTTCAGTCAGGAGATCCGTTGGGCCTCTCAAATTGGTGATCGTTTTAATTACACGGTAGGGGGCTATTACGATGACAACGAATTGGACATGGCCAGTCAGGTAGTTATTGATACTAACTTTGATGGCTTATTTCCTCTTTTCGCGACAAGCGCATATGGGGCGCCAATTCCTAATTTGCTTCCGCTCTTGACAGGCGGTGCCTATTCTTCAAATCAGATCTCACGCAACCATGACTTCAACCAAAAAACAGAATCCTGGGCTTTGTTTGCTCAGGGCACCTTCGACATTACTGATAGATTACGCCTAACAGCGGGTCTTCGTTACACCGAGGAGGAAAAAGAGGCGACCTCACGCCAGCGGTTAGGCGATCAGAACTGTCCCTCTGGCTCGGTCGAGGACAGTCTGAAAGGGCTTTGTGCTGAGGGCTACAGTTACTTCTTAGGCATCACTCAGGCAAGTAGCTTTAACACCTACGACAAAAATTGGGTAGGTGATCGTAAGACCGACGATTTGTCGCCCTCTATCAACCTCCAGTGGGATGTGAGCGATGATTCGATGCTGTACATCAGCTGGTCCCAGGGCTTTAAGTCAGGCGGTTTTAGCGCGGCAGACGATGGCGAGCCTGGCGATTTCGCTGTGGCCCAGTTACCGCCCCCCGGTGGTTTTGTTTCGACCGTCCCCAATGCAGACTTTGAGTTTGATGATGAGTCAGTGGATGCCATCGAAATCGGTGGTAAGCATGAGTTCTTGGACGGCGCGATGCGCCTGAACTGGGCGGCCTTCTATTCGGAGTATGATGATCTGCAAACTACGATCTTCAAAGGCGTGGGTTTCTCGGTTAAGAATGCCGCTTCGTCTGAGGTTCAGGGTGTCGAGGTTGACTGGTTATTCCAGCTGTCCGACGCGATTCGTGTTGGTGCGAACTTTGCCTATCTCGATGCGACCTACGGTGATTTTGCCGATGGCCCATGTGATGCGATCCAGCTCGATGCAGACCCACTCTGTGGAACCCCAGCGGGATCAACGAGTAATGACTTGACCGGTTTTCGGACTCTGTACGCGTCGGAGTGGAGCGGCAATGCGTTCATAGATCTGCGCATGCCGCTTGGCCGTATGGAGCTGTTTGGTGGCATTGATATGAACTACCGTAGTGAATTTGACTCGGCGGGTGACGCGGATCCCTACGACGTGATCGATGCTTACACTAAGGTCAATGCGCGTATCGGCCTGAGCGGTGAGTTCTGGGAGGTTATGGCGTATGGACGCAACATTTTCGATGAGGTTGCCTTTCAGCAAAGCTTCGATACGCCTGTATTAGCCGGTAGTCATACCTATTTCATGGAAGAGGGTGCCGTCTTTGGCATCCGCGGTACATTGCGATTCTAGAATAAAAAATCGCAGCCAGAAAAAAAGCCCGCAGTTTGCGGGCTTTTTTTTGCCAGGCCTTCTGCCTAGCCGTCTAAGGGCTTGCCTCTTAGGCCGAGAGATAGGGGAATTTAGGTTGTGCGCCGCCTCGGTCTATGTGCTCTCAGTCTCCCGTTCATCCCGCAGCTGCGATCGACGTATTTTACCGGCGTCATTGCGGGGCAAGGCATCGATCAGTTCTATGGTCCTGGGCACCTTGTAACGCACTAGCTGCTCGGCGCAGTGTGTAAAAAGCGCCTCGAGGTTAGGGGGATCTCCCGCATCAAAGGCTTCCACGATGGCGTGTACCCGCCGCCCAAGATCCTCGTCCTTGAGACCTACGACCGCGACGTCTTTTACTTTAGGGTGCTGGCTGATCACTGCCTCGACTTCGGCAGGAAAGATGTTCGCGCCGCCGGAGATGATGAGGTCGGTACGCCGATCGGCTAAGTAGAGGTAGCCTTCGTCATCGAGCCAGCCTAGGTCCCCCACGCTGCTGAAGCCACCTTCAAGCATGTCCAGTGAGTTTGCGCCGCGATATTCACACGGTGGCGCAGTGCCTGCCATCCGCGTGAAGATTTCTCCGACCTCACCTTGGGGCAAGATGTTTCTGTTTTCATCCACGATTAGGACCTCGGTGCCGACGGGTTTGCCGACGCTGCCGCGGTGGGTAAGCCATTCGTCACCATCAATAATGGTGAGACCATTGGCCTCAGTCGCCGCCCAAAGCTCCAGCACGGCGGCACCCCCGAGTTTGTCGATAAACCCCTCCTTGGCCCACGCCGGACAGGGGGCCGCAAGATGCCAAGCGATGCGGACTGAGGACAGATCTGCTTCATGCCAGCGGGGTTCCCGCAAGAGTCGCTGCATCATGGTGGGGACCAGGTTAAGCACTGACGGTTTGTAGCGTTCGATATTTTCCAAACACTGGTGCGCGTTGAAGCGCTCGTTAAGGAGCAATCTTCCGCCACGTAACAACATATTGATCGAAAACCAGAACGGACCATTGTGATAAAGCGGCCCCGGGGAGTACTTGAGATCCGATGGTTCAAAGCGCATCAGCATCGGAATGATGGGGTTGTCGGGATCGAAAAGAGCCTCCCCAGTGGTGATGATCAGTTTCGGTTTGCCGGTGGATCCGCCAGATGCTAGCGCTTTGGTCGGGTTACTGACATGCACCTGACGCGGCGGGGCAATCGCTCCCTGGCTGTTCTCTGCCAGGCTCTCATTCCGAAGGGAATCGACGTCGATACGGTTGACGGTGGTTAGGGTGTTGCTGAGCACGACCTTGGCGTCGGCAAGGTCGAGTAAATGACTGAGCTCTGCGTCTGGCAGACGATCACTCACCGGCATGGGGGTACCACCCGCCTTAAAAATGCCTACTGCTGCAGCAATAAACGCATTGCCGGTTGGAAGGTGGATGGGTACGAGGTCGCCGACGCCGACCCCGGCGTCAACCAGTGCCTGTGCGAGACCATCGGACCAAGCGCTCAGCATCTGTCGGCTGATGGCGTCCTCGTCTCCCTCCCTGTCGAGTGTGGTGATAACCGTTTCCGCCGGCGCAAAGGTGGCAAACCTGTCCAGGATTTCGCCGACGGTTTTTAATTCGCTGGTTGCTTGTTCTGTAGCCATGGAAAACTCACGCTCGGGGCCTTGCCCGTGGGTAGGAGACACGGTAAGAGAGAGTGTATCGACTTTATCTTGGGACGCCTACGTCAGGATGCGGTTGCGTCGATCGGGATAAGTGGCACACTGCGGCGACCCTGGTGTGAGAAGAGAGGTATCGGTGGATCCATTAAGTCAGGCAGTTGTCGGAGCCGCTGTGCCCCAATCGTTTGCGCCCAGGCAGCACCTTGGCACGATCACACTGCTCGGTGCCCTCGCGGGGATGGCGCCGGATTTGGATGTGCTCATCCGATCCTCTACCGATCCTTTACTTTTTCTCGAATATCATCGGCAATTTACCCATTCATTTTTCTTTATTCCGTTAGGCGGCTTAATCTGTGCATTGGCGTTTT
>CBFHQV010000038.1:0-20722 GCA_965658055.1 Luminiphilus sp. | reverse complement strand
TCTCGAGCGCCTGCTGGCCCGATCGGTTGATTGGTGAGCTTCCCAACTTTTATCTGTATGCCGCCAACAATCCTTCCGAGGGTTTGATCGCCAAGCGCCGATCTGCGGCGACCCTGGTCAGCTATCTAACGCCGTCGGTGGCGAAAGCCGATTTGTACAAGGGCTTTCGGGCCCTCGGAGAATCCATTGACCAGTGGCGTAAGCGTGATGCGTCAATGGACACCGAGGCATTGAAGAGTTTGGTAAATCTTATTCGAGAGCAGGCAGAAGCCTGTGAACTGGTTATTACCGAGATGGATGCTGAAGAGCCTGAGGCTTTCGTCGAGAACCTTCGGCAGCAGCTTGTGGAAATTGAAGAGTCCCTGATTCCTTACGGGTTGCATGTCGTGGGTGAGACGCTCTCCCGCGAAGACCAAGTCGATTTGCTTGGTTCAATAGCAAAGGCGCAGGGAGATGCCATCGTTGGTGAAGAGCTGTTAGTAGATTTAATCGAGAGTGTTAGCAATGGTGTGACCTCCGAGGACCTCGCGGCGGCGAGAAAAATGAACCCCACGTTAATGACACGATTGACCGACGCGGCCCGAGCGCTGCAGATCGATGCTGAAATCCCCTCTATCCTCCGCGCGTTGGATGGCCGTTTTATCGCGCCGGTGTCTGGGGGCGATGTATTGACAAGCCCAGAGATCTTGCCCACGGGTCGAAATTTACATGGCTTTGATCCGTTTCGAGTGCCCAGTGACTTCGCCCTGCATGAAGGAGCCCGTCAGGCAGAGCAACTCTTGCAGCGTCACTTTCAGGATCGCGGGGCAGTGCCGCAATCAATCGCTCTGGTGCTATGGGGCACAGACAATTTGAAATCGGGTGGTGTCGCCATTGCTCAAGCACTTCATCTCATTGGTGCCAAGCCAAGAGTGGATAGCTATGGACGAATCTGCGGCGCAACCCTGATCCCGCTCAGCGCCTTGGGCCGGCCTCGGATTGATGTGGTCATGACGCTGTCTGGGATTTTCAGGGATCTGTTGCCGCTGCAAACAAGACTGCTGGCCGAGGCTGCTTATTTAGCAGCGACCGCTGATGAACCTTTGGACATGAATCCGATTCGAGCGCATGCGCTTGCCTATCAGGCAGCACAGGATTGTGATCTAGAGACTGCGGCCCTGCGGGTCTTCAGTAATGCAGAGGGTGCTTACGGCTCCAACGTTAATATGCTGATTGATAGTGGTGCCTGGGAAGACGAGGACGAGCTGGCAGAAACTTTCACCGCTCGCAAGGGGCACGCCTACGGTCGCCACGGTGCGGTCGCTTCCGAGAAGGAGTTGCTAACAGCGATGTTGGCAGGTGTGGATTTGGCTTATCAGAACCTTGATTCTGTTGAGCTGGGTGTTACGACGGTGGACCACTATTTTGACACGCTCGGAGGCATAAGCAGAGCGATCAGCAAAAGTGGAAGCTCGGGTGTGCCTGTATACATCGCGGATCACACCACGGGTCAGGAAAAGATTCGCACCCTAGCCGAACAAGTAGCGCTCGAAACCCGGACGCGCGTGCTCAACCCTAAATGGTACGAGTCAATGCTTGACCATGGCTATGAGGGAGTTCGTGCGATCGAAACTCACGTCACGAACACGATGGGTTGGTCTGCTACGACGGGGCAGGTCGCCCCCTGGGTTTATGAGCAGCTATCTGACACTTTCATTTTGGATGAGGACATGCGCAAGCGACTTGCCATGCTCAATCCAAAAGCTGCCGCACGCGTTGCAAATCGCTTACTCGAAGCGCAAGAACGAAATTATTGGGATCCGGATGAAGCCAGCCTCAACGCACTACGCGAGGCGGGCGAAGATTTGGATGATTGGATAGAAGGTATCTCACCAGAGGCTGTCGCATGAATGTACGAAATAACCATATACCTGTTAAAGCGATCGACGCGGCGGGCAATCCTCCTGATGGCGACGGGAGTGTGCAGGTCCACCTTGATCCCCAGATACAAATTGACAAGGCAAAAGTCTTTGCGGTGTACGGCAAAGGTGGCATAGGGAAGAGCACGACATCTTCAAATTTGAGCGTCGCTTTTTCAAGGTTAGGCAAGCGAGTCATACAAATTGGCTGCGATCCAAAGCATGACTCGACCTTCACCCTAACTAAGGCGCTGATGCCAACTGTCATTGACGTCTTGGAGTCAGTGGAATTCCATGCTGAGGAGCTACGCCCCGAAGACTACGTCTATGAAGGATATAACGGGGTCATGTGTGTTGAGGCCGGCGGGCCGCCTGCAGGAACTGGCTGCGGCGGCTATGTCGTGGGTCAAACGGTCAAGCTGTTAAAACAACATCATCTTCTTGATGACTCCGACGTTGTTATTTTCGATGTGCTGGGCGATGTGGTTTGTGGCGGTTTTGCGTCGCCATTGCAGCATGCAGAGCGGGCGTTGGTGGTGACGGCGAATGACTTCGATTCGATTTTTGCGATGAATCGCATTGCAACGGCAATTAACGCAAAAGCCAAAAATTATGGTGTTCGGATCGGCGGTGTCATTGCTAATCGCAGTGCCGCCACCGATGAAATTGATCGGTTTAATGAGGCCACTGGCATGAGGCGACTGGCACATTTTCCAGATCTTGATGTAATTCGTCGCAGCCGGCTAAAAAAATCTACCGTTTTTGAGATGGATGATGCGGAAGGTTTGGCCCAGGTGCAGGCGGAATACATGGCCCTTGCCGAGAGCCTCTGGAACGGGACGGAGCCGGTGCCGGTAACGCCCATGAAGGACAGAGACCTGTTCGACTTTTTGGGATTTGATTGAGACTCGCTTGATGGGCACAGCCAACTACGAACAACGTCGGGCTCAGATTGAGCACTATTTTGACCGAACCGCGGCAGACACCTGGGCAAAACTGACTTCAGATGTTCCGGTCAGCGGCATTCGGCGAACCGTGAGAGCGGGTCGTGACGCCATGCGGGCGACGCTTTTGGATTGGTTGCCCGAGGACCTCTTGGGCCGACGCATTCTGGATGCAGGCTGCGGTACCGGCGCGCTGGCGGTAGAAGTGGCTAGGCGCGGTGCTGACGTGGTCGCCATCGACCTGTCAGCGACGCTGGTGCAGCTCGCCCAGGAGCGCATTGGTAATGATACCGGCGCGGGTTCGATCGAGTTCCAAGTGGGTGATATGCGCAACATGCAGCTCGGCGGCTTTGATCACATCGTCGCGATGGATTCATTGATTCATTACACGCCTAAAGACGGGATACAGACATTGGCCGCTATGGCGCAATCAGTGAGCACCAGCATCTTGTTCACCTTTGCGCCAAAAACACCCCTACTGGCGCTTATGCACAGTACCGGCAAGCTCTTTCCTCGGGGTGATAGATCACCCGCCATCGAACCAATTAGTGTGAGCTATCTGCGGCGATCGTTGCAGGGGGCTTCTCACTTTGATGACTGGGTCATTGGGAGAGACGAGCGTATCAACAGTGGTTTTTACATCTCACATGGTCTGGAGATTGTGCGGCCATGATGGTCTTCGGCCAAAGATTCCTGACGGCGGTTCAAGACCTGAGTAGCCGCTGGCTGCCCTTTGCCGATGCGGTCAGCGAGCAGTTGGCTTTGGGAAGGTTGTTGCGCCTGTCGCTGTTTCAGGCTTCGGTTGCTATGGCGGCGGTGCTCCTTAGCGGTACTCTCAATCGCATTATGGTGGTTGAGCTGGGGCAGCCCGCTTGGTTGGTGGCCTTGATGGTCGCGATTCCACTGCTATTGGCGCCGGCAAGAGCGCTGGTTGGCTTTCGTTCCGACTACCACAAATCTTATCTAGGTTGGCGTCGCGTTCCTTACCTCTGGTTTGGAACTTTGCTTCAGTTTGGTGGCCTGGCGATCATGCCATTTGCCTTGATCGTGATGACTGAGCCCCACAGCGGCCCGGCAGTGACCGGCCCCATTGCCGCTATGTTGGCCTTTGTTCTGGTAGGCGCGGGTATGCACACTACACAAACCGCGGGCCTCGCACTGGCGACTGATCTTGCCAATGAGGAATCTCGCCCCAAGGTTGTGGCTCTGCTCTACGTGATGTTTCTTGTCGGCACGGTTGCCGCGAGTTTGGGTTTTGCACAACTTCTGGTCGACTTCACCTACTACCAACTCTTTCAGGTGCTGCAGGGGGCTGCCGCGCTCACGGCACTGCTTAACTTCATTGCTCTCTGGAAGCAGGAGCCCCGTCAGCCTCACTTGACCCGACACGATCGGACGATACCGCCTTTCATGACTGTTTGGCGTGAATTCAGTCGTCAGCCCAGAGCGCAGCGGCTACTGGTCGCGATCGCGCTGGGAACGATGGGATTTACGATGCAGGACATCCTTCTTGAGCCCTATGGGGCGCAGATCCTTGCTATGACGGTGAGTGAAACGACTCAGCTCACAGCCTTACTCGCTGGTGGGATGCTGGTAGCTTTTTTTGTCGCCGCTCATGTACTTGGCCGGGGTAGCGATCCTATCCGCATGGCTGGCTTCGGTGTGATGGTTGGGGTGTTCGCTTTTTCCTCTGTTATTTTTGCCGCCCCATTTGACTCCGAGTTTGTATTCCGAGCGGGTACGTTTGGGATTGGCCTTGGCAACGGGTTTTTTGCCGTTGGGACCTTAACTGCGGTGATGACCTTGGAGCGTAGCGATCTGACCGGGTTGGCGCTCGGCGCCTGGGGCGCCGTGCAAACTACGGCTACGGGCATAGCCATCTTTGCTGGCGGGGCATTGAGAGACATTGTCGCGTCCTGGATTGATGCCGGTTTGCTCGGCGCGGTACTGACCGAACAAAGTATGGCCTACGCCGTCGTCTACCACTTTGAAATTTTAATCTTGTTCATCGCCTTGATCGCATTGGGTCCCCTTGTGCGTCAACCCGATGAGCTTAATGAGCAACCACCGGGAATGCGCCTCGCGGACTTTCCCGGATAACGAGCAACCACTGAGGAGTAATGCAATGGAAACTGGAGCCATAACAGAGTACATGGATGTGGCACAGCTGGCGCTGTATGCCTTTTGGATTGGTTTCTTTTTTCTGGTGCGACATTTGCACCGAGAAGGGAAGCGTGAAGGCTGGCCACTGGACCTAGATGGTCAGGGTAAGCATTTTGCGGAGGGTTTTGGGGGTATGCCAGATCCCAAGACCTACGAGCTTGCCAATGGGCAGGGCAATCGCACTTTGCCCGGACCCGCCAAGCCGGGCTATGAACTGCGGGCGGTTGAAACCGGGGCCTCTTCTGGCTCGCCTATTCATCCTACCGGGGACCCCATGGTCGACGGTATCGGTCCGGCGGCATGGGCCATCAGACCAGAAGCCCCCGATCTCACCGTCGATGGACGTCCACGAATCGTGCCTTTGCGGGTTGATGCTGAGCACAGCGTCAACAGCAGAGATCCAGACCCCCGGGGCATGGCCGTTATTGGCTGTGATGGTAAACAAGGTGGAACGGTGGTCGATCTTTGGTTCGATCGTGCAGAACCCCATTTCCGCTACGCGGAAGTTAATGTCGGGACCCACACGGTTCTTCTGCCGATGACCATGGCACGGGTTTCTCGAGATGGCACGGTGAGTGTCAAGTCGATTCGTAGCGATCAGTTTGCACAGGTGCCGCGTTTGGCGAATCCCGATCAAGTGACCCTGCAAGAGGAGGACAAGGTCACAGCCTTCTACGGCGGGGGCACGTTGTACTCGCATCCTGACCGCATGGGACCCTGGCTATGAGGGAGCACGAGTTTGAGCCAGTCCCAGGTCTTCCTGAGGTTCTGCCTGATGGCGAACACATTGTTTGGCAGGGGGCGCCCAAGCCCGCCGCGCTGATCAATCGTGTGTTTCAGGTGAGAACCCTAGGCTTCTACTTTACGCTGTTGATCGCAGCGGGCGTTATTTACGAGGTCTTAAATGGCGCCCGGTGGGCTGATATCGTCACCACATTGGGCTGGCAAATGGGACTTGCCGCAGTCGCTTTGGGTCTACTGACCGGGGCGGGACATCTCTACGCCCGCAGTACGCTGTATACGCTGACAAATCGTCGGCTGGTACTGCGTTCGGGTGTGGCGCTACCGATGATGGTCAACCTACCCCTGGACCATGTGAAAAGTGCTGGTCTTCGACTGTTTGGGGACGGGACTGGTGACATTCTGTTCACACCCGACAACGGCGCTCGACTCTACTACCTCATGCTCTGGCCGCATGTTCGGTTGTTAGGATTTGGAAATGTACAGCCGTTATTGCGCGGCATTGCTGACCCACAGCACGTTGCCAAACTGTTGGCACGGGTGGTTAAACAAGCCGGTGGTGGTAGACACGTCGAGGTCGCTGAGGCAGGGCTCGATAATTCTTCGAGGGATAGAGGGGAGCCTTCTTATGGAAACAACGGGACCATCGCCATCAGCTAACACAGGTATGCGGCGACCCGTTCGCCGCGTGGATGATCGACTCATGATCCTCATCATGGTCGGTCTCCTTTTTGTGGTGGCTGCGGTGCTTTTGGCGCGGACGACCGATCGAGTCGTTGCGGTACCCGAACCCTCGGGCGAGGTGATGGCGAAGCGAATCCTGTCCTTCAGCGATGCACCCGGCGGGGAGATTATCATCCGAGACGGGGAGAATGGGGCAGGTATACGAACCCTCCAGGCGGGAGAGGGCAGCTTTATCCGTGGCGTGGTTCGCAGCCTGGTTCGCATCCGTCAGCAATCGGGCTTGTTCTCGCAGGCTGGGTTTCTGTTGACCTTGTATTCGGACGGGCGTCTGATCCTAGTCGATCCCCTCACCACTGAGGCCATCGAATTGGCCGCGTTTGGTACCACCAACACGGGAGAGTTCCTCGATCTCCTGCCGGCTTTAGCGGATACCACCGCCATGCTTAATTAGCGGTTTTCGTTGTAATGGAATATGCACTTGCGCTCTTGGTTGCTCTGACAGGCTGGTGGTTCTCCACTGGCCTTGTTCTGTGGCTTGTGCATCGTCCGGCTAGACACCACCGTCTGATTTTTGGCTTGAGCTCGATTGCGATGGTGTGCTCTTTTGCCGCACTGGCGAAGGTGGTGGGCCAGCTAACACCGGGAACCGCGGTCTTGGCATTTTGCCTCGCTTTGGTGCTCTGGGGTTGGCTAGAGATGGGCTACCTGATGGGATTTATCACCGGACCCCATCGCGAGGCGTGCCCAACAAGTGCTGGGGTCCTAGGGCGACTTGGGCGGGGTTTAGGTACCTGTTTATGGCACGAATTCGTGCTTCTCGCTATGGTTGCTCTGCTGTTTCAGATCTCCTCTGACCAGCCAAACCAAATCGCGTTGTGGGCCTTTTCAGTGCTCTGGATCATGCGTTGGAGCGCCAAGTTGAACTTGGTATTGGGCGTAAGGAACTACAACCAGGAGTGGCTGCCAGCCCACCTTGCTTACCTGGACAGTTACATTCCGCGGCGTCCCCTGAATGCGCTGTTTCCGCTATCCCTACTCATGGGGTTAGCCCTCACGTTTTATTTGCTGCAAGGCTCTCTGCTATCGACTGACCTCAGCCTGATAGTTGGCCTGACGCTGGTAGGCATGCTGGCTGCTCTGGGGACTTTAGAACACATATTTTTGATGGTTCCACTGGGCGACAGTGCCCTTTGGCACTGGGCTATGCCAGTGGAGACAAAATTGACCAAAAAACGCTGAGTAATGGCCTCGAGACAGCCATTCTTTAAAATCGGTCAAAACTTTGACGCAAATGCTTGACCTTGGTAGAGCGGAGGAATACTGTGGTTCGAGTTGGTGGGTTGCCACGGCCCTTGATACTAGGCCCCATGCCGGAAGAACGGCGATGGGGGGTTTTCGGGCCGGCACGGCATATGAGTACCTGCCAGCCGTGTGCTCAGGCACTGGGGGACGGTTGCCATGAACGACGATACTAAGGTCACGCATAGCTCGGCTGCATTGCCCGCCGTCTCGCTTGACTCAGCCGAAAGCTCTTACTTTGGTGAGCGCACCCAGTCCCTTACTCCTTCTGACTTTTCCGATGCCCTCGATAAGCTGACGTTGACAGGCGCAATAGCGGAGGGTCTGGCGCTGAATGTCCATTTGCCGTTCTGTTCGGTGCGCTGTGTAAGCTGTGATCGAATCGCCCTGGTGGCAGGAAGCGGCGCGGACATTGATGACTATCTCGCAGGACTCGAAGAAGAGCTCAACCAGATTACCCGACGCATAGGACAGGGAAATGTTCTGGCCCAGCTTCATGTGGGAGGCGGGACGCCCAATCTATTGACCGCAGCACAGCTTGCAAAACTGATGGCTCTGGTAGAGCGACACTTTATCGTCACAGAGCATACCGAAACGTCTATAGAGATTATTCCTGATCGTACCTCGCGGACCCAGTTAGAGTTGATTCGCGGCTTGGGTTTTCGGCAGCTAATCGTCGAGCTGCGGCAAATAGATCCGCTGGCCCAGCAGGGACTCGGGAGGTCCTACTCGCCAGAACTTTTACAGGACGTCATTGGCAATGCACGTGCAGCCGCCTTTGAAACGATCACCATGGAGCTCATGTATGGACTGCCGGGTCAAACGCCTACCTCGGTAAAAGAGAGTGTGTCGCTGGCTGCCGATTTAGCACCAGATCGTGTTGTGACGAGACCCTTCGTGAGGAGGGCGGACGAGTTTACTCACCAGAAAGCACTCGACGTTGAAGCTCTGCCGACGCTTGCTGAAAAAATGGCAATGTTTGTTGGCATGTCTGATGGACTGGAAAGGGCGGGGTATGTCTGGATTGGCATTAATGCCTATGCCAAGCCTTCGGATCGCTTAAGCCGAGCCCAAGAAGAGGGACTGCTTCGCCGCAACCGTTTGGGTTACTGTGTTGAGCCGGCTCGATGGCTACTGGGTGTGGGTCTGGGCGCGGTTACGGAGTTACCGACCTTGGTGTCTCGCAATCGAGTCGCCCTTGATAGTTGGCACGGTGCACTCCGCACGGGTCATCACCCAATCAACTTGGGGGTGCCGCTTTCTCGACGTGATTCAGCCGAACGTGACGCTCTTAACAAACTGGCGGTCGAATTGCGCGCGCCGTTGGACGGATTCAGTAACCCCCGTACAAAAGAAGTACTCGCTCGGATGGAGGGTGCTGGCTATGTTGTCGGTTCGGCGGGTTTGATTGAGATCACGCCCCTAGGGCGCTTAAATATTCAGCAGGTTTGGGACGAGATCGCTAGTGCTGTGCGCTGGGCCCACGTGGCTTAAGAACTGCCTGTACGCGTTGAGTATGTTCCGTTCGTAATGCTTGCCACTCCAGTAGGAACCAAGGTGTGAATACCTGAGGCGATGCCGCAACCAGCTCGTTCACTTCCTCGATATGAAACCAGTCCCACGCATGCACTTCTTCCGGGTGCGGACTGACCTGGGTCTCCTGATCTACACAGCCCACATAAACTTTGCAGAGCTCGTGCTCGGAACCGACGGTTTTGAAGTGGGCTTGATACTCAAACTGGTAGATCTCTGTAAGTGGGGTAGCGATCCCTAGCTCCTCGTAGGTGCGCCTGTGAGCAGCTTCGTTATAGCTTTCTCCGTGCCGAGGGTGGCTGCAACAGCTGTTCGTCCAATATCCTGGCCACAGCGGCTTAAGACGACTGCGCTCATGTAATAGTACGTGCCCCTCTGGCGTAAATAGAAAGACGGAAAAAGCGCGATGCAACAAGCCGCCGGGTTGGTGTGCTTCTATTTTGGTTGTCGTGCCAATAAATTCATCGTCGGGTGAGACTAAGATGAGGTTTTCAGACGGTGAAGAGACCGACACGCCGGTTAGATTCATGGTGCTATACCCCTGAGGTCGTGAGGTAAGAGGAAAAAGACCCGCCCCACAAGGGGGTTCCGCAGAGTTCTAACACTAAGGTTACCGAGCTGGCACTGGGGGAAGCGCACATTTTTACTCGTCCCTCCGCGAATTAAGATGAGGTTGGCGCCCCATCTTCGGGTCGAAACAGCTTAGAGACTCAATAGAGCCTCTAGCCTACCTATTCACTCGCGTGAAGCGGGTAGGGCTTGTACATGACCTGCTGCAGGTGCTGAGTGAGCACCGTCAAGCCAGTTGTACTTAGCCGAGCTAAGCAGAACGAAGTGGATGAACAGCGCCAATACAAACAGGAACGCTGCGTTAGCCACCAGCACTCGGCGTGGATCGAATAGCATCCATACTCTATGCATAGTTTTTCTCCATGTGTTTAGGTGACTTACCCAATGTCGCCGGGCTTGTCACAGGGTTTACAGTGATTTCCTGATTAATAGAACCAGGGTTTCCACATGAACATCAGTACATGTGCAGTCACCGCGATAGCAACGAAACCTACCCATCCCTGTACATAAGCACTATGGAACTCCTTGGCTTCATTGCTGGTCAGCCCTGATGGGCTACCGCCTTGCTCACTCATGGTTTTACCTCCCATGTTCTGTCAAGCCAGATGCCGCAATGATGCCAAGAAGGCGTCGTGCGACGGTTCACCGCCGAAACATGCTTTTGGAATGTTTCGACGATCTCCCAAAGGGCCCCGAGGAGCTCTTTGGCAGATTCTTTCCCAGCCAGATATTGCCTATCTGGTTGGGCTCAAGGGGTGGCCTCAGTTACCTGCGGTCATACCCTCAGGGTTTTCTTCAGACTCCGCAGCGGCTTCAGCCTCTTCCTCCACCTCGGGAGTGGGTGCAGCTACGGTATATTTGGCCAAGTTCGGATAGTCGTTGATCATGTTTGCGCCGAGCAGAGGCTGGTAAGCACCCTGATGACACGTCGCGCAGTTGACCTTTAAGGGATCACCTAAAGGCCCTTTACGATGATCCGGCAGCCAATCAGTGGTCGGGTTGATGTAGTCATTATTCATCTCTCGGACCATGCGTATGCCATGCCAGGCTCTTACCCGCTCCGGTGAGCTTTGCTCCCAGTCATAGAACGCTCGCGTGTTATGGCAGTGTGTGCAGTTCACACCCAAGGAATCTGAGAAGTGCATCATTAAGCTGTAGATCCACTCGGTCTCTTTCACATTCGCAGCGTTGCCGTTGGGTAGGGCGGTTTTGCCCGCAACACCCCATGGCATGCCTGGGTCTTCATCGGCAGCACCGTCAAGGTACACGGACAATGAATCATTAGGCAGCGAGCTGTAGGCTGCTTTGACCGATGCGATATTTTGGCCAGCCGTCATCACGCCGGGTGGATGCGGGCGACCGGGATCAGTAGCCCATACATACTCGGGGATATTTTTGCCGCGATGGCATGTATAGCAGGTGACGCCTGCACCACCGACGTGGTCACCCCACGCGACATTGGCCTTTTGCGTCATTGCGATCATGACGCGGGCCACTTTTTTGGTGTATTTGGTGTCGTACTGGAAGCCCTCATTTACGTGGCAGTAGTTGCAGCCCTCTTCAGGCGATACCCATTCGGTGATGGCTGCCATCAGTCGAGTGAACTCACCAACGCTTAAGTCACCTAGCACCTCGACGTTTTCATAGATGTCGCCGGCTTTAGGCCCGCCAGCGGGAATAGGGGGTTGGGGAGCCGGAACCTGATTGTTGGCAATCGCGTCGGCCAAGGCATCAGGGTTATACAGTAGCTCTTGGCCTACACCGCGATACCCGCGCTGAACAGCTTCTGGCGGCGGGTTCTCACAGGCGGCGAGTAACAGACTGCCTACAATAATCAGACCGACAGCCTTCAAAGTATTAAAGGTTTTCATTGGGTAGCCTCCGTCATCATCGGATCGACGACAGGCATGGCGTCGACGGCGGGATAGGCAGGTGCGATACCGTGCTTCACACCCCATAAATACCAGTTCTCGACCACGGTTCCGGTAAGCAAGATGCCGATACCGCCGGTAATCACTGTGAGAACAGCGAACCACCAGGCCCAGCGGTGAATGGATTCCATTGATGCGTTGAAACCCATGCACCAGCGCCAGAAGAGCATTGAACGCTCACCTGCGGTGCCGATGTCGGTGATCTGATCGATTTCTCGATCGCCGCCGTAGCGGCTTACAGCCAAGATCGTTGCGCCGTGCATGGCGAACAGAACGGCGGAGCCATAAAGGAATGCGATCGATAACATGTGGAACGGGTTGTAGAACAAATTGCCGTAGCGCATGGAGAATGCCGCAGTCCAATCAAGGTGGGGGAAAATGCCGAAGGGCACGGCTTCACTCCAGCTGCCCATCAGTATGGGCCGGAAGAACCCCAGCACGAGGTATAGCCAAATCGCTCCGGCAAATGCCCAAGAGAGATAGTTGCTCATGCCGAGATTGCGCGCTAGCTGGAAGGTTCGCCACCACCAAAGGAGGATGCCGGCGGTTAGGAAGAAGCCTGCCATCAGCCACCAACCTCCCTCGTTTAGCGGCGGGATGCTCAAACCGTACTCAGGCGCCGGTGGTTCCAATGCCAACCAGAAAAGCTGTCGTATGAATTGGATGGGATCCCAGTTAACTGATGCCCACATGTTGAGGCCGATGATGAGAAACGCCAGCCCGCCGAACAGGAAGGCCATGAAACCTGATGGCCCCAGGTAAATCGGACCTATCTGTGCGTCGCCCAGTTTCCCTGCGATCCAGCTGTGGATCGGCCCGCCCATGCGGTGCTCTTCGTCTTTGCCGATAGGCACACCGGGGTAATCCGGAGCATCGACCTGTACCTGCGTAAAGATATTTTGGTATTCAATCATGAGTCAGTACCCCTCAATTCCAAATCGGCAGTTCAAGCCACCAGTTCCACCATTCTGGCCAGCCCTTTGTCCAGAATGGGCCACTCAGCACGATGCACAGAGCACTCCACCAGGCGGCGCTCAAAGCGAGGAAGAGGCCGACACGGTGGATGCCGAGAGCACCAATGGAATAACCGATGTCATCGCGGAAAAAAGTGTTTTCATGTTCGCCCGTTTTTACCTTTTCACCGTCAGCTGGATCGCTTGCCATTAAGATCAGCGATCCATGCATCGAAAGCGCCATCGCGGTGGTGAAGAAGAAAGTAATCGCGATCATGTGTGCGGGGTTGTAATGAAAATGCAGGAACTGGTAGCCCACATTGGATACCCAGTCGAGGTGACTCAGGATGCCGTAGGGAAATCCATGACCCCAAGCACCGAGCAGGACGGGTCGGATAATCACCAGAGTGACATAGGCCAAGATGGCGAAGCTAAAAGCAAAGGGGATATGGAGGCCCATACCTAGTTTGCGCGAGATCTCCACTTGCCGTAATGCCCAAGAACCAAAGGCACCGGTTGCACATATGGTAATGAGCTGCCATAACCCGCCTTCATCAAGCGGTGCGACGCCGAGCCCATAGGACAGGTCTGGGGGCGCAATATTGATCTGCCACACGTTCCAGGTGTCACCCTGAGAGGCGCCAATGAGAATCAGCGCCGTGCCAAGAATTGTAAAGAACGCCGTGCTGACGCCAAAAAACCCCACGTAGAAGGGGCCTACCCAGAAGTCGAATAAATCGCCTCCAATCAGTGTGCCCCCCCGGACACGATACTTCTTCTCAAAGCTTAGTAATGACATGTCATGTCCCTCAATCCGGTTGTGCGGTCATCCCTATCGCGATGCCGGGTCTCTTCTCGCTTTGCGCCACCATCCTGCGCGGCGCGTTAAAATCTCAAACTTTCATAAATGCGTAGGGCACCACGCCGTACGCTGCTTTTTTTGCTGCCTGAAAGCAGCTCTCGCCTGGCGCCGCGTGCTCCACTGACTGAAAAGTCAGGCGACACCACACCGCACCGATAAAGAACCAAGAGAACGCCAGGCCAACCAGAAATCGAAACTGCAGGCGCTCTCCTAAGCTTTGTTGCTTGTTACCAAATGCTGCGGACATAACTCACTCCCCTTATTTCGTCAGGCTGCGTCATCGGTTTTAAATTCATGTCCTGCGTGCAAAACATGTTCTTTTACAACGGCTTCAGAACCCGCATCGCGGGCAGCGTGCTCGGCTGCATCACGAATCCGTTTGGCTGCTGAAATCCGAACCAGAACCGGTTGCTTTGCAACCAGTGTCTGAAGCATTTCTTCCGCGTCATCGGCCCAGCGGATATCTGCTCTGACCGGTGTCGATTCGACTTGGTCCAACTCTGTACCCAGAGGCAAGATATTGAACAGGGCATCGAAGAGC
The DNA here is from genome assembly GCA_965658055.1 of Luminiphilus sp. Classification (GTDB taxonomy): domain Bacteria; phylum Pseudomonadota; class Gammaproteobacteria; order Pseudomonadales; family Halieaceae; genus Luminiphilus. Next base: position 6,603 of record CBFHQV010000038.1, on the reverse strand, counting down.
GCGTTGCACACCTCCTGAAGGAGGTAGCAGGAGCCCGCGTAACCCATGAACGGTGTGCCGGTATGTCGGCGGATGATGGTTCCGGGAAGCGATGCGGGAATATAGATGCTCTTACTGCCAAGCTCCGCTAGGTACATCCGCTCGTTGTAACTGCCAAACACGATCAAGGGCGCGGTGTCGGCGATCGCCTGACGAATCGCTTCGTTATTAGGTTTAACACCGGCCTTTCGTTCAAAATGGAAAGAGCAGGGCAGGCCAAGCTCGTCCTCAAGGAAATGACGCAGGCCGCGGGTATAGGTTTCTGTTGCGCATACGCCAAAGTTGGCGGTGCCGAAAAAGTCCTGAGTAACCGATCGCCATAGATCCCACACCGGTTTCAGTGTGGTGTGTTTTTCTTCTGCGATAAACGGCTCGGGATCCAATCCGAGTTCTTCGCCCAGAGCCCGCAAGAATTTCGTGGTGCTGTGAAGCCCAATCGGAGCCTGGAACCACGGCTTTTCAAGTGTTTCGCATAACTTTGAGCCAAATTCACGGTACATACAGACATTGGCTGCCGCGTCTCCCAGCTTGGGGATGTCGGTTAGGTTACAACCCAGCGGGAAGGCGAGATTCACTTTAGCCCCAATGCCCTCGATCAGACGCTTGATCTCGGCGAGGTCAGATGCGGTATTGAAGTAGCCGTAAGCGGGGCCGATAACATTGACCAAGGGCGCTTCCGACTCTACTTTGCGCTTGCCTTTTCGGGTCCCGTATTGCTCCCACAGCCAGACCAGTGCGCGGTCGGCGCTTTGCCATTGGTCTTCGTCGATAGTGCGGGGCAGGAACCGCTTGATATTGGTGTCTTCAGGGGTCACACCGCCGCCAATCATCTCAGCGATCGAACCGGTGACAACGACGCTGGGCATGTCCGGATCGAGCGTTTTATGCGCGCGACGCAGCGCTCCTTCCGTACCCCGTTGACCAAGCTCCTCTTCAGCCAAACCGGTGACAACGATCGGCAGCTCATGGGGGGGGAGACCATCGGTATAGTGAAGGACTGAGGTTACGGGCAGGTTTTCACACCCCACGGGGCCATCAATGATGACTTGCAGTCCCTTGACCGCGGTAAAGATATAAACCGATCCCCAGTAGCCGCCAGCACGATCGTGGTCAAGCACTAACATCAGGCTGCCCCCCCGATTCGTGTGAGACCGGCTTCACGAGCGGTTTCTTTTGTCCAAACCCCAGCGGCCTCACCCGAGCCGACGCCCTCAAAAAACGCGTCCATGGCATCGAATCGATGTTTGTTACCCACCGCGGTATTAATAATTTGCGCGAGCGATCCCGCACCCGCCGGCCCCATTAGAGGGCGGGCGGATATAAGGTTGGTGAAGTACAGGCCGGGAACACCTGCTTCCTTGGCATGCTGCACAACCGGTGTTGTACCGATGGCAAGATCGGGTTCGAAGCTATCCATGGCACAGAGGTCATCTTCGAGGGACGCTCGAAACTTGACGCAAACACCGTGGGCTTCGAGCCATTCACGGTCTTCTTGATTCCACTTGGTGCTCGGGCAGGCAGAGCCAACATAACGAAGATCGGCACCGCTCTCCACAAGCAGGCGTCCAACCAGAAGTTCTGACCCTTCATAGCCCGAGAGCGTTATCCGAGCCTTGATGGGGTTCTCTGCGAGCGCAGCAGTGATCGCCCCTCGCATCGCATTTTGCTGTGTCTGCACCACTGAGGGTGACAGACCAAATTGGTCGCCGACTTTTCCTAGCCACGCAATGGTGCCCTCAACACCGACAGGTGCGGACCCGATGACCGGTCTCCCCGCGGCCTGAAACTCTCGCTGTGAGGCGACATAGAAGGGGTGCAGCATCGCCGCCGCATCACAGGCCATGGCGCCGTATAACTCACGCCACTCCCGGGTTGGTACGACGGGACCCGCCGCGATGCCAAGCGGTCTGAGTAGTCGGTCAATAATGATGGCATCGACCGGAAAGATTTCGCCCAGCAGAGCGATAGACGGTAGTTTCTCTGCTGAATCGCCGCCCCTAGGTCGAGCAACCGGTCCGGCAGCGGCTTCGGCGCGTGCGTATTTGAGCATGGCGGCCGCCAGCACATCTTTTGCTTCGGCGTGAGTTGGGACGCCGAAGCCGGGCACGTCGATGCCAATAATGCGAACGCCATTAATTTCTTTTGGCAGTAAATCGAGCGGCACACCTGATGCGGTAGGGACGCAGAGGTTGATAACAACTACCGCGTCATATTTTTTAGGGTCAGCAAGGGTATGCACTGATTCGCGAATATCCTCAAACAACTTACCGGTGACCAGGCTCTCCGAATCAAAGGGTACGTACCCGACCGTGCGCCTAGCACCGTAGAAATGTGAGGTAAACGTCAAGCCGTAAACGCAGCAGGCCGATCCGCTGAGAACCGTTGCCGTTCGCCGCATTCGAAGGCCGACGCGCAATGAGCCGAATGCCGGGCACATGCTTTGGGGCTGGTCGTGGGGGCCAACGGGGTAGTCCTCGGCATACTGCGCTAGCAGCTCCTGATTTGCCTTACCCCCGGCTCCGTTCGCCAGCGCCTCACGATCACCGTGGCAGCCAATGGCCTCGGGTGTGGTATCGGAGGCGATCACGCTATCGGTGTCACTTATTTGGTGCTCAGACATCGTCATAAACGACCTCAAGTGATGGCCGATTGATCTTCTCAACGTCACAAAGATCTTCAAGAGATGCTGGCTGGAGTACAACGTCGCGACCCACTGAGTCGCCATCGAAGAGCCCAAGCAGTTCATCCTGAGTAAGCGGAGTCGGTTGGTGTGGCGGCGCCGCGGCGACGTTGGCTGCCAGATCGGCAAACAGAGATCCCCATTCCCCCTCGGGATGGCCGATAATTTCGTAGTTGGCGCTCTTGCGGCGAATGTCCTCGTTAGCAGGAATTGCTGCTAGCTCCGGTATTCCCGCGGCTTTGCAAAAAGCCTGTGCTTCTCCAGTGCCGTCGTCTTTGTTGGTTACCATCCCCGCGACACCCACGTTGCCACCCAGTTTGCGGAAATACTCCACCGCGGAGCAGACGTTGTTGGCGACGTATAGGGATTGTAGGTCATTCGAGGCAACCACGATGACCTTCTGACACATGTCTCGTGCTATCGGCAGGCCGAAGCCACCGCAAACCACGTCACCTAAAAAATCAAGAAGCACGTAGTCAAAATCCCAATCGTGGAACCCGAGCTTCTCGAGGGTTTCGAAGCCGTGAATGATGCCTCGACCACCGCAGCCACGACCCACTTCGGGGCCTCCCAGTTCCATCGCAAATACCCCGTCACGCTTAAAGCAAACATCCTCCACGCGGACTTCGTCACCAGCCGCTTTTTTCGCCGAGGCCGTTTCAATGATGGTGGGGCACGCCTTGCCACCGAAAAGAAGGGACGTAGTGTCGCTCTTTGGATCGCAGCCGATCAGAAGAACCTTCTTGCCCTGCTGCGCCATCATGTAGGAGAGGTTAGAAAGCGTGAAGCTCTTGCCAATGCCTCCCTTGCCGTAAATGGCGATAATTTGTGTCTTGGGCGCCGCCTCTGCCGCGGTGGCGATGATGTCCGCCCTTGCGCCACTCGCTTCGAGGCCAGGGTCATAGACGCGGGCAGCTTCAGTTGGACTCATAGGGATCTCCAGTCGAGAATCAGTTTTAGGCACGTCGGATCAGAAAAAGCCGTGGTGTAGGCCGGAGCAGCGTCACTCGCCGCAAAACGATGAGTAATAAGGTCGTCAACGCGAATGGCGTGTTCCTGCAGCAAGCTCGTTGCGAAATTCAGATCGTCAGCATGCCACTCGGCTGCGATGGCAATGGTCGCTTCACAACGGAAAGCGGGGGGGAACGCGAACTGCACAGCCCCGTGATAAAAACCTGCCAACACAACGGTGCCGCGATGATTCAGGCGCGGGAATAAGGCATTGAGAATCTCAGCGTCTCCACTGACGTCGCAGATTTGGTTGTAGCTTGCGGAGTCTTCCTCAGGAGCGATGACTCGATAGCCCTCACCGCCCTGGGCGCGTAGCGGGTCGCGCTCCCATACCACCAGATTGTCAGCGCCCATCATGAGGGCTATTCGGGCGATCAACCGGCCCAGCACGCCGTGGCCGATGATGAGTTCGGGGAGTTGGCCACCATCAAAGCGTCGGAGCGCATGCACCGCGGTAGCCACAAGCGCCAGCAACACGCCTTCCTCAGCGATGCTGTCGTCGAGGGGAATCAATCGACTGGAATTCACTACCAGACGTTTTGCCGCCCCGCCAAACAAGCCCTCAACATCCTGAAAGCCGCGACTTCCTGGCACAAAAACCCGAGTACCCGGTGTCAGTGACGCGTGTGCGCCAGCAAGGACGATCCGGCCAACACTTTCGTAGCCGGGGACGAGGGGGTACCGAAGCCCAGGAAAGGGGGGCATTTCACCGCGCCACAAGAGCCGCTCGGTGCCGGTGCTAATGCCTGAGTAGTCTATTTCGACGAGGCAGTCCGTGGGGTCACAGTCAGGCAAGGACACCTCCCGCAGGGACAGATTCCCGGGAGATTCGAAGACGACTGCTGTCGCTGACTGCGCCATGTAACCACTCCAGAAAGGCGCTCTTAATGTGCGCGCGCCTTCGTTGTGCCGGATAGGATTTAGGTATTATTCCGGCATTAAACTGTAAGTCTAATCAGACATAAGCAGGTGTCAAGAAAAAGTTACGAAATTAGTTTAATACCTGTCACCACCCGCACGAGGCAGGGCATGGGGGTTTTTTGCTCTGCGAGCTCGTGAAAGCCGGCCTCTTGAAGGAATCGAGAGAGCTCTTCAAGGGTTCGCGGCCGGCCGCTGCCTAGTGACCAGAGGTAAAGCCCAAAATAGGCGTGCCCAATGGGCTCGGCGCCGGTGGTTTCGGCCATGGGTTCAGCAATAACGATTTGGCCGCCGGGCTTTAGCGCGGAATAGGCGTTGCGGAGCACTTTCCTGACCTTGTCATCATCATGGTCGTGAAGTACGCGGTTGAATGACACGACGTCGGCACCAAGTGGCAGCGGCCCGGTGAACATATCGCCACCGGCGAAGCGCAGCCTCGGGTTGTCGATGTTGAGTTCAGCCCCAGCAGTAGCGACCGCGGGGAGGTCAAAAACTGTAGCTTTCAGGGTGTTAAAGGCATCCAAGGCTCGACCCGCAAAGGCGCCGGTGCCGCCGCCAATGTCGACCAGTAAGTGGCAGCCTGAGAGATCGATTGCGTCAAGCACATGATCTGCAATCATGGCTTGGGATTCGCGCATCAGTTGACTATAGACCTGGGGGTTGCCCTGTCCAGCGAGTACAGTGTCGTACTGCCAGTAGCGCGAAAGCGCGCTCCCCTCCCGATGTCGCAATAGACGGACCGGGTCGGCAAGGTCCTGATATAAATGCTCGTGGTGCCGGACCATTTCGGCAATGCCCGGATTCGCCTGCATTGCAGCTCCCAGTTCGCCCAACCCCCACAGGCCGTTACCGTAGGCTTCGATCAGACCCAGTGACCCACCCGCTTTAAGTAGCGTTTCAGCGGCCGCAATCGACAGCGCTGAACCTTGCGCAATCTCATCGGTGTGCACAGGCCCGTCTGCTAAGCGGTCAAGTAACTCTAGATTAACAATGGCACTTAAGGTCTGGGAATAAACAAATCCTGCGGTTAAGTGGTGAAGGGCAAGTGCCTTGCGGTGCCCGATGGATCGGGTCAGAGGATTGCGCGCAGCCCAGCGTTGAAAGGCCGGATTGCTCAGTAGCTTATTCCGGTAGCGATGCCACTTCATGCGCCAGGTGAGGGGATGGTCGCGCTTGCTCGAACAGGACGAAAAGGCTTCCATCAGTCAGGCTGCAGAGCGTTTGATTCCCTTGGGGAAGAACCGATTCGAATGCTTTTGCACCACCGCATGGAGTTGGCTACGTCCTCGGCAGGCGGGTATGGAGTCAAGGCCTCGAGTGATACAGGCTTCCAAGCGCTTCACCGCACCGTCGATTCCGAGCTCTCTTACCGCGCTCGGCCTATCAAGGGCGATATCAATGCCGGTTGGCTTGCCAATGCTGTCCGGGTCCGCGATAGCATCCTGAATATCATCGGCCACCTGGTAAGCTTCGCCGATACTGTTGCCGAGTTCCACCCAGCCGGGTGTGGGAACCCCCGCGGCGGCGGCACCCGCGCAAGTTGCCGCGACAAACAAGGCGCCTGTTTTAGCCCGGTGATAAAGCGAGACGTCCACGCGGCTTTCACATTCCCAGGCCTGCCCGGCGCAAATACCCATCGGTGCGCCGACCCCCGCGCTGACAATGCCCATGACACTGGCTAAGCGAGTTGGATCGGAGACAGTATTTGCTGCCCGAGCCATGTGTTGAAAAGCAGCAACAATCAGGGCATCGCCGGTAAGCACAGCAATCCGCTCGCCGAATTTGGCGTGCAGCGAGGCCTTTCCTCGGCGTGTTGTCGCGTCATCAAAGCAGGGGAGATCATCGTGGACGAGCGAGGCGCAGTGGAGGAGCTCCACAGCCACAGCTGCCGCGGATGCCAGACCGGGCTCAGGGTTACCATTTGCCAGCGCGACCGCGAGGCACAGTTGCGGTCT
>CBFHQV010000037.1:0-21083 GCA_965658055.1 Luminiphilus sp. | reverse complement strand
TTACCACGGCGATTGGCATATGCTAGGTCATAACCAGCAGTGAGCTGAAATTAAACAAACGAGCAGAAAAACAATGGCAAAGGCAGCAGATTACGGATTGGGACCCAACACCTTCCCCCGAGGGTGGTTTGTCGTGGCGGAAAGTTGCGAACTGGACAAAGGCCCTATTGGGGTCACATTTTTTGGTCGCGACTTCGCCCTGTATCGCGGTGAGAGCGGTAAGCCCGTCATGCTTGACGCCTACTGCAGTCACATGGGGACACATTTAGCGAAAAACACCAGCGCCATGATCGTTATTGCCGATGTGGGCGGCAAACACATCGAAGGGGACTCAATCCGATGCCCCTACCATGGGTGGCGATACAACGCTGAGGGCCACGTGGATGATATCCCCTACCACGATGGCCCCTGTCCCAAATCCGCCTCGATTCGCTCCTATCCCGTCGTCGATAACATGGGTTGCATCATGATGTGGTTTGATGAACAAGGCGAAGCACCCGATTATCCCCCGCCCTATCTGCCGCAATGGGACGAGTCAGGCTGGATTCATTGGGATCTTGATCACCTGCCGGAATTGGACATTCACCCGCAGGAAGTTCTCGACAACATGGCTGATAACCGTCACCTCGGGCCGACACACGGAGCACCCTGTGAGTACTTCGAGAATGAGATCAAGGAACATGTTCTGATTCAGCGTCAGGGCGGCCCTATGACGCTGTACGGCGGCGTCATGCTATACACCACCACGTGGTACACGGGACCCGGGATTCTACTGAGCAAACAGGTCTGGGGCGACACCACACAGTTCGAGCTTATCGCGAACACGCCGGTTGCTGATGGTCGCATCAAGGCATGGCATGGCTGCCTCATTAAATCATCCAGCGGTGAGATCAATGATGAGGAAAAAGCCACCGCAAAAATGATTCAGGCTGGGGCCCTTGAGGCTTTTTCGAAGGACTTCGAAATTTGGCAGCACAAGGCTCCCGCGATAAAACCTATGGCGATGAAGACCGAGGGACCTTTTCTCAATAATCGAAAGTGGTATGGCCAGTTTTATGCTGACCGCTCTGATGTCGAGACAATTCAAGCTCCCTTGAACGGCACCTACCATGTTCCCGGAGTGGAAACACCCGCGGATCGCAATCATGCCATCGATGATGGCCTTCCGTTCTAGGTAGCGGCAACCAGAACAAAGATATCGTGAACTACTGCCCCACATGTGGCGAGGCTCTGTCGCCAGTCCTCAGACGGGACTCCGTCCGACAGCACGTTACATGTTCAGCATGCAACACCACCCATTTCGAGAAGCCGACGATTCAGACATCCTGCATAGCGACCGTCGGGAACAAAGTGCTTTGGCTAAAGCGAGCGACAGAGCCCCAAAAAGGATGCTGGGCTTTGCCCTCGGGCTTTTTGGAGCCCGGGGAAACGCCCCCCGTCTCGGCGGCAAGAGAGCTTCATGAAGAGACCGGTGGATCGGTTGACCCAAAATCTCTCACGCTATTTTTAATAGGCTCTCTGCCCGAAATGAATCAAATCTATCTTGTATATCGAGGGTCGCTTGCTGACTGCTCAGTCAAACCCACGGAGGAAGCCTCGGAGGTCGCATTGCTGAGTTACGATGAGGTCGACTTTGGTAACTACGCTTACCCAGATGTTGTCGAGGGAATTCATTTATTCTACCGAGACCATGAGCTCGGCAACTATGGCGTATACATGGGAGAGTTTGAATCCGGTCGCCACACCCTACGACGGATCACGGCGGACTCTATCTAACTATGGGCTACGCTCACTACCGCCGTGCAGTCAGGGTCGCTTTTGATATGACCATAGACATGAAACCCCATTTACCAACAGTGAATACGGCGAAACCAGCATGAGCAATACACCGCTAAACACGCCACGTTCTCGCATTATCTTGCCAGCACTCATCCTCGGGGGCGCCCTGCTGATATACGGACTGCTCGTTGGCACCCAGCCCGAACTGACGCATTCCACATCCGAGCGTCAACCTACAACCATCCGCGCCACAAGGGTAATTACGCAACCACATACACTGCGTGTTAAAGCCGAGGGTTCTGCACGGGCAATCACCGAGACATCCTTGATTGCCCAGGTGCCCGGTGAAGTAATTTGGGTTTCACCCAGTCTTCGCTCGGGCGGACATTTCAATCAGGGTGAAACACTGCTTAGAGTCGATACGAGAGACCTGGGCATTCAACATCAAAAGGCGCAGGCAAGTGTGGTGCGCGCACAAGCAGAGCTTACGTACGCGACCTCAGAACTAAACAGACTCAAAGCATTGATGGCCAAGGAGATGGTAAGTGACTCGGCGCTCGCTCAAGCAGAACGCGCACAGACAGTAGCCAGCGCCGCTACACTAAACGCCGAAGCTGATTTCGATCAAGCGGGCAGGAACCTGGAACGAGCGACCATGGTAGCGCCATTCAATGGCAGGGTGAAAAACGAGTACATTGACATAGGACAATTTTTACAGCCTGGCAAGGTGGTCGCGGACATTTACAGCAGCGACAGCATGGAGGTTCGAATACCCTTACCAGACAGCCAGCTAGCCTATTTAAATAGCGAGATAATGCAGGCCGGGTTCTTCATCAATGATGAATCATCCGCCGTGACCCTGTGGGCACGTTTTGGGGGCACTCGACAGGAATGGCAGGGACACTTGGTGCGAACTGATGGCGAAATCCAAGCGAAATCCCGAATGCTAAACGTCATCGTGAGCGTTGAGGAAACTGTAAATAAAAATGGCGTCGCGTTACCCGCTGGTCTTTTTTTGAATGCCCTGATCGAGGGAAATACCCTCAATGATGCCGTGCTACTCCCAAGATCTGCCATTAGAAATGATAGCCAAGTGTTGGTTGTCGATGACGATCAAACACTCCACTTCAGGAACGTTGAAATACTCCGTTTTGAAGAGGATCTAGCCGTAATCACCGCGGGCTTGCGCCCGGGTGAAACCGTTTGCGTATCTCCGCTACAGTATGTCGTGGAGGGGATGCCGGTGTCGGTCGTCGAGTAGGCGTCGAAACATGCAAAAACTCATTGCCTGGTTTGTAGACAATCCGGTCGCAGCCAATCTACTGATGTTCATGCTGATTGTGTCTGGCCTCCTAGGACTCGCGGAAGTTCGCAAAGAGGAATTCCCGAATATCGAAGTCCCCGCCGTTGTCGTGACTGTGCCCTACCTCGGTGCCGCGCCCGCTGAAGTCGAGTCGGGTGTGTGTACCCGTATTGAAGAAGCGATACAGGGCATTGAGGGTATCGACAAGGTCAAGACTACCGCCGCGGAAGGACAATGCACCGTCGCTGTCGAGCTGATCATCCAAGCCGACCCCACGAAGGCTCTCGATGACATCAAAGCGCAGGTCAATGCGATCACGTCTTTCCCCGCCAGCACGGAACGACCCATCGTTGCGCAGGTAACCGTACGATCCATGGTAATGCAACTGGCCGTTCACGGTGATACTGACGAGCGATCACTGAAACGACTTGCTGAGGAAATACGGGAAGACCTCCTTGAAATCCCCTCTGTAAGCCTTGTTGATACGGTCTACGTCCGACCTGACGAAATTTCGATTGAACTTGATGAAGCAATGCTGAAGCGTCATCGGTTGACTATGGCGGACGTATCGACCGCGATCCAACGAAGTAGCGTCGATATCCCCGGTGGGCTGATAAAATCGAGCAGCGGCGACATCAGACTGAGGAGCACCGGCCAGCGATATACGGGTACGGCACTTGAAGATGTTGTCGTTATAGCGAACGCAAATGGCACTCGCGTTGTTCTCGGCGACATAGCGACAATCGTTGATGGTTTTGAAGAGCGAGATGAATACGCCAGCATTAACGGTGAGCGCGCTCAAATGCTCCAAATCTGGCGAATCGGTGCAGACAACACTTTGGAAATCTCTCGGGATGTAATCGCCTATATTGACACCAAAGTCCACTCCCTTCCCAAGGGAATTTCGCTGACAGTGTGGCGCAATGAAGGTGACGACTTGATTGGCAGACTCGGCACCATGATTGATAACGCGTTAGGCGGCCTTATCCTCGTGATCATCACCCTCTCGCTTTTTCTCCGGGTCAGGCTTGCCCTCTGGGTCACCGCGGGTATTCCCGTATCGATACTGGGCGCGATCGCCCTATTCCCTTCGTTTGGCCTAGGGATTAGCACGCTCTCACTCATGGGTTTTTTACTGTCCCTCGGCGTCTTGGTCGATGACGCCATTGTCATCGGTGAACGGATCTACACCCGGGAACAGCTCACGAACAACCCCAGAAGCGCCGCCGTGATGGGAACCAGCGAAGTAGCCGTTCCGGTATTTTTTGGGGTCCTCACGACAATGGCCGCCTTTATTCCCGTCGTGTCCGTCGATAGCATGCTCGGCCAGTTTTTTGGGGCGATCGGCTGGACGGTTATCCTCTGCTTGCTGTTTAGCCTGATAGAGTCCCAGCTTATCTTGCCCGCGCACTTGGCTCATCGACGTCGCTCCCGCGGAAAAACCGCAATTGGCGCGCGCTGGGAGGCCTTTCAGGACCGCGTGGTGAAGTCGCTCGAGAACTTTGCCACCGGCCGGTACAAGCGGTGGCTTATTCTTGGCCTGCAGTATCGCTACATCACGCTGTCCATCGCGCTGGCGATCATGGTCGTCATGGGGGGCATGTTAGCTAGCGGCAGAGTCCTGTTTCAGTTCTTCCCCTCGGTCGCCGGGGACTTACTCATTGCAAGATTAGTCTTACCCGAAGGCTATCCGATTGAGGAAACAAAAACCCTTGTTGCTGAGATCCAAGCAGCGGCGGCGACGCTGGACCAGGAGATGACCGAAGCCTCTCCCGACGGTGAGTCAGCAATCGTTTCTGAACTCGTTTCAGTTGGCATGCCGTTGTCAGTCGGCTCGCTGGGCAATACCGGCCAAACCGGTAGCCACATTGCCGAAATTGGACTCAATCTCAAACCGCATCGAGAGCGTCACGGGATGACTCCGACAGAGGCCGCCGCGCGCTGGAGAGCCCTAACACCGGCATTGCCTGATGTGGTCGAGCAGAGCTTTACGGCTGCAGCTGTGTCATTGGGCCCGGACATCAATCTTGAGCTCAGGGGACGGGATATCGAGGTGTTAGGTCAGGCTGCCCACGAGATAAGCGAAATTCTGGGGAGTTTCGATGGCATCTTTGACATCACCGACAGTTACCGCGCGGGTAAGCAGGAGTACACAATTAAAGTCCGACCCGAGGCAGAGTCCCTAGGCCTCACTCAAGCCGATTTGGGCAATCAGGTCCGCCACGCTTTTTATGGGTCGGAAGCTCAGCGGGTCCAACGCGGCCGGGATGATGTCCGCATCATGGTTCGCTATCCGAGAGCTGAGCGTACATCGCTTAGCGCCTTTGAAAACATGTTTGTGCGACTACCCGATGACACTGAAGTACCGCTACTGGCGGTTGCCTCAATAGCTATGTCTGAGGGCAATGCAACAATACAACGAACGGATGGCCAACGAACAATTTCCGTCACAGCCTATGCCAATCGCTCTGTTGTCGCGCCAGAATCCATCCTCGCTCAGATGGAGCGTGAGCACCTTACCGATTTTCAAAATCGCTACCCCAACGTGTCGCTTGTGTTAGCGGGAGAAGCAGAAGAGCGAGCCAGCGCACTTGATGGCTTGGCGAGAACGAGCGTACTCGCGCTCATCGTGATCTACAGCTTGCTGGCCGTGCCACTCAAGTCCTACACGCAACCTCTCGTTGTCATGGCGAGCATACCCTTTGGATTTATTGGCGCTGTAGTCGGTCACTACCTCATGGGATATGACCTTGTGTTTTTCTCTCTGCTGGGGATGGTTGCGCTCTCAGGTGTCGTCATTAACTCAAGCCTGGTTCTCGTCGACTTCATCAACCGAAACAAACGAACCCCAAACATGTCTGTCTTTGACGCGGTAGTGCTTGCGGGCACAGAGCGGTTTAGACCGATCTTTCTTACCTCGGTTACCACCTTCGTGGGCCTTATCCCATTGATGCTTAACGCCGATCTGGACACAGCCCCGTTTGTACCTCTTGCCGTCTCCTTGGGCTTTGGCGTGATTTTCGCTACTAGCGTTACCTTGATCTTGATTCCGACCCTTTATTTACTGCTAGAAGATATTCATACGGCGCTTGGTATAAAGACGCGCCAGGACCTGCCGCAGGAAAGCCCCTACTAAACCGATTATCTTCGGTACACTGGCGCGGGTGGGCCGTAACGGATCAAGGTGACATCTTTGTATTTTATCCACATCTAACTGGGACACTTCGGACATAGATCATGACTAAACTTGACTACCTCGCTTTCGATGCAGACCACCACTACTACGAAGCCGAAGATGCGTTTACACGTTATATCGATCCCGCTTATAAACATCGCGCGATACAGTGGGCTGAAGTCAACGGAAAAAAGCGCCTGCTTGTCGGCGGTAAAGTAAATCGCTTCATCCCCAATCCTACGTTTGACCCCGTAGCTAAACCAGGCTGCCTTGACGATTACTTTCGTGGCCGGAATCCTGACAATAAATCAATCCGTGAAATTTTTGGCGACCTCGAACCACTGCCGATCGAATACCGAGATCGTACGGCGCGGCTGGCTCAACTGGACGCTCAAGGCATCGAGGCGTGCATGATGTTCCCCACTCTCGGTGTTGGCATGGAGGAGTCGCTGAAGGATGACATTCCAGCGATGCTTGCCGCGTTCAAAGCCTTCAATCGCTGGCTTGACGAGGATTGGGGGTTTGCCCATCAAAATCGCCTATTTAGTGCACCCTATTTTGTCCTTTCGGATCTGGAGTGGGCGCTACAAGAGCTGGATTGGGTTCTATCTAAAGGGGCGAAGGTGATCGTTATGCGCGCCGCGCCCGTGGTTGAAGTGACCGGGACCCGCTCTCCCGCTGACTCTCGCTTCGACCCCTTCTGGGAAGAGGTCAGTCGCGCGGGGATTGCTGTGGCCTACCATTCCGGCGACAGCGGCTACCTTCCCTATCTGTCGCAATGGGGGTCAGATGAGGAATTTCGCGCGTTCGATTTTAGTCCCAAAAATTTGTGCATGTCGGCCACACCCATTCAAGACCTGTGCGCTGCGCTGGTGTGCGACGGCCTGTTCGATCGATTCCCGACACTTCGCGTTGCGACCATCGAGAGCGGTAGCAGCTGGGTGCCCGCGCTGATTCAAAAAATGAAAAAGGCCTATGGCCAAATGCCGATGTTGTTCAATACGGATCCAGTGAAATCTTTTCGGGAGCATGTCTGGGTCTCCCCTTACTACGAGGATGACATCACAGAATTGAAACGCTTAATTGGCGCTGATCGCATTCTATTTGGCTCGGATTTCCCCCATGCCGAGGGACTGGCGCAGCCCCTGGCATTTGTCGAAGATCTGGAAGGTTTTAGCACCGAGGACATTCGGCTCATCATGCGCGATAACGGGTACGAGTTCGTCGCGCCCTCCGCTTAGGACTGCGACAGTTTCGAGGCCGCTAATTAAATAGCGCCTCGCGTAGCCCTTGGCGCGGACTTGGGCGCTCCCGCTCATAGGGGCAGATTGGTGAGATAACCACCTATTGTCACTTTTTTTTGACGCTAATATGTGTCATGTTTCGCGTAAGCCCGCGATAAAAAAGGACTGCACTTGCCGATTCTTGCCTGTACCAAGCAGGTAGTGAGACCACCAGGAGACTACACTGGTGTCGGTCCCCTATACGCGCTACGTCCGTCAAGGACGGCAGAGGCAAGCCCGTGCCAACCGCACTGCTGACGTTAGGCCGGCTTCCGAAAGCCCTTACTCTGGCGAGAGCACTCAAGAGCCGAGGTTACCGTGTCGTTGTGGCCGAACCCTTTAAGTGGCACGTGGCCCGGGCGTCCAGCTGTGTCGATGCCTCTTATTACCTACCGCCTCCGAACACCAACCCAAAACTCTACCGAGATACCATCCTGGCACTCATTCAGCACGAATCGGTCGACCTTCTGGTACCGGTATCTGAAGAAGCTCACCACGTACTACCCTTAGCGCCACAGCTTCCAGAAAACGTCGAACTCATTGGTCCGGCGCACCAGCTTTATCAGGAGCTATCACACAAACTGCATTTCATCGAAAAAGCCAGCGCATTGGGACTACGTGTCCCTGCAACCTTTGCTATCGAGGATCCGAGGGCTGCGACTCTCGCTCGGGATGCGGACCACGTTAAAAAACCAGTGCGAGGCTGTTCGGGCATGGAAGTCAGTCTTTGCAGTAAAGGCACAACCCACGCTCCCCGTGATAGCGGTTATGTGATTCAGGAGCAAATTGTCGGGCAACCCGTGAGCACCCTAAGCTTGGTGCGCCAGGGCTCGGTCGTCGGTACGAGCATTTACGAGGGCCGTGTTTTTGCCGGCACGGTCGCCGTAGGCTTTGAACGATGCTCACCGG
Organism: Luminiphilus sp.; assembly: GCA_965658055.1. Lineage (GTDB taxonomy): Bacteria > Pseudomonadota > Gammaproteobacteria > Pseudomonadales > Halieaceae > Luminiphilus. Next base: position 12,634 of record CBFHQV010000037.1, on the reverse strand, counting down.
GCTCTCCTGGTGAAACATCAGTCCGGCAGTGGGTTGAAACCCTTATTGACTCTTTAGACTACGAAGGTTTTATCGCCTTTGACTTTATCGTTGATAAAAACGGCCTGGCATGGCCCATAGAGTGCAATCCGCGATTAACCAGCGGCATTCACTTTTTTGACGAAGCCTCCCTTGGAGACGCGGTTGCGGGAAACTTCCCATTACGAGCCGTGTACAGCAACACTATCGATCGATGGCAATGGGGGTACAGCACACTGACTGAGGCCTACGCGGCACTGTTCAGAGGCAATTGGCGCGAAGCGCTACGCATTTTTAAATGGCTCGCCTCCAGTCGCGACGTCGTGTGGAGCTGGCGGGACCCCCTTCCCTTCCTGTTGATGACGCCGCTGTCCTGGCCCATTCTAAAGAGCGCCTTATTCAAAGGAATGTCGTTGGGAGAGGCCTGCCAACGAGACATCGCTCCCCTCTGGGAGACGCCAAGTAGCGCTAGGCTGGAGCAAAGCGGCAGTGAAGCATGAGCTGCTCAGCCGGTCTGGTCGTGAGCCTGGCCGCCGGTCTGACGGACTGGTTTTGGGCCACGGAAAAATCGTAGCGACGGACAAACTCGGCGATAATCAAAACCGCCTCTGCCTGAGCAAAGCCCGCGCCAATACAGGTGTGCGGGCCTGCGCCAAAGGGAATGTACGCCTCCTCGGGAAAGCCGTGACCCGCTTCGCTGATAAATCGCTCCGGCTTAAACGCACTGGGATCCTGCCAGTAAGCGTGATGTCTGTGCAGGGTCCAGGGCGCGATCATCACCAGCGACCCGCGCTTAAGTTTGCAGCTGCCAACCTGACAGTCGCCCAAGGCCACCCGCGGAATAAACGTGATCGGCGGGTACAATCGCAGGGTTTCGCGGAAAAAAGCCCGCACACGGGTCAACCGCTTAATGTGGTCAAAGTCGACGGCGCCCTCGCCGACAACCGCCGTCACTTCCTCTCGCAGAATCTCCACCCAATTGGGTTGCACGGCGAGCAGGTAGAACACCCAGGTCAATGCGCTCGCCGACGTCTCGTGGCCCGCGAGAAAAAACACGCCCAGCTGATCAATCAGTTCATCACGGCTGAAAGCATCACCCGTATCACTGTCCCGGGCGGCAATAACGTCACTGGCGATGTCATTGAAGTGCGACGGATTCTCAAGATGGGGGTCGATCAAATCGCCAAGGTGAGCTCTGATTCTTTGACAGGCCGCCATGACGGTCGCGGGTTGTTTCACCTCAGCCCACGCCTTCTGAAAAATGAGGCGGAAGATATCCACCTGTGCAACCGAGCGCTCGAACTCGGTAAAGTCCTCAAACACTTCGCTGGCGACCTGCGACTCAAGTGGCGTCGAGAAGGTCGTTCGGCAGATGATATCCGCTGTCAGGTGGCTCATCGCAAGATCAAGGGAAAAAGCCTGCCCAGACTGAGCCGCCTGGTCCAGCTGCTTCTTGTGATCGGAAACCGTTTCCTGCATCGCTCGAAACGCGTGGTTCACTCGCATGTGGCTGAAAGCGGGATCAATCATGGCGCGCTGCCGCCGCCATTTGGGACCGTCGGTGACAAAGATCGATTCGCCGATAAGTGGCTCGAGGGCATTCACCATCAAGTCACTTTTGGGAAACAAGGCACCGTCGTCACGCAAGATAATTCGGATGAGCTCAGGATCGTTGAACAACACCGTTCCCCGGCGCGAGTAACCGAGATTACCAACATCAAACCGATAGGCATCGCCCGGCAAAAGCTCGAGCAAATTACCATCACCGTGTCTGAGCACTCGAATAAGCGCAGCAAGCGCGGGCAAAGGCTTGGGATGGGGTGGTATGAACGGACGGCCGCTATCCACGGTGACTTCCTTGACGATCAAAGTCTTCAGTATGGGAGGCTGGCGTAATGCTGTCGAGTCATCTCATTTTTGAAATTCTCGTCGCCTGTCACATCGTGACGGGGTCGATTGGACTGCTCAGCTTCTGGGTTCCTATCGTCGGGCGGAAGGGAGGCAAGGCACACAGACGTGTGGGTAAGCTCTTTACCGATGCACTCCTGCTGACCGGCCTCACCGCCATTGGCATCGCCATGACAACCTTGTCCGATCCCACCGGCACCCACCCGCACCTGAAAAGCCATCCGGTTTTCGCCGATCCCGCGATGATCAGCGGCATCTTTGGCTGGATGATGCTTTACCTCGCGACGCTGACGGTAAATTTAGTCTGGCAGGGCCGGCTCAGTTTGCGCCACAAACGCAATCATCGTGCGGTCGCGACACCGCTCAATATTTTTCTTCAGGTGGCGCTTATCATCACCGCAATCAGCAGCGCCGTCGTCGGGCTTAAACTGGGCCAGCCCATGATGATGGCTTTTTCCCTGGTGGGGTTCGCAACAGTAGCAACCAATGTCTGGTTTATTTTTAAACCCGAACCCAAGCCCCACGACTATGTCAAAGAGCACATCAAGAGCCTCGTGGGCGCCGGGATCTCGGTTTACACGGCCTTCTTCGCTTTCGGCGCTGTCCGTCTTATGCCTGAACTGGCGCTTACACCCACCCTGTGGGCCATACCTCTCGTCATTGGCCTGTTTCTCATCGTGTACCACCAAGGCGTGGTCACTCGCCAACAAAAATTACGGCAGGCGCGGATTTAATGGAAAACCGTCATGCGATTGTAATTGGCGCAGGTGCCGGTGGTCTGGCAGCGGCTGCTGACCTCGCGTCGGCGGGCGTCAACGTCACGGTACTGGAGCGAGCCTCGAGCGCCGGCGGGAAAATGCGAAACATCAATGTGGATGGCCATCCCATTGATGCAGGCCCCACCGTGTTTACCATGCGATGGGTATTTGAATCCCTGTTTCAAGATGCGGGGTCGACACTGGAAAGCGCCGTATCCTTAGAGCAGGCGAGTATTCTCGCCAGGCATTGGTGGACAAGCGGAGGACAACTCGACCTCGATGTTGACGTCGAGACCAGCGCGCGACTCATTCAAGAGTTTGCCAACACCCGAGACGCCGAGGGCTATAAACAACTCTGCGCGGACGCCGCCGACATATTCGACACGCTTCGCGACACCTTCATGGCAGCGCCCAAACCCTCACCGGTGTCACTGGCCTATCGCGTTGGGATCACCCGCATTGGGGCCCTACTGAGATTGCGCTCACACCAGACCCTGTGGAACTCACTCGGGAACTATTTTGAGGATGCCCGCTTGCGGCAGCTGTTCGCGCGCTATGCCACCTACGTGGGGTCCTCACCCCTGCTCACCCCCGCAACCCTGATGCTGATAACCCACGCCGAACAGGCAGGGGTCTGGATGCTGCCCAGCGGCATGTCTTCGCTAGCCCGCGCGATCCAGGGCCTTGCCGAAGACCATGGCGCATCATTCCACTTCAACACCGACGTAGCCCGCATTACAACAACACGGGGCCGTACGTCGGGCGTCACACTGACAACGGGGGAGCATTTACCGGCGGATGCCGTGATCTTCAATGGGGATCATGGCGCGCTCGTCAGCGGCAAGCTTGGTGATGAGGTTGCCCGTGCCACCACCAAAAGCTCTGCTGCGAAGCGCGGCCTATCGGCGATCACGTGGTGCTTAATGGCCGATGTAAAGGACTTTCCACTGAGCTATCACAACGTGTTTTTTGACCACGATTACCCCGAAGAATTTAACGCGATTTTTTCTCGGCAACGGTTACCCGCGCATCCGACCGTTTATATTTGTGCGCAGGATAGGCTGACTGGAAGACCTGTCGCGGGTCCCGAGCGACTGCTGGTTTTAATCAACGCCCCGGCAAATGGAGACAGCAAGGCATGGTCGGAGCGAGATCTCCGCTTGGCGGCCTCGAACACGCAGCATGTCCTTGACGCCTGTGGCTTAAGTCTCGACCTGTCGGATAGTAATGCCAGCATCTGCCACCCGAGCCAGTTTCACCACCTTTTCCCGGGCAGCGGCGGCTCGCTCTACGGGCGCGCGTCTCACGGCATGATGTCGAGCTTCACCCGCCCCGCTGCGCGGACACGAAAACCCGGTCTCTATCTTGCAGGGGGGTCCGTCCATCCGGGCCCTGGCGTGCCTATGGCAACGCTATCTGGGCGCATTGCCGCCCGCGCGGCTCTCGAGGATCTCAGAGCGCGCTAAACCTGCGCCACTAGTGCCCCAGGGCTTGCCAAAAGCGCACAATGCAATCCCCCGTTCGGTCGGTGTGCTCCCAATGAGGAAGCCCCAGAGAGGGGCTGATGCGCTCAGCGTCAACAAGGGAATTAGTGGCGACCAACTCGTCCAGCCTTTCAAAGCCGATGTTGGGATCCCGGTCATAAAGGATTAATGAGGGAGTAGTCAGTCGGGCATACAGCGCATCGAAGGCGTTCTCTGTGAAAAGCGCCATCGACAGAAACGCAAAGGGAGCATATTTGGCCCCCGGCTGGTGGGCGGTCTCGTGGGCATAATTGATCAGCGACGCCGGCGGATCACCCTCGAAGGCCTGACCGAGAAAAAAACGAATGCTTGGGCGAGATACCAGCGCCCGCCACAGCGCTGTCCCAATAACTGAGCGGCCCAAAAAACCCGTCACCGACTGGGCCGCCGGCGAGGATTTGGGCTGTCGAGTCCCCAAACCTGTCGGCGAAATCAATATGTTAGCGGCAACTCTTGCACCCTCTTCCAATATCGCGCGGAGCAGAAACTCCGCGCTTAGCGACAGCGCGATGACATGGGCTGGCTGAGAAGTGGGTAACTTGTTGAGAAACGCTGCGATGACCTTGGCGTAGAAGCCGGGAGAGTAAGGAAAATCCTTCCTTGGCGAATGGCCAAACCCGGGTAATTCGAGGGCATAAACCGGCCTCTTCCCCCGGAAATAGTCAAACAGCGGCTTCATTTCCATGGCGCTGGGCGCCGCATTAATGCTGTGTATCAGCACAACTGAGCGCCCTGCACCCGAGCCCGAGGCCTTGTGGTCGACGTAATAATGCACAGACGGCAGCGAAGGCCCAAGGCTGACCTCCTGCAGATCCGCATCAATCGCTTTGCTTAGCGCCATCTCACAACCCCTCAACTCGATCAATTATGTCCCAAAGTGAGTACACATGTAATGTCTTTTCTGGTTTACACTTCAAACTATCGTTAGCTGGGGGACTCACGTGCTATGGCTTTAGCCTACCCATTTACGGCCATCGTGGCGCAGGACGCCATGAAACAGGCATTAATGATCGCCGCCGTCGACCAAGGGGTTGGTGGCGTCTTGGTTATGGGGGACCGGGGTCCTGGGACATCCACCGCGATACGCGCCCTCGCCGCGCTGCTGCCAAAAATAGACGCGGTAGCGAATTGCCCCTACAACTGCGACCCAGCTGCCGCCAGCACAGGATTGTGCCAGGCGTGTGCCGGACCCAAGGACAAACTGTCAGCCAAGTCCATCACCATACCCGTTGTTGATCTGCCGCTTGGGGCGACTGAAGATCGCGTGGTGGGCGCCCTCGATATAGAGCGAGCGCTACACGCGGGGGAAAAGGCCTTCGAACCGGGTCTACTGGCGCGAGCGCACCGGGGCTTCCTTTATATCGACGAGGTTAATCTGCTCGAAGATCACATCGTGGACGCGCTACTCGACGTGGCCGCCTCTGGCGAAAACCTGGTAGAAAGAGAGGGTCTGAGCATAAAACATCCCGCGCGCTTCGTGCTGGTCGGTAGTGGCAATCCGGAGGAAGGTGAACTGCGGCCCCAGCTTCTCGACCGATTTGGCCTATCGGTCGATGTGACAACCCCCATGGATATCAAGGATCGCGTAAACATCATCAAGTTGAGAGATGCTTTTGAGCGTGACAGGGCGGGCTTTATCAAAAAATGGCGCCGGAAAGAAACCGCGCAACGAAAAATCATCGAGGCAGCGCGAGCCCTAGTCACAGAGATCGAAACCCCCGATGAAGCCCTCGAGTTCGCGGCGGAACTGTGCATGAAATTGGGCACTGACGGCCTTCGTGGAGAGCTCACGCTGTTGCGTGCTGGCCGCGCCCTAGCCGCCCTACACAGCCAAGAATCAGTGACGCCCTCCCACCTGCGGAATGTATCGGGTCTAGTACTGCGCCATCGCCTGCGCCGGGATCCACTGGATGAGTCAACCAGCGATGTGCGGATTGAGCGCGCGCTGGAGAGCATGGGCTGAAGATGTCGACCGCTGGGTCAGATAGTGCGCAACGCTGGCAGCTTGCGCTGGTGGCTCTGGCAGTGTACGCCACAGCCCCCCACGCTCTTGGCGGGATAACCGTTCGTAGTGCTCCCGGCCCCATACGGGACAGTCTACTGGAGGAACTGGGCACGCTCCTGGATCCAGCCACCATTAAACGCGTACCGAGTAATGTGGCCGAATCGCGCTTGATCGGCGGTATTGACCTCACCCGCACTCTGGCCACCAATACGCTGTGCTGGGAGCAGGGATTAGTCAACCAATGCCACGGCGGGACATTGATCCTCAGCATGGCGGAGCGCGCCGACCGGCGGGTCATCGCACATCTTTGCAGCTGTCTGGATCGGGGTGAAATTTTGGTAGCCCGCGAGGGCATGACTCGAGAGGCTGACGCCGCCTTTGGCGTGATCGCTTTAGACGAGGGAGCTGAGGAAGAACAACCCCAGGCCGCCCTGCTGGAGCGTCTTGGGCTCGCTATTGAGCTCGATGGCATCAGCGTACGGGACCTCGCGCTGTGCCCCTGGTCCGCTGCCGATATCGCCGATGCTCGCAGGCGGTGGCAGTCAGTGGAGCTCCGCGAAGCCGCCCTGAGTACGATTGCTGTGGCAAGCATACAGCTAGGGGTTCATTCCCCCCGGGCGATGCTTCAAACCGCGATGATCGCACGAATTATCGCTGCGCTTGAGCAAGAGCAATCTGTCTCCGACGAACAACTGCATAGAGCAATCGGACTAGGAATGCTCCATCGCGCGACGCAGCTGCCACTGCCTCCCGATGCTCCCGCTGATCCTCCCCAGGAATCCACAGAACCCCCCGTCGAGGAGAGTAAAAACAGCGCCGAGCAAGAACAACAACAGGTGCCGCCAGAGGATCAGCTGATTGAAACGATTGCCGCCACCCTACCGAAGCAGTTGCTCGACAAGCTCAAAGGGCGTGCGGCGGCCCGCCATGCGCCGCAAAAAAGCGGCGGCAAAGCGGGAACCCAGCAACGAAATAAGCAGCGGGGTCGACCGATTGGGGCCATGCCGGGGTCACCCCGAGAGGGCTACAAACTCAATTTAATGGCGACCCTGCGGGCCGCCGCGCCCTGGCAACGCCTGCGTCAGCCCATCGGCGAACCGAGGAAACTCCGGATCCAGCCCAGCGATATCCGCGTCACTCGATTCAAGCAGCCGCAGGAAACCGCGACGGTCTTTGTGGTTGACGCGTCGGGCTCCTCCGCGCTTCACCGTATGGCTGAAGCCAAAGGAGCCATCGAACTATTGCTCACCGACTGCTACTCCCGCAGAGACAGTGTCGCCCTCATCGCGTTTAAAGGCACGGAGGCGGAAGTGCTGCTACCCCCAACTCGCTCGCTGGTTCGAGCGAAAAAAGTGCTTGCCGCACTGCCCGGTGGTGGCGGCACTCCACTGGCTCACGCCATCGAACTGGCAGAGCAACTGGCCGCGACGATTCAGCGCCAGGGCATCACACCCACCACCGTATTCTTCACTGATGGCATGGCCAATATCGCGCGGGATGGGACGCCCGGGCGACCTCAGGCTCAGGCCGATGCACTGACAGCAGCAAAAAGGTTTCAACAACTGACCAGTCGTACCTTATTGATCGACTCCTCTCCCCGCGCAAGTACCCGCGCCCGAGAACTCGCGTCAGCACTGAACGGTAATTACCTAGCCATGCCCCACGCCTCCGCCACTGGATTACGCGATGTCTTACTCCCTCACTAGCGTGCGGGCCGTTGATGAGCCCGTGCTACCCGACAACTGGCCGAATCGCGAGTACAGCCGCTTTGTAACGATTGAAGGCCTGCGCTGGCACGTTCAGGTCCGTGGATCGGGACCGGTATTGCTCATGATCCACGGAACCGGCGCCTCGGCACACAGCTGGGCCGGGATGGCTGACGCGTTGGCCCAAAACTTTACCCTGGTCATGCCTGACCTACCCGGACAGGGATTTAGCGAAAGCCTGCCCGACGGGCAGGTGAATATCGCCGGCTTCGCGGCAAGCCTGCACAAATTGCTCGGCGCACTGGGGGCACAACCCAAAATCATTGTGGGTCACTCCGCAGGCGCCGTTATTGCCACCCACCTCACCCTGCATTATCAGTTATCCCCCGCCGCTATCGTGTCACTCAATGGTGCCTTTCTGCCCTTCGGCTCGGCGGCAGCGCCGGTCTTTAATCGACTTGCTCGCTGGCTGTCACGATCCCGGTTGCTCGCCTACATCACCGCGGCTCACGGTCTGTTTACCCGCCCCGTGCGCAACATGTTGACCGAGACCGGTTCACATCCCACACAAACCATGCTGAGCTGTTATCAAGCGTTGTTATCCAGACCCGATCACATTCTTGGAACGCTCAAAATGATGGCAGGCTGGGATCTTGGCGCGCAACGAGAACAGCTTCCGACCCTGCGAGTCCCGATCCACCTTGTCACCTGTGATAACGACAAGACTGTGTCACCCTGGCAATCGGAACGCTTGGCCGACTTCATCACCCAGTCCAGCTTGTACCGCATACCGGCGCTTGGGCATTTGGGCCACGAAGAGGACCCCGCCCCATTTATCGACATTGTTCGCGCCACCCTGGCAGCCACGTAAATCCAAGGCCTAGCGGACTATCCCTGAGGGAAGCAGACTGCTAGACTGCAGGAAAATTAGACACCGCGAGTGTCAAATATAATGAACACTCAGATTGATATTACTAAGCTAGGCCGTGCTTACGAGGGCGGGGACCGACGACCCCATGCCATTGTGATCGGCAGTGGCTTCGGTGGATTGGCAGCGGCCGTGCGACTGGGTGCGCGAGGATACCGGGTTACCGTGCTCGAGAAGCTGGATGCGCCGGGCGGCCGCGCCTATGTTTATCACCAAGACGGCTTCACCTTTGACGCGGGCCCCACAATTGTTACGGCACCATTTTTACTGGAGGAACTCTGGGAGCTTTGTGGTAAACGCTTCGCCGATGACGTGACATTAAAGGCGATGGATCCTTTCTTTCGGATCCGGTTTGACGACGGCAAGATCTTTGATTATAGCGGTGACCGGCAGCGAAATCTGGATCAGATAAACAGCTACAATCCCAAGGATGTCGACGGCTATTTGGGCTATCTAAAAGCCAGCGAACAACGCTACCGCGTCGGCTTCGAGCGGCTCGGATTCAAATCCTTCGACCGAATCATGCAGCTTGTTGCTTACCTACCCCAGCTCATTCGCCTGCGCAGTGACAAGAGCGTTTACCGCCTTGTGAGCCAGTACATCAAAGATCCCCATCTGCGACAGGTGATGAGTTTCCATCCTCTCCTAATAGGCGGAAATCCCTTTTCAGTCACTGGCATATACTCACTCATCTCCTTCCTGGAGCAACGCTACGGCGTGTTCTCTGCTATGGGGGGCACTGGAACGCTCATTACCGGACTGGTTGGCCTCATTCGTGGACAGGGAAGCACGCTGAGGTGCAACGTCGAGGTTGATCGGATCAACGTCGAGGGCCGGCGCGTTACCGGGGTCACCACCAAGTCGGGCGAAGTCATCCATGCCGACATCGTGGTCTCAAATGCCGATTCGGCTTGGACATACCGGCATCTTTTGGGTCACACAAAACGACATCGGTGGACCAATCGCAAAATTGACAATGCCGCCTACTCCTGCGGGCTGTTCGTTTGGTATTTCGGAACCGACCGGCAGTACCCCGAGGTGCCCCATCACTCGGTACTCCTCGGGCCGCGCTATCAAGGGCTACTCAACGACATCTTCAAAAAGAAAAAACTCAGTCAAGACTTCAGTCTCTACCTGCATCGGCCGACAGCCACCGACAGCACTATGGCCCCCGCAGGTTGCGACACGTTTTACGCCCTGGTGCCAGTTCCCCACCTCGACGCCAACGTCGATTGGACGACCCATGCCGAGACATTCCGGCAGGCTATCGAACAACGTTTAGCGGAGACCGTGTTGCCCGACCTGAGCCAGCACATCGTCACATCACGCCTGCTGACCCCGCTTGACTTCGAGACTCGCTTGAATTCGTTCAAAGGAGCAGGATTCAGTCTTGAACCTCGTATTAGCCAAAGCGCCTGGTTCAGACCCCACAACAAAAGCGAGGAGTTTGAAGGGCTTTATTTAGTGGGCGCTGGCACGCACCCAGGTGCAGGTATTCCCGGGGTGATCTCCTCGGCCCGAGTATTAGATGAGGTGGTGCCGAGTGCAGCTTCTCTCCGAGCGTATTGAACTCCCCACCCCGCATACCGATCTCGCGTATTGCCGGGATACGCTCTCTGGCGGCAGTCGTTCGTTCTGGGTTGCCTCGCATTTACTGCCCGCAAATTTACGCAATGATGCCAGTGGGCTCTATGCGTTTTGCCGTGAAGCCGATGATCTGATTGACGAAGGCTCTGACCCACAACAGGGTTTATTGCAACTGCAATCGCGGCTGGATGCCATCTACGCACAACAACCCATGAGCTTCACCGTCGACCGGGTCATGAGTCGGATCGTTCATCGACACAATCTTCCTCGGAAATTGCTCGACGCCCTGTTGGAGGGTTTTGCTTGGGATGCCACAGGTAAACGCTACGAGACGCTTTCTGATGTATTGGACTACGGTGCCCGGGTAGCAGGCGTCGTAGGGATTATGATGACCATCATCATGGGGTCGCGAGAAGGTGGCATACTGGCACGCGCTGCTGACCTAGGGGTTGCCATGCAGCTCACCAACATTGCCCGGGATGTAGGCGAGGACGCCAAAACAGGGCGCCTATACCTTCCTCAGCAATGGCTGCGGGAAGCGGGGATAGACCCGGACCACTTTCTGCAACACCCCAGTTACAGCCCAGCACTAAAAACAGTCATCGAGCGGCTACTAAAAGAAGCCGCGGCTTTGTATGAACGCGCGGAGAGCGGTATACCCGAACTGCCTATGGGCGCTCGACCGGGCATCTACGCAGCGCGACTGCTTTACGCTGAAATCGGCAATGCGCTGATTGCGAGCGGAGGAAACTCAGTAGATAAACGGGCCATTATCGGTGCCGCAGGCAAAACCCGGCTTGTTATGCAATCGCTCCGTTGGATGCAGCTATCAAACAGGGACCTGATGGAGCCCCCGCTGCGCGAATGTGCCTTTATGATTCACGCAGTACAGGCCGCCCCTCATGAACGAAAGCCCCCCTCACTGTTTAACGATTCACCCTTTCATCGATTTTATCGCCGTCTGCTTTGGACGCTTGATTTATTTGCGGCGCTTGACCAACGCGACGCGGGCATTGAGCAGCAGCAAACCCAGTGACCGATGACTATCGTGGCATTCTGGAAGCGCGGCGCGGCATCCTGACAGGCAACAGCAGCTGCATCCAAGGTGCTTTAAATCGGTTTAAGTGCAGGCTCTCGTGCATAACTGAGTGGGGACGTTCGCGGCCAGTCACGGACAGTTTCGATCGCGCATAAAAAGGTGAATCTTCCAGGGTTTGCACGTGATAAGACACCACGTCCTCGCCCCGGCAGGAACGCGGTGCGCGCCAAATCGGGGTGGGTCTCAGCTGTTGCTGAGGTGCTGTCTCAACATGACTCTCGATCCGCCCCGCCGCGTCGAAGCGCAGCGCCAGCGATCGCCTGTCCCCAGTAATGCTCTCTGCATCATAGAAAATCTCCCCATGCTCATCCGAGAGCGCGCTGCGCTGCCAGTGCCACTCTTTGAAGCTGGTCTCAAGCGGCGCGACGCCGGCGTTGCTGTCGAGGTAGCCCGCCCCGCGCCATTGCACGTCGGGCTTTTCCATCACTACCCTCACCTTCGCGTGAGGGGCAATCGGCCACCAACGGTGCTCGCCCTTATCATCTAGCGCATGGCACTCGTTATCGGGGTGTTCAAACGCAACGTCGATTGTGCCTCTCATCTTGGTAGGGATGGGCGCACAGGTCTCCTCAATCGAAAAGCGCAACCCGGTCTCTCCTAAAGCCTCGACCCGACTGGGCCCAATCGTTATGGCTTCCGATTCGGTGATGAGATCTAACGCCCCTCGCTCTGTCATAGACCAATGCCGACGACGAGGTCCGTACAAAATAGTATTGATGCTGCAAAAATTGCGCGGGTTGCCCACGCCACGCTGGCGCGCAGTGAAATAATAGGGGGAGAACACGCTGCCCACAAAAATAATGACCGTAAGCGCTGCGTGGCCGTCATCGCTAAAGGCATCCAAATACCACCAGCGATAGCCATTATCGGGCACCGGCCAGTCAAACCCCAGATCTCGGCCAGCTAACGGCCTTTGTGACTCCATAACCCCATTCTCCGGGCCCCGGAAGAGCGAGCAGCTGCCTATCAAGGGATGTAATATTAGTTGAACATTGACTCTGTCTTGTTTACTTTACACTAATCGCCGACTCCCCGCTGGAGGGAAGCGCTATGGATGAATCAGTACTGAACTGTGAGCACGGGCTGGGGGTCTCCCTGCGAG
>CBFHQV010000036.1:0-21147 GCA_965658055.1 Luminiphilus sp. | reverse complement strand
CTTAAAGCGTCACAAGAGCGTGACCGGGGCCGGGAGCAGGCTGTCGATACGGTCGAGCTATCATTGGACGCGGTGATCGAACCACCGGTCCCCCGTGCGTATTTAACCTCTAGCTCCTGCGGTATCTGCAGCACCGATGTGATTGAAGCCGCGCCCAAGCCTGCCGGGACACTGCATACCGCTGCCTGGTCAGTTCCCCTCCGGCAGGTGCTATCGCTGGTCGACGCCATGCGCGATCAGCAAGCGATGTTTGAATTGACGGGCTCGATCCATGCCGCCGCGCTGGTTGACCCGGATCTTCGGATCGTCGCCGTGCGCGAGGACGTCGGTCGACACAACGCCGTTGATAAGGTCATAGGGCATCGTTTCCTGTCGGGGATTTTCCCGATGACCGACCATGTACTCGTGGTAAGCGGGCGCGTATCCTATGAAATAGTGACCAAGGCGTTGAGCGCAGGTGTGGCGGGGATTATCGCCGTGTCTGGCCCAACGACGCTGGCAGTCGATCTCGCTCGCGCTCATGATTTGATCCTCATTGGCTTTGCGCGGGACGATCGACTCAACATCTACTCTGGGGGAGAGAAGGTGACATCATGACCTCGAGGTCAGCCTACCCACAATGGAACGAGCAGGAGGCGCAAGCTTGCCTTGAGGCCGTGGTGCGTGAGCACGACGGCCCGGTCTTGTTGTGTCTGCAGGCGCTGCAGGAGGTTTACGGTCATGTACCTCCGCCCGCGGTGGCGCTGGTGGCAACGCTGTGCAACGTATCCCGTGCTGATGTGACCGGTGTGCTGTCTTTTTATGCCGATCTGCGTACCGATCCACCCCCCGCCATCCCCGTGCGATTGTGTGCTGCTGAAGCCTGTCAGGCCGTGGGCGGTCGGGCCCTTGCGGCTGCCTGGCAACAAACCTGCCGTGACGATCAGCAGCTTGCGCAAGATACCGGCGTGGATGAACCCATTTTTTGTCTGGGCAACTGCGCGCTAGGCCCCGCCGCGCTGGTCGACGGTCAGTTGGTTGGGCGCGCAACAGTAGACACCCTGCGTGCGCGGGTTATGCGTACCCGTGAAGCGACCGGCGTTATTGAAGCAACTGGCGTTAGTGGCGGAGGCGCCAAGTGACGGTTTGGTTTGTCCCCAAGGATGCGGCGGCTAAGTCGGTGGGTGCCGATAAGGTGGCGGCGGCGCTGCTGGCCCGCGGTGACGAGGTGGTCCGGACCGGCAGCCGGGGCCTGCTGTGGCTCGAGCCGCTGGTAGAGTGCGCAGAGGACCGTCAGGGCCCCAGGGTCGGCTGGGCCAACGTGACCATCGAGGATATTGCCGAGGGCGTGCTCGATGAGCGCCATTCAGCTTATCTGGGTGAGGTGGCGGCGATGGATTTCCTCACGCGTCAGCAGCGGTGGATCTATGAGCGGGTTGGGATTATTGATCCTGTCGATCCCGCGGATTATGAGCGCCACGGTGGCCTGCAGGGGTTGCGTGCAGCGCTCGAGCGGAGCCCCGCTGAGGTCCTGGACGCGGTCAAGGAATCGGGGCTTCGAGGCCGTGGTGGCGCGGGCTTTCCCGCGGGTATCAAGTGGCAGACCGTCGCCGATCAGGCACCGGAACCTCTACGCGGCCAATCCGCGCGGAGCAGCCGTCATAAATACATCTGTGTGAACGCCGACGAAGGTGACAGCGGCACCTTCGCCGATCGTATGCTCATGGAAGGCGATCCCTTTTCGTTGCTCGAGGGCATGGCCATTGCAGCCTACGCTGTTGGCGCCGATCGTGGCATGATTTATCTGCGCTCGGAGTATCCCGATGCCTGGGAGACTCTGGGCACGGCCATTCGAGTCGCGCGCGAGCAGGGCTGGCTGGGCCAGTCGATTCTCGGATCTGATTTTGGCTTTGATGTCGAGGTTCGGCTGGGCGCCGGCTCCTATGTTTGCGGGGAAGAGACCGCCATGCTCGAGAGCCTTGAGGGCCGACGCGGTATGGTGCGCGCGAAGCCGCCACTGCCTGCGATCAAAGGGTTGTTTGGGGTCCCGACTGTCATAAATAACGTGCTCACGATAGCCAGCGTCCCTGCCATCATGGCGCGTGGAGCTGACGCCTATGCGGCGCTTGGCAGCGAGCGCTCCCGGGGTACCCAGGTCTTTCAGCTCGCCGGCAATATTGCCCGCGGCGGCATCGTCGAAATGGCTTTTGGTGTCAGCGCACGGGAACTGGTTGAGGACTTTGGCGGCGGTACTCTGTCGGGCCGGCCACTCAAAGCGGTGCAGTTAGGGGGGCCACTGGGCGCTTACCTTCCCGCCGATCACCTTGACGTGCCCATGGCTTACGAGGCGCTCGCCGAGGTTGGAGCCATGCTTGGTCACGGCGGAGTAGTGGTTTTCGATGACAGCGTCGATATGGCGGAGCAAGCTCGTTTTGCCATGGCGTTTTGCGCAGAGGAATCCTGCGGCAAATGCACCCCTTGTCGCATCGGCGCGGTGCGAGGGGTTGAGGTGATCGATCGCCTGCGCGGGGGTGATGACCCGGAGGCGCAAACCCTACTACTGCGGGATCTATGCGATGTGATGAAGCAGGGATCCCTTTGCGCGATGGGGGGACTCACCTCCAATCCGGTGTTGAGCGCGCTCGATCATTTTGCTGAGGATTTCAGGTGATGATGGGGCGCCGCGGCATTGTACAGCTTCGAGCTCTTGCGGGGAGGGCGGCATGACTATTTTTGAGCGTGACCTAGGGACGCCGGCGATGGCGGCCGATAAGCAAGTCAGCGTCACCATCGACGGTATGCCGATTACCGTGCCCGAGGGGACCTCGATCATGCGCGCGGCGGCACTACTCGATGCATCTATCCCCAAATTGTGTGCGACCGACAATCTGGAGGCCTTCGGTTCCTGTCGGTTGTGTTTGGTCGAAGTTGAAGGTCGTCCAGGCACGCCCGCCTCCT
The DNA here is from genome assembly GCA_965658055.1 of Luminiphilus sp. Taxonomy (GTDB): domain Bacteria; phylum Pseudomonadota; class Gammaproteobacteria; order Pseudomonadales; family Halieaceae; genus Luminiphilus. The sequence goes on along the minus strand of CBFHQV010000036.1, from coordinate 18,210 downwards.
GTACCACCCCGTGTCAGGAAGGCATGGTGGTTAACACCCAAACCCCGCGGCTCGACAAGCTGCGCAAAGGGGTGATGGAACTCTACATTTCAGACCACCCGCTCGACTGCTTGACCTGTTCTGCCAACGGTGACTGCGAGCTGCAGGACATGGCAGGAGCTGTGGGACTTCGCGAAGTGCGCTACAGCGACGAGGGGGAGAATCATCTTGCCGCGAGCAAGGACGAGTCCAATCCTTATTTCACCTTCGACGCCAGCAAATGTATTGTCTGCAGCCGTTGCGTGCGCGCCTGTTCCGAGGTGCAGGGAACGTTTGCGTTGACCATTGCCGGACGGGGGTTTGAGTCGGCGGTCAGCACCGCCCAGAACACCGATTTTCTGTCCAGCGACTGCGTCTCCTGCGGCGCCTGTGTCCAAGCCTGCCCTACCGCCACGCTTCAGGAAAAAAGCGTGATCGACAAAGGCGTGCCCTCGCGCAAAGTGAAGACCACCTGCGCCTATTGCGGGGTGGGCTGCTCCTTTACCGCCGAGCTGCGCGGAGATGAATTGGTGCGCATGGTGCCCGATAAGCAGGGCGGTGCGAATGCCGGGCACTCTTGTGTGAAGGGTCGCTTCGCCTGGGGCTATGCCAATCATGAAGACCGCATCACCGACCCCATGATTCGCGACAGTATCAGTGATGAATGGCGCGTGGTTAGCTGGGAAGAGGCCATTCAGTTTGCGGCCACTCGCCTAAAGCAGATCCAGGCCGATCACGGCGTCGACGCGATCGGCGGCATTACCTCGTCCCGTTGCACCAACGAGGAAGTCTACGTGGTGCAAAAGATGGTGAGAGCGGCCTTTGGTACCAATAACGTGGATACCTGCGCACGGGTGTGTCATTCACCGACGGGTTATGGGTTAAAGCAGACCTTTGGCACCAGTGCGGGTACTCAGGATTTTGCGTCGGTACAAGACGCCGATGCCATTTTGGTGATTGGCGCCAATCCCACCGATGCCCATCCGGTCTTTGGCTCCAGAATGAAACGCCGGTTGCGCGAGGGCGCCGAATTAATCGTCATCGACCCGCGCGCCATCGACTTGGTGCGGTCACCTCACGTGAGCGCTCAGCATCATTTACAACTTCGCCCCGGCACCAATGTGGCGGTGGTCAATGCCATGGCTCATGTGGTGGTGACCGAGGGCTGGGTCGCGAGGGAGTTTGTCAACGAGCGTTGCGATGTTGATTCCTTCAAGGCCTGGGAGCGATTTATTGCGCTCCCCGAGAATAGTCCCGAGGCGTTGGAGCAGGTCACCGGGGTACCCGCTACAGCAGTCCGCCAGGCTGCGGAAACTTACGCCAAGGCAGGCAACGGCGCGATCTATTATGGCTTGGGTGTGACCGAGCATTCCCAAGGCTCGACCATGGTGATGGCGATGGCAAACCTCGCCATGGCGACGGGCAATATCGGCCGGCCGGGCGTGGGGGTGAATCCCCTGCGTGGTCAGAATAATGTGCAGGGATCCTGCGACATGGGATCGTTCCCCCACGAGTTCGCCGGTTATCGTCACGTCTCGGATGACTCGGCGCGCGGGCTGTTTGACACCGCTTGGGGGGTTTCTCTACGCGGTGATCCCGGCATGCGCATTCCCAACATGCTTGATGCGGCGGTAGCCGGTAAGTTCCGCGGCCTGTATGTGCAGGGTGAGGATATTGCCCAATCAGACCCCAATATTCATCACGTCGAGGCGGCGCTTAAAGCAATGGACTGCGTCATCGTGCAGGATTTGTTTCTCAATGAGACCGCGCGTTTCGCCCATGTCTTTTTACCCGGCACGTCCTTCCTCGAGAAAGACGGCACCTTTACCAATGCCGAGCGCCGCATTAATCGCGTCCGTCCGGTGGTACCACCGCTATCTGGCATGAGTGAGTGGGGCGTGACCTGCGCTATAAGTGAGGCCATGGGGTATCCCATGCCTTACACCACCGCTGCGGAGATCATGGACGAAATAGCGGCGCTGACGCCGACTTTTGCTGGGGTGTCCTTCGCGCTCCTCGACGAGGTGGGCAGCGTTCAGTGGCCTTGTAATGGCGACGCCCCGCTCGGGACGCCGATCATGCACCAGCAACGTTTTGTTAGGGGTGAGGGTCAGTTTGTTACCACACCTTATGTGCCAACCGATGAGCGCTCGACGCGCAAATACCCCCTGTTATTAACAACAGGTCGTATTCTCAGTCAGTACAACGTGGGTGCCCAAACCCGTCGCACCCAAAATACCGTGTGGCATGCCGAGGATATCCTCGATATCCATGCAGCTGATGCCGAGGCCAGAGGCGTAGCCGATGGCGACTGGATCGAGATCTCGAGCCGCGTAGGCAGCACCCGAATGCGTGCGCGCTTGAGTGACGATATTCCCGCCGGGGTGGTGTACACGACCTTCCACCACCCGGTCAGCGGTACCAATGTTATTACCACCGACAACTCGGACTGGGCGACTAACTGCCCCGAGTACAAGGTCACGGCGGTAGAGGTGCGACCGTCCATGGGCGCTGTTTCGTGAGCGGTGTGATCGGACAGGACGCGCGGCTTGTTGTGATGGCCAATCAAATTGCTAACAATGTTCCTCTGGGGGGCGATGTATCGCAGCAGGTAGCGGCGCATATTCGAAAATTTTGGACCGACGCGATGCGTGCGGACCTCGAGCGCATCACTGAACAATCATCAGATCAACTTCGGGAAGAAGTCGTCGCAGCGGTTGCGCTGCTAGCGTAACGCGAATGCACGAGTCGTAGGAGAAATTCATGGCACAGTTACCCGATCACGCGCGCGTCGTTATCGTCGGTTTAGGCGGTATCGTTGGGGCGTCGGTGGTTCACCATTTGATTGAAGCGGGATGGGATGACATCGTGGGTCTTGAAAAATCCGCGATTCCCTCGGACATCGGTTCGACCTCCCACGCGTCGGACTTCTGTTATATGACAGCCCACGACAGGCTCACCTGCTACACCAGCAACTACAGCCGGGAGTTTTTTGAAGCGCGGGGGAACTATATCCGTATCGGCGGATTGGAGGTTGCGCGCAAGGGCGACGACGAGCGCATGCTGGAGCTGCTGCGCAAGGTGGCATCGGGTAAGGCCTTTGGTACCCGGGCGCAAATGATCACGGCCGAGGAGGCGAAAGAAAAATTTCCCTTTCTTGAACTCGATCAAATCCAAGGGGCCATGTGGGATCCCGACGCCGGGCTGGTTACCCCTCGCTCGCAGAAAGTCGCGGGGGATCTGGTGGACGAAGCGGTCGAGAGTGGCAAGCTGAAGGCCTTTGCCTACACCCCGGCGACCCGCCTGCTGGTGGAGAACGGCACCATTGTCGGGGTCGAGACCGGTAAAGGAACGATCACCGCAGATTACGTGATTTTATGTGTGGGTATTTGGGGGCCGTTGGTATCCAAAACCGCGGGGGTGCCGTTACCGCTCATGCCCCTAGAGCATCCGCTCATGTTTTTTGGACCCTGGCTCGAGGCCGAGGGTACGGGGAAAGATATTGTGTACCCGCTGTTTCGTGATCAAGGCAACTCGGCCTACGTGCGCGATACTGGCGACCCCACCACCCCCGAGGGCGGCTTGATTGAATGGGGATATTACGAGACCGACAATCCCCGACTGGTTGCCCCCGAGGATATTTTGGAAGCCGCCGACGCGCGCTTATCACCCTCAATGCGGGATCTTTCACTCGAGCAGGTCATGGAGCCTTTCGAAAGAGCGATTGAAATGACGCCGATCCTCGGTGAGCTGGGCTGGGAAGAGCGTCGTTCGTTTAATGGGCTTCTGTCGGTCACCGCCGACGGTGGCTCGATTGTCGGTGAGTCTTCCGAGGTCAAAAACCTGTGGCTTTGCGAGGCCATTTGGGTCAAGGACGGCCCCGGTGCGGCGAAGGTGCTCGTGGACTGGATGACCCATGGGCGGCCACCCATGGATGCCCATGCGGTGGATCCCGCACGGCATTATCCCATTCAAAAAACCGACGAATTCATTCGCAATCGCTGCTACGAGATCGCGCAGAAGGTGTATACCCCGGCGGTTCACCCCCGGGAGCCCTTCGGGTCATCCCGCGGGCTGCGCACCAGTCCGTTCTACGAGCGTGAGGTGGCCTTGGGCGGTTACTTTATGGAGGTGGCTGGCTGGGAGCGAGCCCACGGTTATCAAGCCAACGAGGCGACCCTGTTGTCCAAATACCGTGATCGGGTTCCCGAGCGCATCGCCGAGTGGGACAACCGCCACTTTTGGGAGGTCTCAAACGCCGAGCAGCTGGCAATGAGCGATAGCGTGGGCATGATCAATCTGTCGCACTTCGCCATTTATGATTTGGAAGGAGCCGATGCCGAAACACTGCTCGAATATCTGGCGGTGGCCAAGGTTGGGGGGGAAACCCCCGTTGGCAAAGGCATCTATACCCACTTTTTGGATCACGAGGGCGGCATTCACTCCGATCTCACGATTGTTCGTCTAGGTGCAGAGTCCTATCGCGTGATTTGTGGCGGCGATACCGGTCATCGGGATTTGATGTGGATACGTCGCTTTATCGACAAGCTGGGCTTGGCCAATGTCACCTTGCACGATCGCACCGAGGAGCTCGCCACCTTGGGTTTGTGGGGTCCCGACGCCCGGACCACGCTGGCAAAACTCATGGACGACCCCGATGCGATCTCAAATGACAACTTTCCCTTTGCGAGCGCCAAGGAAATCGACGTCAACGGCATCAAAATCTGGGCGTTTCGCATCTCCTATGTGGGTGAACAGGGGTGGGAGCTCTACTTTGATTTCGCTGACGGACTCGCCCTTTGGGATGCGTTGGCGGCACTCGGGGTAGTGCCGGTTGGCATCGAGACTTACTCCAATGCGCGGCGGGTTGAAAAAAGCCTGCGGGTGCAGAACACCGATCTGGAAATAGATTACAACCTGTATGAAGCCGGCCTGGCCCGCCCCAAGGTCAAGGCCGCTGATTTTCACGGCAAGGCGGCCTACGAGGCGCAGCGAGCGTTGCCCCATCAAGCCGCCATGCTCTGTACCTTGGTGTTGGAAGACACCACCGACGATCAGGGGGTGGTGCGCTACCCCGTGGGCCAGTGGCCACTTCTCCATCCCGATACCAAAGAGGTACTCATCGACTCCCATGGCCGGCGCTCGGTGGCGACCAGCGTAGCGTACGGACCCACCTTGGGGCTCAATATTGCGCTGGGTTATCTACCCCACGAGGTGGCCAAAGAGGGTGATTGTGTTTTGATGGAATATTTCGGAAACTTCTTCCCAGCGCGAATCAAAGCGGTGGGTTATCGGGCGTTGTTGGATCCGGAGAACGAGCGGGTTAAAACGTGAGGTAAATCGCCGTGCAATCACCCGAGGGGCTATGGGCGGCGATATTCAGGTACGCACAGCGAGCAAAAAACCCAAGCATGTAGGCTTTTTGCTGATGGAGCGCTTTACGCTCATCTCGCTCTCCAGTGCCATCGATCCCCTGCGCGTGGCCAACCAGCTCTCGGGCCATACACTGTACACCTGGTCCTTGGTGGGATCCTCCCCCGACACGCAGGTGTCCAGCGATGGTATTCGGGTAGCGCTTGACGCGCCGCTTAAAAGCGTCGACGCCTTCGACATTGTCATTGTGGTGGGGGGCGTGGACATTCAGGATGTACCCCAAAAAGCCGAGTGTCAGTGGCTCAAGAAATTGGCGCGCGCGGATGTCGTTCTGGGTGCTGTTTGTACCGGGTCTTATGTGTTGGCCAATGCGGGGCTGCTCGATGGTTATCAGTGCAGCGCCCACTGGGACTGCCTGACGCTGTTAAACGAGCATTTCCCCAACGTCTATTGCAATAACCAGCTGTACACCATCGATCGCAAACGCATGACCTGCACCGGTGGCACCGTGCCCTTGCACATGATGTTGGGCATGCTCGCTGCAAACCACTCACAGGCGTTAGTGGACGCTGTGGCGGATATGCTGGTGTGTGATCGTCATCGCGCGGATAGCGAGCTGCAGTTGGTGCCGATGTGGTCGCGCAAGGTGCAGGTGCAGCCAAAGCTCAATGAGGTGCTGGAGCTCATGGAAGCAAATCTTGAAGAGCCTATTTCCCTGCAGGAGCTCGCGGATTTTGTTCACTTATCGCGCCGTCAGCTCGAGCGCTTGTTCCTGAAGAGCCTGCACTGCACGCCCTCGCGCTATTATTTGAAGCTGCGACTGGATCGGGCGCGACGTCTATTGAAGCAAAGCTCCCGCTCCATCGTGGAAATTACCGCCATGTGCGGGTTTGTGTCGACCACCCATTTTAGTCGCTGCTACCGCAAGTATATGGGGGTGTCGCCACGGTCGGACCGCGCCAGCGGTAGCACCGAGGTTTATCTTAGCGAAGAGTCTGAGCTACTCGGTTAGCCGCTGCATGCTAACGCGTCGATAGGGGCTAGCGCTGGCTGGCTCCGCGCAAAGAGTGGACAGCAGAGAAAGCGAGAATCAGCCCGAGTGAACAACGAAAGCCTAATCAAACGCGACAAATCACACGAGAGAATAACGCCATGACAGTCACACGCCGCCCCTTTGTCAGTCCGACGCTAAGCCCAACAGCCTTCTTCCTTGTTGCTCTCCTGGGTCTTCTGGCCCAATCGGCAAGCGCCGATGGCTATGGCTCAAACGCCGCCGCGGGGGGGGTTGTCGAGGTAAATGACATTGCCATGTATTACGAGGTCTATGGCGAGGGGCCGCCTTTGGTATTGATTCACGGCAGTGGCCAAAGCATTGCCGATATGGCCGCCCAAATCGACGGTTTTCAGAATCAGTACCAAATCATCGTGGGCGACAGTCGCGCCCACGGCAAGTCCGGCATGAGCGACCAGCAGATGACCTACCGGCAGATGGCGAGCGATTGGGCGGGCCTGATCAGTGAGCTAGCGAGTGAACCGGTGCGGGTGATTGGCTGGAGTGACGGCGGCAACATCGCGCTTGAGCTCGCGCGCGCCCATCCCGACCTGATTGAGCGCGTTGCGGTGATGGGAGCAAACCTCGCCCCCAATGAATCCGCGGTGTATCCCTGGGCCGTCAACTGGGTCCAAGAGGAGTCGGCCAACATCGATCGACAGCTTGCGGCGGGGGATACCAGCCAGAATTGGGCCGCCCTCAAGCAGCAGTTCTATTTGCTGCGCGAACTTCCGGATATGACGCTGGAGGAGTTGGCGAGTATCGAGGCCCCCGTGTTGGTGATGGCCGGTGACCGGGATATCATTCGGGAAGAGCACACCCTGCTGATCTACCAAACCTTGCCCAACGCGCACTTGGCGATCTTTCCGGGAGAAACTCACTTTACCCCCAGTACCGATCCCGAGCTGTTCAACCGGACGGTCGATCGCTTTATGGGTAAGCCCTTCAGTCGTCCCGATTCTAAAACCTTCATCTTGGGTGACGGCAGTCACTAGGGGCCATGATAAATCCGACTACAACACCCCCATGGGGATCTTTGCCTGAGCAGCGTCGTCAATTGTTGCATGAGCCGGGATCGTCTTACGCGTTGGTGATGAGATGGTTGACGCTAACGCTGCTTGTGTTGGTAACTGGCTGTGAGCGAACCGGGGAAGCCGAGCTGGGGGTATCGTCGGCGAAAACAGTTTCGGAGGCGAGCGGTGAGTGGCTAACCGGCGGCGGTGATGAGGCCCAGCGCTACTACTCACCCCTGGCGGCTATCAATCGCGATAACGTGGCGTCCCTTGGCTATGCCTGGCATCACGATCTCCCCGCGGAGCACGGCTATGAGGCGACGCCCCTCATGGTGGACGGGGTCCTGTATGGCAGCGGGCCCAAGGGCACCGCGTTTGCTTTGGATGCCAAAACCGGCGCGTCGCGCTGGCGCTTCGAGCCCGATATTGACTTGGGTTTCGTGCGCAAAGTCTGTTGCGGGGTGGTCAACCGGGGCGTGGCGATACAGGGTGAACGGCTCTTCGTGGCGGCTTTGGATGGCTTTTTATACGCCCTTGATCGCCACTCGGGCGAGGTGCTGTGGCGGGTCGATACCTTTGTCGATCGCGAGCGCGGCTACACCATTACCGGGGCGCCTTATTTGGCGGGTGATGTGGTGGTGATTGGTAATGCGGGCGCCGAGTTTGATGCCCGGGGCTACATAACCGCCTACGATGCGGTCACGGGGGAGCAACGCTGGCGCTTCTTTACGGTGCCTGCGAGTGCTACCGGTCCACACGAACACCCCGAACTCGCGCTGGCGGCAAGCACCTGGGACCCCGAGAGTCTTTGGGAGGTCGGGCTCGGTGGGACGGTGTGGGATGCCATGGTTTATGACAGCGAACTGGGACTGCTGTATGTCGGCACTGGCAATGCCGCACCCTATCCGCGCAAGCTTCGCAGCCCAGCAGGGGGAGATAACTTATACCTCGCGTCGATTTTAGCGATCGACCCCAGGACCGGCAGCTTGGTGTGGCACTACCAGACCACGCCTGGAGACAATTGGGACTTCACGGCTACCCAAAAGATGATTCTTGCCGAGTTGATGATCGACGGTGCCAAGCGGCAGGTCATTATGCAGGCGCCCAAGAACGGCTTTTTCTATGTGCTCGATCGCAGGACGGGGGAATTTATTTCCGCCAAGCCCTATGCCGCGGTCAACTGGGCGAGCCATATTGACCCGGAGACCGGGCGACCCGTGGAGACCGAGCAAGCAGAGTATTTCGATGAGCCGAAGCTCATTTTTCCCGGGCCTCAGGGAGCCCATAATTGGCAGCCTATGTCCTACAGCCCCGATACCGGACTTGTTTATATCCCGGTGAAAGAGGCCGGTGTAATTTGGACCATGCCGGAAGAGCCGTTCGTGTACCAGAGGGGCGGACTGAATTCTCACTCCCAGTACGTGTTTACCACTCCCGGGGAGTGGGGTCTGGACAGTCCATTGGCGAAAAGTTTGCCGTCTATTGACGTGCTTGGTGCGGGTCAGCCAGACACCACCATTCGGGGATTTCTGCGCGCCTGGAATCCGGTGACCCAGACCCTCGCGTGGGAGCAGGAAACCTCGGGCCCCTGGGCGGGCACCATGAATGCCTTTTGGAACGGAGGTGGCCTGTTGAGTACCGCCGGTGGCTTGGTGTTTCAGGGCCGGGGGACGGGTGATTTGGTGGCGCTCGATGCCAGTACCGGGGAAGAGCTGCATCGGGTGTACGTGGGACTCAGCATGATGGCAGCGCCGATGACCTACGCTATTGATGGCGAGCAATATGTGGCGATTCTGACAGGCACCGGTGGCGGTAATGGCAATGACTATGTTCCGGGTATGGCCGCTTATGACTATGGCAATTCGGGTCGTTTGGTCAGCTTCAAACTGGGGGGTGGCGAGGTGCCTCTGCGGCCCAAAGTTGCGCGCGACGAGGGCACGCTGGCGCAGCCTGCGGTGGCCCGGCGGGAGGATGCGCAGGCCATTGAGCGAGGGGAGGGGCTCTATCGTCGCAACTGTGCCAAGTGTCATTCCAACATCGATGGTCGCGGTTCGGGCATACCCGATTTGCGGCTGATGTCGGCCACCACTCATGAGGCTTTCAAGCAAATTGTGCTCGAGGGCACTCTGGCGGAGCGGGGGATGGGCAGCTTTGCGGATTTGCTCACAGAGCCAGAGGTAGAGGATCTCCACAGTTACCTTATTGAGGAGGCCTGGATCCACTATGAGCGCGCCGCGGGTGCGGGAGAATGGCACAGCGCCAACCCCTGATTTCACCGTGTTTTAGGCGGTCTCGGACGGGTGGCAAAACCTCCGTTGGATCAGTCGCATTTGTACCAACTTTGCTGCTTGTCTCGCCAATAAAAAAGCGCAAAATCCGCTCGCTCAGAATCACCTGCAGAGCGCCACCATGAGTAGCCTTCGCTCCCTTGTATCGTTGTTGATGACCACCGGCTTTTTGCTGGCGGGCCACGGCGTGCATATGACTTTGCTGCCCTTGCGAGCGAGTGAACTTGGCCTGTCTGCGGGGCTTATCGGATTCAGTGCCTCGGCGTATTACGCGGGCTTTTTCTGGGGTGCGATTCTGATACCGCCCGTGATTGCGAGGGTGGGTCACATCCGAAGTTTCACGGCGTTACTCGGCACTTTTTTGGTTGCTTTTCTGCTCTTGAGTTTCACCGATTGGGCGCTGGTCTGGATTGTGATGCGCTTTGTCCTTGGCGCGGTGATGTGCGGCTCCTACACGGTGATTGAGAGCTGGCTCACGGATCAGAGTGATCCCTCCCAGCATGGTCGCGTGCTATCGGTCTACACCATGATTGTGCTGGGAGCTATGGCCCTCGGGCAGTTCCTGCTGCAGCTTGCGGGCAGTAACCCGCTGAGCCCGTTTGTGTTGGTGGCAATTCTTTGCGCCTGCGCCATTATCCCCGTGAGTCTGACCCGCTCGCTGGCCCCCGCACCGGTACCCGCCACGCGCTTTAATTTCAGCAAGCTCTACCGCCGAAGCCACACCGCATTCGCGGGCGCGTTGGGATCGGGGATCATCATGGGTAGCTTCTGGTCGCTAGGGGCCCTCTATGTGGTGGCGGAGACCGGGGATGGCAGCTTTGCCGCGGCCTTTATTGCGGCCACTATTATTGGTGGCGTGTTTTCTCAGTACCCTATCGGTCTTGCCTCGGACAAAATCGATCGGCGCTTTGTGCTGGCGGCTTTGAGTTTGCTCTGCGCCCTGGCGTCAGCGGTTATGGTGGTTGCCACTAGCCAGTGGGCTTATTTGTTTACGGCGTTCTGTTTTGGCGCCTCGGGCAATTCGCTATACGCGGTGGCGCTGGCAAAGGCGGCGGATAACTCCCGTCGGGATGAGTTTGTCACCATCGGTTCGTCGGTATTGCTACTGAATGCCATTGGCGCTTCCCTGTCCTCGCTGCTCTTTGGCTGGGGGATGCGGGAGTTTGGTTCGGACGCGCTCTTTATTGCTATTTCCCTGTCCAGCCTTGTGATTGCGCTGTTTATTGCGGTTCAGCCACGCGGTAAGACTGCTGTTGCGGTTGAGGACCAGGCCCACTTTGTCCCGGCGACCTCGGCAATGGCTCCCGCCGCCTTGTCCCAGGATCCTCGCGGTGATGAGGACGCGGAGGCGGCCTGATAATAGAGGCTATGGGTTTTTACTCAGCTGGGGGCGATATGCCTAGCTGATCGTGTCAGTCAGGACAGGATTGCCAGATCCATGACCTGATCGATCAGGTTGATCCAGTCGGTCTCGTCTTTTTTGGTGTGGGCTTCCACGTCCAGTAGCACCCGCCCGATCGTGTAGGACTGAATGAAGAGCGCGCCCATGTGGGCGGGGAAATCAGAGCGAATGTAACCTTTCTCCCGCGCCGCGCGAAACTCGTCGGCGAGTCGCTCAGTCATGTCAGCCTGAACCGCCGCCACGCGCTCTAGTAGCGCTGGCCGACTCGCGGCCATGGCCAGCAGCTTGATCCTGAGCATCCGCCTGGGTGCCCGGTCCGCGCTCTGGCTGGCGCGGGTAATGGTGATCATTGCCTTTCGGAAATCATCTTTGTTTTGGCAGCGGCTTAGCGCGCCCGAGATGGCCTGTGCGTCGAGCTCGACATTTCTGGCAAAGCCTCTCAGCAAGGCCTCCTCTGCAAGGTTCTCAAGGTCTTTGAAGTGTTTGTAGAGCGTGTTGCGCGCAACGCCGGCGCCAGCCAGTACGTCATTGAGGCGAAGCTGGTGAGCATCCTGTTCTAGGAGCAAGGCCTCAGCGGCATCGAGCAACTTGACCCGAACGGCCTCGCCGCGGGGCTGTTTAGCTTGCTGCTTGCCCAGCGGCACCACGTTGAGTTTTTTCGAGCCTTGTTTTGGCATGAGGAAAGTATAACGCGATTTTTGGGGGGCTTATTAGCTAGACCGACTCCGTCGCCGGCGGCGGGGTGCTTCCTCACTGCTCACCGCTTTTTGTGCCGGCGGCGCTACGACCCCGAACAGATGCGGGAAGGGGTCGGTTTTGTGGGGGAAGGCCATCGCGCCCACAAAATAGTCTTGGAACTTTTCTTCCACCGCTGTTTCGATGCGCTCCGCCAGCCGCACGGTCTGCTCAATTTCAGTCCGTGATTCGTGATCGAGAAGCGCAAGTCGGGCCCCCATGGCTGCGGCGTTGCCCGCGGAAGACACCTGATCTACCGCACAGTCGGGAATAAGGCCCAGCACCATGGCGTGGGTCACGCTGATGTGACTGCCAAACGCGCCGGCGAGTCGGATCCGGTCAACGTGAGTCACACCCATTTTATCCATAAGCAACTTAATGCCGGCGTAAAGGGCGGCTTTGGCGAGTTGGATTTGGCGGATGTCGGTCTGGGTAATGACAATATCCGAGTCACCCCCTTCGATGCCAAAGTGGAGGATGTAAGACCAGGTGCGACCTTCCTGCCTGAGTCGTGGGCAGCGTTCCGCGAGCGATCCGTCGATGACCCCGTCTTCCGAAATTAAGCCTGCCAGAAACATCTCGGCCACCACTTCGATAATGCCCGAGCCACAGATGCCGGTCACGATCGGAGGGCGGTCCTGATAGAGAAACTCGGGTTCGTCGGACCAGGCGTCAGCGCCAATAATTTTGAAACGCGGCTCAAGCGTCTCGCGATCAATACGCACGCGTTCGATCGCGCCAAAAGTCGCCCGCTGACCACAGGTAATCTGTGCACCTTCAAAGGCGGGGCCTGTCGGACTCGAGCAAACCAACAGCCGATTGCGGTTGCCGAGAACAATCTCCGCGTTGGTGCCCACGTCGACAATGAGACTCATCTCGTCACCTTGATAGGGGCTCTCGGCCAGAATCACCCCAGCCGCATCGGCTCCGACATGGCCGGCAATACAAGGCAGGGTATAGAGACGGCCCTCGGGATGGATGCGCAGGCCAACATCCCGCGCGGGTATATCGAGTGCATCGCGAACGGTCAGCGCAAAGGGAGCGCCGCCCAAATTCACGGGGTCTATGCCCAAGACCAGATGGTGCATGATCGGGTTGGCGACCAGGCTCACCTCCAGAATATCCTGAATAGTGCTGCCTGCCTGTTCACTGAGCTCCTCGAACAACTGATTCAATGCATCGCGAATAGCGTCGCGCATTTGATTAGCACCCTCGGGATGCATCATCACGTAAGACACGCGACTCATCAGATCCTCGCCAAATCGGATCTGCGGGTTCATCACGCCGGCGGTGGCGAGTACCGCGCCGGTGTTGAGATCACACAGGTGCGCCGCCACGGTGGTGGAACCCACATCGACCGCGATGCCCCGCGGCCGATCAAAGAGCCCGGGCCAAATGCCTATAATGGTCTGTTGATTATGGAGTGCCACCGTAACGCCCCGCTTGCCGTCGATCAGCGCGCGCTGCAGGGTGGGTAACAGCGCCGGGTTGAGAGCGAGATCGTAGAGCTGCCATTCGCTGGCCAAGGCCTTGAACAGCAGGTGCCGCTCACTCAGAGGGTCTTCCAGCGTGGTCTCTTCTACCGGGACATAGTAAAGCTTCGTGGTGGTATTGAGATGAATGTCCCGGTGCTCGGCGTCCTTGCGAATAATCTGCCGGTGCATCTGGCTTTCAGGCGGCACATCAATCACGACATCACCCAGAAGTTGGGTGTGGCAGCTCAAGCGTCGGTCCGGTGCGAGCGGGGTTTTACGGGTACTGTATTTTTTCTCGGTTTCGCTGAGCACCGAGAGATGGTCCTGTGACGACGTAATCTCATGTTTGGGGAATGAGCCGCTCATGCAGCTGATCTGGCAGCGGCCGCAAAGACCACGGCCGCCGCAAACAGAATCGATATCCACCCCTAAACTGCGCGCGGCGCTCAGCAGCGCCGTACCCTTGGGGAAAATCCCTCGGCGACCCGAGGGCATAAATACGACTTTAACGTCTTCGGTCATCGTCAATTGGCGTCACTCAGGGGCCTTAACCTCGGCGGCGACGTCCGCCACGACCGCCGCGTCCGCCTCGGCCTTCGCCTTCGGCCGCGGGCTCGCGGTAGGCGCGAATCCAGGCGGCACAGTCGGGATCGTGGCCCATCATCACATCGCCACCGCGGACCGCCTGCATGACCTCTGCGTGCAAGGGGCTGGTAATGGCCGAGGTCATGCCTGCGCCCATCGCCATGGTTAAAAACGCCGAGTTAATGCCGTTGCGGTTGGGCAGGCCAAAGCTGACGTTAGACGCGCCGCAGGTGGTGTTGACCTTGAGCTCGTCGCGCAGACGACGCACCAGCGCCATCACCTGAACTCCCGCGGTGTTAATAGCGCCAATGGGCATGACGAGCGGATCGACCACCACATCGCTGTAGGGGATGCCGTAATCGGCCGCGCGTTCAACAATTTTTTTGGCGACCTTGAAACGCTCATTCGGATCTTCGGAAATGCCGGTCTCATCGTTGGAGATAGCGACCACGGCCGCGCCATATTTGGCGACCAGCGGCAATACGCGTTCGAGCACTTCGTCTTCCCCAGTCACCGAGTTCACCAACGCCTTGCCTTGGTACACCGCGAGTCCCGCTTCGAGTGCTTCGACAATCGAGGAGTCGATACTCAAAGGCACATCGGTGATCGACTGCACCAACTGGATGGCCTCGGCCAAAATGCGCGGTTCATCCGCGAGGGGAATACCCGCATTGACGTCGAGCATGTGTGCTCCCGCTGCCACCTGCGCTAACGCGTCGGCCTCGACACGGCTGTAGTCGCCGTTCTTCATTTCCTCAGCCAGTATCTTGCGCCCCGTTGGGTTGATCCGCTCGCCGATGATGACAAAGGGTTGATCAAAGCCGATATGTACTTCCCGGCTCGCGGAACTGATGGTGGTCGTCGTCATGACCGTCTCCTACTGCGTGGTTGCTTGGGGGGTCCAGGGCACTCGACCGTTGAGCGCCTGGGATTTTTCGATGATTTCACCAATGCGGTGTTCTTGTTTGTAGGCCATCAGGTGAATACCGCTGACCCCGGCGATTTCTTTGATTTGATGGATCAAATCGATGCAAAGATTGACCCCTTCCTGCTTTTGATCCTCAGCACCGGCCAGTCGTTTGATGACGCTGTCGGGGATGTGTACCCCGGCGACGTTGTTGCGAATCCACTCGGCGGACTTGGCGGAGGCGAGGGGTCCTACCCCGGGCAGAATGAACACTTTTTCCAACAAGCCCAGATCGCGCACCTGCGCCATGTAGGTTTTCAACCGGTCGATGTCAAAGCAGTATTGGGTTTGCACGAACTGCGCGCCGGCTTCAACCTTTTTGGCGAGTCGCAGGGGGCGATAGTCAAACGGCGGCGCAAAGGGGTTTGCCGCCCCGCCCAGAAACATGCGCGGCGGTGTGGTCAGCTTGCGACCACTCATAAACCGCGATTCATCCCGCATGGCTTTGAACATGGCGAGTGATGACATGCAATCCATGTCGAAAACCGGTTTGGCTTCGGGGTGGTCGCCTGACTGCACGCCGTCACCGCTGAGACACAGGACGTTGGCGACGCCCATCGCGGCGGCGCCGAGAATATCCCCCTGCATCGCGATCCGGTTTCGGTCGCGGCAGGACATTTGCAAAATCATGGCGTAGCCGCGGCGAGTCAGCAGCGAGCAAATGCCCATGCTCGACATGTGGCAGTGGGCGCCCGAACCGTCGGTGGCGTTGATGGCATCAACATAACCATCGAAGAGGGCGGCGCGGGCGTACACGTCTTCCGGATCTGCCGAGTCGGGAGGCGCGATCTCCGCGGTCACCGCGAAATGCCCGGCCCGCAAGATCCGCTCAAGACGCCCCGGCGAGGAATGGCCGGGCAAAATCGGGTAGCCGCTGCCAATCGCTGGTTCGTCGTCAAAGGTCATGGGGTTTCTCCCAGACGTTCACGCAGGGCGCGCAGCCAAGCACTGCGGCCTTTGTTGCGGTTGTCTACGGGCAGTTGAATCACTTGAATGGTGGTCTCGGGATGGCCAATGTTTTGTGCGCCCTCCCAAGCTTTGACCCAAACGCAGGTCATTTCGGGCTTGATTTCGCAGCCGCCGTTTTGGCGCACTCCCCCGCAGGGCCCATTGCGCAGGGTTTTAGGGCAATTCATGGGGCAAGACAGACCGGTCGACCCCAGCGTGCACTGGCCGCAGGATTGGGAGTCGAACAGAAACCCTTTCACCACGCCTTCGACTCGTGCGAAGGGTTTATCGAGTCGCTCGTAACCAATGCGCTTCAAGAGTGGGTTGATCAGCGCCAAAAATCCCTCAAAGGCCGTGTAGATCGGATGAATCCACCGGGCATGGCGAATAGACCAGTTGCGCACGGCTCTCACGGCGAGACCTCCCGAAAGCCTTTCTGCTTTACCAATAGGGCAATGTCTTCATCGGCGTATTGGGTCTCTATTTCTTGCCCGAGCTTTTCGGCGAGCTCCTGAGCTGGCCCCTCGGCGTCGATCGACGTGGTGACCCGGCGCCACTCCTCGAGGTAAGCATCGCTGCCCCCTTTACCGGCGCGCATGGCGGCGCGATCAATCGCGGCTTGAAAGCGGTGGCTCAACAAATACTTGCCGCGCTCCCGACCTCGCTTGATCAGCACTTGAGCGGGGATGTCGCGCCAGTACACGTCAATGCGCTGCATGGGCTACCCCGTTATCGCTTGGGATGCGGATGATCTGTTCTTCGAGCTGGTGTGCGAGATCGCCAAGTCCGGTGTAGCGCACATCAAAGGCAAGCCCGAGTACACGAGCCGCCGCAGCAGCGGCGTCAAGCAATGCGTCGTCTTCGGTCTGCGCGAGATAAACCACCCGGGTGTAGTGACCGAAGTAATCTTCTCGAAGCTGTGGGTAGGCGTTTATTTTCAACCCCTCCATCACCAAACGCTCAAAATGCCTGACCAAAAAATCGGTCAGGTAGAATGTTCCGGGCTCTTCGTCTGCCAGCGCCTGAAACTGTGTCGGGGTGGCAAAGACCTCGTAACAATGCGCTCCTGGCAATCTCTCCACACCCCATTGCTCGATAACCCGGTCGATGCCACCACCGGTGCCACAGTCGCCGTAGGCGACATAGAGTCGTTGATACTGCCCTTGCCGCTGCTGGATCACTTTTTCCAGTTGTTTGGGTATCTGCTCGGGCCGATTATGGAGTTCCGCGTCAAGACACTGGATATCGAGGTTATTCCAGTGGTTGGTCTTTTTGAGCCACTGAATTTCTCGGGCAAGAGCGCCGCAGGCGATCACTAACAACTTCCCTGCGACGGCCATGACTATCAGCCAGCTGCAGCCGAACGCCGCTCTTCCACCAATCGCACGGCTGTGGTCGCCGCTTCAGCCGCATCGCGGCAGTAAGCATCTGCGCCAACGGCGATACCGAATTCTTCATTCAGGGGCGCGCCGCCGACCATCACAATGTAGTCGTCGCGAATGCCTTTTTCCTTGAGCGCGTCAATGACCACTTTCATATAAGGCATCGTCGTGGTGAGGAGGGCAGACATGCCTAAAATATCGGGTTTATGACGCTCGAGCGCGGCGATGTAATCCTCAACCGCGTTGTTGATGCCGATATCAAAGACATCGAAGCCGGCCCCCTCGAGCATCATGGCAACCAGGTTTTTGCCGATATCGTGAATGTCGCCTTTCACCGTACCGATCACCATGGTGCCCACTGGCTTTGCACCGGTCTCTGCCAGTAGCGGACGGAGAATAGCCATGCCGCCTTTCATCGCGTTGGCGGCCAGCAGTACCTCGGGAACGAACAGAATGCCGTCGCGGAAATCGATGCCGACGATGGTCATGCCATCCACAAGTGCTTTGCTCAGCACCTGCTCCGCAGACCAACCGCGATCAAGCAGGATGCGTGTTCCCTCTTCGATCTCTTCGGTTAACCCGTCATAGAGATCATCGTGCATTTGCAGCACCAGATCGTCATCGGATAAGTCGGCAAGGATGATATCTTCGTCGTCAGACATGGATTTTTCTCCGGCAAAAACGATCAGTAATCGCGATCAGCAAAAGACGCTTTTTGCTGGTCCATAAAACTTATCAGCGCTTCGTCAATCGCTGGATCCAGGGTCGGTTCTTGGTAGTCAGCCAGCATCTTTTTCCACAGGGCGTTGGCGCGCTGTGCTGTGTCTAGACTGCCTTCGGCGGACCACTGCTCAAAGCTGTTGTTGTCGGCGACGGTCGAGCGGTAAAACGCCGTTTCAAAATTGCTCAGGGTGTGGGCCGATCCCAAAAAGTGCTTGCCCGGTCCGACTTCATGGAAGGCGTCCATAGCCTG
>CBFHQV010000035.1:0-21181 GCA_965658055.1 Luminiphilus sp. | reverse complement strand
CTTAGTAGCGCGGTTGATTGATCCATAGTCGGCTCAGCCCCCTGTCAACGAAGGCCCGATGCTACCTTATCTCGCCAAATAAAGGCCAACGGGTCATGTCCGAAACCGAGCTAATCAAGGGGTGACCTGGGGTATTTTTCTGTATAAAATCACAGGCTGTATAAATAACCATTAAAAGGCTGGGCGCAGCATGATCAAACTAACGAATCGCCAGGAGCAAGTGCTTTCGATCATCCGTCGGAGTTTAGATGAAACCGGTTATCCACCTACCCGGGCAGAAATAGCGCGCGAACTCTCGTTCAAAAGCGCCAACGCGGCGGAGGAGCATCTCAAAGCGCTGGCTAAAAAAGGCGCTATCGAGATGATACCTGGCGCTTCTCGCGGAATCAGACTGGTGGGCGAAGGCCCCAGTGGGCTTCCGATCATCGGGCGCGTCGCAGCAGGCAACCCCGTCCTTGCCGAGGAAAATATTGAGGATCATTGCAGCCTGGAAGCCAGTTTTTTCTCACCCCAGGCGGATTTCTTGCTGAGAGTTACGGGCGACAGCATGATCAATGCCGGGATCTTTGACGGAGATCTATTGGCGGTTCACAGCACCCCCGTTGCCCGCGAAAATCAGATTATCGTCGCGCGCATCAATGACGAAGTCACGGTAAAGAGGCTTACCCGACCCGCCGAGCACCAGGTTGCGCTGATCGCAGAAAATGATGACTTCGAGCCGATTTTTGTCGACCTCAGAGAACAGGAGTTCAGTATTGAGGGAATTAGCGTTGGGGTAATTCGGCGGACCCATTAATGGCTGGCGGCAACGAGTGGGACGAGGCCAAGGCCTGAAAGAGAGGGAGGCTCTCCCCTCTCCTCGCTGGAGACGTTTGCTTTTAGTCGGCGCCGTAGCCGGATGCCCGGGCACCCGGCACTAAAAAACGCTAGTGTAGCGTTCTTCCCTCAGTGGAGCCTTCGTGCTCCTGCGCATCGACCTCGATGTTGGCGAGCTCCGCCAACTGTGCGGCTGCTTGAATACCGGCCTGAATCATTGCCTTCGCCACCTCGAGATTATTCTCAAGCAGATAAGCGGAGGTTTCTGACGAAAACTGGATGCTGACAAGCGGCTCGGAGCCCTCGTCGTCGGCTCGTTGGAGCACCACCTCGCCATCACCTAGGTCAACAATTTCCAGCAATGCTGTAGCCATGCGACTTCCCTTTGTGGACGGTTGTTTCACTCTAGCAGTCTGCCACCATGGTGCAAACCCAAATGGGAAAATAAATGCCCTTAACTCAATATTCCTCGGAAATGTCACCCATTCGCGTGAACAATTGCGCTAACGCCTCGATCCATATTTCATAATTCGCGTAGCCATGCCCCCGCTGTGCGGCCAGAACCCCCTTCTGCTGTTGGCGTACGCCGGCCGGGATGGGTGACTGCAGATCCGCAAGCCAACCCGAAAGCTCCAGGCGCGCGTACTCCTCAATCTCTGCTGACACAGCGAGTCCTTGATGCTGAGCTGGGAGTTCACTGACACGATGGGGTGGCGTTGCGGGGAGCGATGACACTCGAAGCATAGCGAGCAAAAACCAGCCATAAGCATCCAAAAGATGCAGCCTGACTGCCGGCGCGAAGGCCGCATCGATCACTGCATTATTGGAATCCGAGGTATCCTGTACTCGTTCTCGCCAAGCAGCCAACTGGAGCTGGGCCATGTAGAGCGAGTGATTGGCGAAGCCTCTGGCGCTCGCCACCGCGACTACTGATCCCCATCCACGACATGTCCTGGATCAACAGCCACGGGAGAGCCTTGCCCCGCGGAGGGCGCGGCTTTTTTAGGGGCGGCTTTAGCAGGCCGCTTTTTGGCTGCAGCCTTTTTCTTGGTTGCTGTCTTCTTCTTGGTTGCTGCCTTCTTTTTCACGACCTTGGCCGTGCCTTCTTCACGCCAGCCGGCGTCACCGAAATAGGCTTTCCACCCCGTCGCTTTGCCTTCCACGTCGGTCATCAGATATTGCTCGCGGGTTTTTCGGCTATACCGTATTTGCGATCGATTCCCCACATCATCCACCAGTGGTCCATCGAATAAATAGTGATACTTGGGATCAATCTCGGCCTGATGCGGCAACAGCTCATCCAAAAATGGCGGACGGGTTTCCCGATTCTTGGGAAACTGACTTGCGGCCAAAAACAAACCCGACGCTCCGTCGCGCAACACGTAGTGATCGTCGACCTTTTGGCAAGCGAGTTCCGGCATCTGCACCGGGTCCATTTTGGGAGGCGCTACCTCGCCATTACGCAGCAGCTTACGCGTATTCTTGCACTCGACGTTTGTGCAGCCAAAATACTTGCCGAAACGCCCCGTGCGCAGCTGCATTTCCGCGGTGCATTTATCACACTCAATGACCGGACCGTCATAACCCTTGATACGAAACTTACCCGTCTCTACTTCGTATCCTGAGCAATCCGGATTGTTACCGCAAACATGTAGCTTGCGCGTCTCATCGATCAGATAACTATCCATCGCAGCACGGCAAAGCCCACATCGGTGCTTGCTCAGTAGGAGCCTAGATTCCGCTTCATCATCTGCATTTTCGCTAATCACCTCATCACCGGGAATGAGATTGACCGTATTTTTGCACCGCTCCTTAGGCGGAAGGCTGTAGCCCGAGCAGCCGAGAAAGACGCCCGTGCTTGCCGTTCGAATCTGCATCGGGCGATCACACTGTGAACATGGTATTCCCGTAGGAGTCGGGTCATTGGCCTGCATACCTGAAGGCTCTGGCTGACCCGCTTGCTCTAAACGCTCTCGAAAATCACCATAGAACTGGTCCAGCAACACCTTCCAATCGAGCTTGCCCTCAGCGACATCATCAAGCTGCTCTTCCATCGAGGCCGTGAATCCATAATCCAACAGATCGCTGAAGGTTTTTTGTAGTCGCTGGGTCACGATGTCGCCCATCTTCTCCGCGTAAAAGCGGCGATTCTCCAACCGTACGTAGCCGCGATCTTGAATCGTTGAAATGATCGCCGCGTAGGTCGATGGCCGTCCAATCCCGCGCTTCTCCAGCTCCTTGACCAAGCTGGCCTCACCATAACGCGCAGGGGGTTTGGTGAAGTGCTGCTTGGGCTCTACTTGCTTCAGATCAAGCACATCCCCCTCTGAGAGCGCGGGAAGTTCCGTCTCCTCTGTCTTTCTGGTCATCGGAGGTTGCACACGGGTAAAACCATCAAACTGAACTACGCGACCTCGCGCCGTCAGCTCATAGGAATCCGCGGCAACCGTAACCGTAGTCGACAAGTAACGGGCTGGCGTCATCTGACAGGCGACAAACTGACGCCAGATCAATTCATAGAGGCGCTCGGCATCTCGTTCCATACCCTGGAGGTGATGCTGCTGCACAGACACGTCAGAGGGCCGAATGGCCTCGTGGGCCTCTTGTGCACCCTCCTTCGAGGAATAGCGTATGGGCTGGTCCGGCAGATAATCCCCCGGAAAGTTGGCCTCAATGTGCCCTCGACAAGCGGCAATAGCATCGGCACTCAGATTGGTCGAGTCGGTTCGCATGTAGGTGATGTAACCGGCTTCGTAAAGCCGCTGAGCAAGCGTCATTGTCTTCTTGACACTAAACCCCATGCGGGTACTGGCGGCCTGCTGCAGCGTTGAGGTAATAAAAGGCGCTGAAGGCTTAGAACTGGTTTTACGCGCATCAAGCCCCGCGACTTTGAACAAGGCGTTGTTGAGAACCGAAACTGCCGCAGCCGCCTCTGCTTCCGTCTTGGGGTCAAATTTCGCGCCCTGATGGCGCTTCACCTCAAACCACACGGGTTCATGCCCCTTACTCTCGAGAGAAGCGTGTACCTCCCAGTACTCTTCCGGCAAAAACGCTCTGATTTCCCGCTCTCGCTCCACAATGAGGCGAACAGCAACCGACTGCACTCGCCCGGCAGAAAGACCTCGAGCCACTTTCGCCCACAGGAGCGGTGATACTTCAAAACCGACCACGCGATCAAGGAATCGACGAGCTTGCTGGGCATTTACGCGATTAGTGTCGAGCTCCGCCGGATGCTCGAAGGCTTCCTGAATTGCTTTCTTGGTGATTTCATTAAATACAACCCGTTGATAGCGATCGTCGTCGCCACCAATGATCTCTCTTAAGTGCCACGCGATGGCCTCACCCTCGCGATCCAAATCCGTCGCCAAATAAATGGCGTCGGATTTCGCGGCTAATTTCTTCAGCTCCGTGACGACCTTTTCTTTACCCGGAAGAATCTCATAGCGGGCGTTCCAATTTTTATCGGGGTCGACGCCCATGCGTCGAACCAGCTGTTCGCGCTTCTTCTTAGCCTGATATCGTTTCTTTTCCTCGGGCGCCATTTTTCGCGTGATAGCGGCTTGCGCGGCACGCTCTTTCGGATCGGTAGTCGCCCCATTTCCGGATGTCGGTAGATCACGAATATGACCGACACTCGACTTCACGATAAAGTCGTTGCCGAGATATTTGTTGATGGTCTTCGCCTTGGCGGGCGACTCAACGATGACTAGCGCTTTTCCCATAACGGAGTATCCAACTGTACTACCTACCCGAGCTTTTAAGTGTAGTTAGCCCGACAAAAGCGGGCATATATACGTGCCGAGAGCCCCGCCGGTCAAGCGCAGGACGCAAATTGCTGCGACAAAATGGCCTCAATCCAAGGCGAGGTAAGCTAAGGATCACAATCTCAAAACGTCAGGATCTGAGCCGATCCAGTACCTGCAGTACCTGCTCAAGGTCGCCCTCGTCACCGCGCTCTGTCCAATAAACAAGGGCCTCCTGGGGTGACAAAGCCACGACCTCAATGGCTGGGCTAATTGATTCCAGCCAGTCAGGCAACAGCTCGTCCTCGCGACTCTGCCAGCCCACGACCGTACGCACCCACAGCGAAGAATTTTCAGGCGTAACCAATCCCTGCGTTAGGCTTTTTGCTTTACTTTGGTGCCGCCGCGCCGCATAACAAACAAGACTATTGCCGGAAATACGCTGGAGCCTCGGGGGTATATCCCAAGGCTCCCGGAGCCGAACTTGATAACCAGCGCCTCGCGCCAAATCGCGCCATCGAGCGATCTGTCGCTGTCGCTTGCTGGGTAGCGCCGACAGCAGCGGGCCGGCCACAGCTGCAAG
The DNA here is from genome assembly GCA_965658055.1 of Luminiphilus sp. Classification (GTDB taxonomy): domain Bacteria; phylum Pseudomonadota; class Gammaproteobacteria; order Pseudomonadales; family Halieaceae; genus Luminiphilus. The sequence goes on along the minus strand of CBFHQV010000035.1, from coordinate 16,039 downwards.
TGCAATTAAGATGATCAAATAGACCATGATTACCCCGAGAGAGTATTTGGTGCCGGAGAATACGGGTGGTATGGTTGTTTTGTATAGACACTTGTTTGTATAAACACTTGGGGAATGTGCAGGTGGCGTATAACAAAGTATTGGTGGCCGTTGATCTCGGCAAAACCTCTTCGGCCGTGATTCGCAAAGCAGCCGCGCTGGCTTCCGCGGGGGGCGCTGAGTTGCATGTATTGCATGCCGTAGAGCCCTTGAGCATTACCTATGGCGGCGATATCCCCATGGATTTTTCCTCCATTCAGGATGAAATCTATCAGCAAGCCACCGAGCAGCTGGCGGTATTCTGTGCTGATTTGGCGATTTCCGACGACCGACAGCACTTAGTGATTGGCAGGCCGGAGGTGGAAATCGCCAATATGGCGGAAACCCTGGGCATTGATTTAATTGTTGTCGGCAGCCATGAGCGCTACGGCTTGGCCGTTCTATTGGGGTCTACAACCGACGGTGTCCTGCACAGCGCCGCCTGCGATGTTCTAGCGGTAAAAGTGGAGCCCGAAGGCTAGTCTTGTTCTAACCACGACCTCAGCTGGCCACCATCAAAGGGCCAACCCAGTTCTCTACCCCGCTGGTCCCTCACAACTGGAATGCGAAGACCGTATTTTTCGATGAGCGCGAGGTCTGTGTCGACATCCACCGCTGTGAACCGCACGCCTGCAGCGTATAAAATATTCTCAGCCATCTCGCACAGGTGGCACCCCTCGGTGGTATAAAACAACAGCGCCGATGTCGCGTCGACTCGATCGAGATGATCTCCACTCAATGGTTGTCCCCTATGTCTAACAGTACTGGTGTAAAAAACGTCGACGTTCCTTCCAACCGCGACCAACTCATGACGGTTTATGGGAGAAAGCCGGTCCTGGAAGCACTCGAGACACCCAGCCTTCAGTGTCAAACACTTCACTGGTCCCGAAGTAATCGAGACCAAGGCAGCGCCAGCGCCATACTGAAACAGGCGCGCGCCCGAAACGTGGTTGTCCGCGAGCACTCCCGCGAGTCACTCGCGAGAATATCCCGAAATGGAAAACAAGACCAAGGCGTTGCTCTTGATATCCACTGTCCGCGCTTTGCATCACTCGACACCCTAGAGCAGCGCGCCGGTGAGCCGGGTTGCCGGGTATTAGCGCTAGACGGTATTACAAATCCCCAAAACGTGGGCATGATCTTACGCAGTGCTACCGCAGCAGGCATTGACGGCGTCCTTTATCCCAAAAAAGGAGTCGCTTCGCTGGGCCCACTTGTCATCAAAGCCTCCGCTGGCACCGCATTTCATGCGCCCATTGTGACCTGTGGCGACCTGCAGGAAGCGTTAAAAAAACTCAAACTCGCTGGGTTTTGCGTCGCGACGTTAGATGGCGCTGCTGACAGGTCTGCATTTGATTACGCGCCTCAAACAGGCACCGTCTTTGTGTTGGGCGGTGAGACCGACGGCGTCTCCAAAGCCTCTTCGGAGCTGGCGACGGTCACGCTGAAAATCCCCATGGCGCCAGCGATCGAATCTCTGAACGTAGCGGTGACTGCCTCGCTGATAGCCTTCATGCCGCAACTGCGGCGTTGAGGCCAGCGGTCAACCAAATCTCCTGCTACTTTGCCAGAGCCCCCATGGCCTGCTCCAAGCCCCCTAGCGTTAAGGGAAACATAGCACCTTCCATGAGCTGATTGGTGATTCCGATCGACTGCGTGTACTGCCACTCATCCTCCGGGACGGGGTTTAGCCACACGCACTTATCATAAGTTTGCCTGAGCCGGCGCAACCACATTTCCCCGGGCTCTTCATTCCAGTGCTCCACCGACCCACCAGGCTGAACGATTTCGTAGGGAGACATGGCGGCGTCGCCTACGATGACGACCTTATAGTCATGGCCATACTTGTGCATCAAATCCAAGGTCGGTGTCCGCTGGTTATGGCGACGGATATTGTTTTTCCACACGCTCTCGTAAACGAAGTTATGAAAGTAAAAATACTCGAGGTGCTTGAATTCGGTTCGGGCTGCTGAAAACAGCTCCTCACAAACTTTCACGTGAGGGTCCATCGAGCCTCCGACGTCTAAAAAGAGCAACACCTTCACCGCATTATGGCGCTCGGGGACCATTTTTATATCGAGCAGTCCCGCATTACGCGCCGTCGAACTGATGGTGTCATCCAAGTCAAGCTCATCCGCCGACCCGGTGCGGGCAAACTTTCTGAGTCGGCGTAGCGCTACTTTGATGTTGCGGGTCCCAAGTTCGACGCCATCATCGTAATTCTTAAAATCACGGCGATCCCAGACCTTGACCGCACGCTTGTTTTTACTCTCACCCCCGACTCGAATTCCCTCAGGGTGAAAGCCATCATTACCAAAAGGCGAGGTGCCACCGGTACCCACCCACTTATTACCGCCTTCATGCCTCTTTTGTTGCTCTTCGAGGCGTTTTTTGAACTCCTCAATAAGCTTCTCAAGACCCCCTAAAGACTCAATCTTGGCTTTTTCCTCCTCGGACAGATTTTTTATAAATTCTGAACGTAGCCAATCATCGGGAATAAGGGCTTCAATCACATCGTCTAGACCCTCGAGCTCGCGAAAATGCAGGCCGAATGCCCTATCGAATCGGTCGTAATACTTTTCGTCTTTAACCAGGATGGCGCGGGAAAGCTGGTAAAAACCATCAATATCCGCGAACACAAGTTGTCGCCGCATGGCTTCCAAAAGATCGAGCAACTCCCGGGTAGTGCATGGAACACCCGCATCCTTTAGCCCATGAAAAAAATTGATCAGCATGGTCGCTGCACCTAACGGGTTTCTCGACGGTGCATGAATGCCAGCCGCTCCAGCAGCTGTACGTCCTGCTCGTTCTTCAGGAGTGCGCCATACAGAGGCGGGATAGCCTTACTGGGATCGCGGTTCTTCAGCACCTCATCGGGAATTTCATCTGCCATGAGGAGTTTGAGCCAATCGATTAGCTCCGACGTGCTGGGCTTTTTCTTCAACCCCGGAATGGAGCGCAACTCGAAAAATACCTCCAGCGCTTCGGCAACGAGGCTTTGCGTGATTTGCGGATGATGCACATCGACGATTTCGCGCATGGTATCGCGGTCCGGAAAACTGATGAAATGAAAGAAGCAGCGACGTAGGAACGCGTCGGGCAGTTCTTTTTCGTTGTTGGACGTGATGATGATGATCGGTCGGTGTCTTGCCTTGATCGTCTCACCTGTTTCATAGACGAAGAACTCCATTCGGTCGAGCTCAACCAGCAAATCATTGGGGAATTCGATGTCCGCCTTATCAACCTCATCAATTAGTAGGACCACTTGCTCTTCGGCCTCGAACGCCTCCCACAACTTACCTTTCTTGATGTAATTGCGGATATCGTGAACCTTTTCATCCCCGAGCTGAGAATCTCGAAGTCGCGATACGGCATCGTATTCGTACAGACCCTGCTGCGCCTTGGTAGTCGACTTGATGTGCCATTGGATTAAGGGCTTTCCAAGCCCAGCAGCCACCTCCTCCGCCAACATCGTCTTACCCGTTCCAGGCTCACCTTTGATTAACAGCGGCCGCTCAAGGTTCACCGCTGCATTAACTGCCATTCGCAGGTCATCTGTCGCAACGTAACGTTCTGTACCGGTAAACTTCATTTCATCGTCTCTATTTAGCAAGAATTAGTGTTAGCAAGAATTAGTGTGTGCGCCTCGAGGTAGCCACCAACGCCGACGCCGCGAAAAGCGCCATTCCCAAGGCGCCAGCCATGGCAAGTACGGTAAAAGCACCCTTCGCGGATGACCAACCTCCGACAAACAACAGGTTAAACAATCCGACAATCAATGCTGGGGCCAGCGTTTCCGCCTCGGCAGACGGGTAAGCGGGTGCCAATAAGAGGCCCAACATACCCCCCAGCACAAGGCGGCGGAGAACAAGGCCTCGACCTTTGAGCCAGAAACGATAAACGAGTACCGAAGCCAGCAATCCAGTACTGAGGTAGAGCGCGAGCGCGACTGCGTAAGATTGCTCTGTCAGCATGTATCTTTATCTCCCTCCGCCGGTGGCAGCTGCAGAAAAAAACCGCGGTCGGCGATCTCTTGGAGGACATATTTTCCGTCATATCGAGCCAACTTGCGATCTGCCGTCAGGTTCAGACTCAGCGCAAGCTCGGGATGACCAAAACCCTGCCTCAATTCCGCGGGAAGCTCTTCAAATAGCGTGCCCTTGGGGACATAAAGATACATCAAGGCTTTTCTGCTGCTTCTGTAAATGTCGACTAGCATAGTCCACCCGCCAGTCTCGCCGCAGTCTCTCGCATTGGGCCAACGACCACTTCGGTACGCCATCCAGCCCAGGAGCTAGGCACCTCAATCGACTCGCCCAAGGCCTCTCGCGCCAGCAGTTCGAGCTCTCTGCCAGGCATCAGAATTTCAACGTTCATCACGAGCTGATCGGCCAGTGTTTGCAGGGGCGCCGCGAGCTGCTTTGCCAGCGCCCTCACTGACGATGACGCTGGTTTAGGCAATGCCGCGGGCGGTGTTCGCTGCGCCTGCTCTCGGGCCTTGGAAATGACGTCGAGTAGCGCTTTGCCATGGCGCCGGATCATCGACGAAGGCATGCCATCAATGCCGGCCAATTGATGAGACGACTCAGGCATGCGCTGCGCCAATTCGAACAAAGCTTTATCGGCCAAAATCCAGGACCTCGGCTTATCCTTCTGCCGCGCATAACCTTCCCGCCAATCAATAAGCGCTTGCAACGAAGCCAGCTGTGTCGGCGGGAGCTTCCACGCCGACTTGAATTTTGCCAAGGGGCCTTTTCCACCGATTGTTTGCGCCGCGGATTCCAGATAAATCCAATCCAGAATCCCGCGCTGTGTGGCCATCTGCTCCATCACGGGCCAACACGCCGCCAGAAACGTCACATCCGCCGCCGCGTAGTCGCATTGCGAGGGGCTCAAGGGCCGAGCCAGCCAATCAGAGTTAGTTTCGTCCTTGGCCAGCTCGGTGCCAAGCAGCTGCTGAATGAGCGCCCTGTAACTCAGGCCGAAACCGAGTTTCAGCATGGCGGCTGCTTTCTGTGTATCCACCCAGTGCGTCGGCCCCACACCCAACCAATGCGCAAACACCTCAAGATCTTCGCTCGCACTGTGTAAAACCTTAACCACATTGGGACTGACCAATAGTTGTTTAATCGGCGCCACATCCCTGATCACGAGCGGGTCAAGCAACCAGCAGTGCTTCGTTGTAGCCAACTGCAACAGCGCTACCTGAGGATAAAAAGTATCTCGTCGCCGGAACTCGGTATCAACGGCAACCGCCCCATTAAAAGTGATCTCCTCGCACAGCTGCGTGACTTGATGATCGCTATCAACCCAGATCCAACGAGTTTTAGAGGGTTCCTGGACCATAACGGATTAACTGTTTCGGGGCAGTTCAGTTCTGCCGGACAGCGCATGCGCCAGCGTCGATGAGTCCAAATATTCCAACTCACCCCCCAGTGGCACACCGTGGGCAATACGGGTCACCCGTAAGCCGCGCTGCCTCGCCCGCTCAGCGATATAAAAGGCCGTGGCCTCGCCCTCAACGGTGGGATTGGTCGCGAGAATCACCTCTTCAATATGCTCGTTGTCAAAACGCGCCTCGAGCTGATCCAAACCAATTTCCGCCGGGCCAATACCGTCAATCGGGGACAAATGCCCCATCAAGACGTGATAAATACCTCGAAAACTTGCACTTTGCTCAACGGCAATGACGTCGGCAGGGGTTTCGACAACACACATGACGCTATGATCTCTCCGGAGATCACCACATAACTCACAGGTGGTTAGCTCAGTGAAATTGCGGCAGCGATCGCAGCGGGCTACTTTGGTCAAGGCCGTCGACAGGGCTTCCGCGAGCGCCGATCCGCCGGACCGATCGCGCTCTAGAAGATGGAGCGTCATCCGCTGCGCCGACTTTGGACCGACACCGGGCAGGCATCGAAGCGCTTCGATTAACGCTGTAATTGAGGGGGAAAATTTCATATTTTCAATAGCTTATCGCTCAAATGGAAAGCTAATAATAAATGTATATGGCTCACGCCGACGCGCCAACACGCTGCCCGCAAGTACGACTCCGATAGCTCTGATTGGACGGTTGCCACAATCACCTGCGCCCCATTTTTTGCCTTCATGGCGATTCTCCGAAATTGCGCGGAGGCCGAATCGAACCTTCCACCACCGTGGCGTCGTACTCGCCGAGGAATTGAGCGAGCAGCTGGTCATGCTGCAGGGCTTCCTCGGCTGCCCGCTGACGCTCCTCTAGCCGCCTCATGCGCAGCTCGTGTGGTGTGTTGGGGCCCACCTTGCCGGGAACCACCTCTATTTCTACCCCCTGCTCGAGGACCTGCTGAAAAGCCAGCTCCAGTGCCGCCACCTGACGTTCACGAAAAAGCGATGCATTATTCTCATCAAGAACAAAAGACAGCTTTCTGCCGACAACCGCTACCAGCTCACAATGAAGCGCAATGTTCTGGGTGACACCGACCAAGCCCAAACTCTCAAAAAACTCCGGCCAGTTCTCGCGGGTGGGGAGATCCTCTTCCCCTTGACCTCCGGCCATAGCCAGCGCTGATACATCTTTCTTTGGCTTACTTTCGCCCTCGATCGGCGGCTCGACGACGCTGGGGATATTCGTGGAGTCGGCTGAAGCTACCAACACATCTTCGACCTGAGCTACAGGCGCGGTCTCGATGTGCGCTGACGCCACCGGCGCTACCGGTGGCCTAGACTTTTTTCCCGGGGGCGCCTCGTTCGATGGCGCCTGTTTCAAAGCGGGATCAGACTCCGAAGTAAACCCACCCTGCCCCGCGGCATCGATAGGAGCCGGCCGAAACGCCATCATCCTGAACAGCGTCATTTCCAGCGCAGCCCTGGGGTCGGGTGCTATCGGCAGGTCGCGCCTTCCGTTGATAGCAAACTGATAACACAGCTGGGTGTCTTCAAGACTCATCCGCTCAGCCAAATCGCGCATTCGCTCTGCCTCGCTCCACACACCGTCCACCGAGTCGGGGACTAACTGCAATGTGGTCAGCTGATGAAAAACCCCGATGAGCTCATCAAGCGTCGCCCCATAATCGGGCGCGTGCTCGGCAATACTCGCCACACCCGCAAGCAGCTTTGTCGCATCTCCCCTCACGACCGCCTCGACCACATCCAACACGCGGCCCCTATCGACAGTACCGAGCATGTCTCTGACATCGGCCTCGACCAGCTCTCCCGAACCGAAGGCAATGGCTTGGTCGGTCAAACTCAGGGCATCACGCATCGAGCCTTCGGCACCTCGCGCTAACAGCTGCAGGGCACCATCATCAAAGGCCACTGATTCTTCGCTTAAGATTTGCGCAAGGTGCTCAACAATTTGCTCAGGCACCATATTTTTCAGATTGAACTGCAAACAACGCGAGAGAATAGTTGCTGGCAGCTTTTGTGGGTCTGTCGTCGCCAGCAGAAATTTCGCATGCGGCGGCGGCTCTTCCAGTGTCTTGAGGAGCGCGTTAAAGCTGTGATTGGAGAGCATATGCACTTCGTCAATAAGATAGATTTTGAAGCGCGAGCGTGTGGGGGCGTACTGCACGTTATCGAGCAGTTCGCGGGTATCTTCGACCTTGGTTCGTGATGCGGCATCTACCTCGATCAGATCGACCGAACGCCCCTCCGCAATTTCTATGCACGATGCACAGTTTCCACAGGGGGTTGCGGTAACGCCACCATCGCAATTTAGGCACTTGGCCAAAATTCTGGCGACCGTGGTCTTGCCAACGCCGCGGGTTCCTGTGAACAAATACGCGTGGTGAAGCCGATCATGTTCAAGCGCGTTCACCAGCGCTCTCAGTACGTGCTGTTGCCCAACCATCTCCTGAAAGGTGCTGGGTCGCCATTTGCGCGCAAGAACCTGATATCCCATAGCTGTTTCTGGCCCAATCCTGTGCGCGCATCAATATGGAGGCAACCCGGGCAGCCACACCCCGGCACCCGACGCGATAGTTACCGTTGCTCCCTTCCGGGCCTGGCGGGGTTCACTATCTGTCGCTGCGAGGGGACCACCCGAGTCACCATAAGTCCCGCCTACGGCGGGGGGCATAGTGTCGCGAAATCATTAGCGTTCCGCAACTTTAGTTAACTCCCAAGCCCCCTCGATGACACCGAATGTAAAAGCTGTTAACATGCCGCCCTTTCCACTTATCCCGGACCATCAACGACTTGGCTGCTAACCCCTCACCGCTGAAAGTGACACTCACCGCCGTGGCGGCTGCCGCAGTGATAACGGTCGCTGTTACGCAACTGCTCTATGCCACGAAACCCAATACACTCTCGGGGACGGCAGCGCCCCTGCCTGTCGCGGTGACACCCTTCGTCACGCAGTCGGCCTACACGCGGCTGGGTCGCTTTATTGGGGTGGTAAGTGCTGAAAATGACAGCCTCGTTGCCTTTGAAGTGGCTGGCAGCGTGAGCTCCCTCCCCGCGTCGAATGGACTTCGTGTTAGGCGAGGAGACCATCTTGCGACGCTGGACACTGACAGAAGAAGAGCCGCGCTGGCCACCGCCGAAGCGGAAATACGCCGCGTAAAGGCCGATTTGAACCTCGCCCAGCTGCGGCAGCAGCGGGTCAGCGATCTACTGGAAAAGGAATTGGTATCCCAGCAAGCCGTGGACGAGGCTAACTACACCGTCGATGCGCTTCAAGCGACGCTGGACAGAGCAACATCAAACGCCGCCGGAGCTCGTCTCGACATCGAAAAAAGCACGCTAACCGCTCCCTTTTCTGGCGTCGTTGCCAAGCGACTGGTAGAGGTAGGCGCAGTGGTCAACGCGGGTACCCCGGTTCTTCAGTTGATTTCGGACGGGAAGCTCGAAGCGCGAATCGGGGTGCCCCAGCAGATTGCAGCCATCCTAAGCATCGGGGCAAGCTATACGATCACCGCCGGCAATCGCTCCTTTAGCGGAGGACTGCGAGCCATTAGGCAGGATGTTGACCCAGTCACCCTGACGGTTGGCGCCGTTTTCGATCTGCCTGAGGATTCGGCATTACTTGACGGGCAGTCTGTCACCCTCGAACTGGAAGAGTCCGTGCCAATGGTGGGCGGCTGGCTACCTCTCGATGCTCTCACTGAGGGCGATCGTGGCCTGTGGAACGTGTTAGTTGTCGACGCGGAAGTCGAGGGATACATCGCCCGGCGGGAGACGGTAGAAGTAATCTATAGTCGAGGTGATCAGGTCTTTGTCAGGGGCACGCTGGCCGAGCAGGCGCTGGTGATCAGTGGTGGACTGCAACGCCTCAGTCCGGGCAGAGTCGTGGAGCCTTTGGGACTGTAACTCATGCTTGCCCGTCTGCTTTTCACCCACCCACGCTATTTGAGCCTGGTTGTTCTCACAACGATACTCGTAGGATACAGCTCATTTAACACCCTGGGGCGACAAGAAGACCCGACCATCACCCCCTTTATCGCCAAAATCGAGACCTTGTTTCCCGGCGCAAGCCCCAGCCGTGTCGAGTCTCTTGTCACCAAACCTCTTGAGGAGGCACTGCAAGAAATTCCCGAGCTCGAGGAAATAAAATCCACTTCCGCGAGCGGCATCTCGGTTATCGCCATCGAAACAGATTATCGCTTGTCGCTGAGTGAGATCGATCGAGTCTGGACGGAAATTCGAGATGTGGTGGCCAGTGAGGCGGAACGCTTTCCTGAGGGCGTTATGCCGCCGGTCGTTGACGATGACCTGATAACCGCGTTTGTAAAGATCATGGCGGTCTCCAGCGCCGAGGGGCGCAACCTGCCCCCTTCTGTGCTCAGACGCGAGGCGGAGCTTTTTGCCGATAAGATTCGGACGATTCCACGCACCAAGCGGGTCATGTTTTTCGGCATGCCCGAAGAAGAAATTCGTATTGAGCTGGACGCCGGAAAACTCGCTCAGCTAGGCATGAGCGTCCGAGATGTGAGCGACATCGTAGGCGCCGCCGATGTGAAGGTGCCGGCAGGCAAGCTGACAGCGTCAGGATCAGCGCTGACCATCGAACTTAGCGGAGACTTCGGCGATTTAGAAGCGATTAGAAATCTGCAACTGAGGTCCCAGTCAGAGGGTGCCAGTCTCAGGCTGCAAGATATTGCCACCATCTCTCGGGGTGAGCGCCGACCGGCGAACAGTTATGCCCTCTCAAACGGACGCCGATCGGTCCTGCTCGGGGTTGAGATGGACCTTGGGTATCAGGTAGATCGCTACAGCGATCGGTTCGACGCGTTTCTTGAGGACTACCTTGCTGAGGCACCCGCGGGGCTCCTCATCGATACAGCTTATGACCAGAGCCTCTATACGGAAACGCGACTCCAGTCGGTCGCTATTAACCTCCTTATGGGCGTGGCATTGGTGATCTTAGTCTTGCTTTTTACGCTAGGCTGGCGCGCAGCCGCAGTCGTCGCCTTCGTTTTGCCACTGTGCACGCTGTTGTCGATGATTCCGCTACTTTATTTCGCTGTGCCCATCCACCAGATGTCGCTCACCGGCTTGGTGGTGGCATTAGGGCTGCTTGTTGATGGCTCTATTGTTATGACAGATGAGGTGCGAAAGCGACTCATTGAGGGCCTCAAACCTATTGATGCCATGACCGGTGCTGTCTCTCGCCTGCGCGTCCCTCTCGTTGCATCGACTCTCACGACGGTCCTTACCTTTCTTCCAATGGCTATTCTCGAAGGACCGGCGGGTGACTTTCTTGGGTCAATCGCCATCTCCGTGATTGTTATGCTGGTTTCATCAATGGTACTCGCGTTAACGTTGACTCCGGTGTTGGCAGCACGCCTACTCCCAAACGGCTTGTCAGCCGACAATCGCTGGTGGCAGTTCGGTGCTCACCTGCCCGCAATGGCGCATCGTTTCCGGCAGTCTCTGGACTGGTCTCTGCGATTTCCCTTGGCTGCAATGGCGCTCGCCCTGTCTCTGCCGCTCACCGGCTTTCTCAGTGCGGGCGCACTGACCAATCAGTTTTTCCCGGGCACCAGTCGGGATCAATTTTATTTGCAGGTCACCCTCCCGGACAGCGCCTCAATCGAAGACTCACTCGAACTGGCACTGGCCGTGAACAACGATCTAAGTGCCGAGCCTCTCGTTCGCCGGATTGAATGGTCCGTAGGCGAGAGCGCGCCGGCCTTTTACTACAATATGCGCTCGAACAAGAAATCCACCCCCAATTGGCTGGAAGCATTGGTTCTCACTCACGACGACAAGGAGACCGATGCGCTGATTCGGCGCTTGCAGCGCGAATTGGATCGTCGCTACCCAGCCGCGCAAATCATAGTAAGGGGCATTGACCAGGGCCCGCCTGTGGAAGCGCCAATCGAGGTGCGCGTGCTCGGTCCTAATTCGAGCACCCTCAAAGTTCTTGGGGAGCAATTTCGGCAGCGGCTGGAGAACCTTCCCGATGTTACGCACACTAAAATGAGCGTGACAGCCGCACCCCCCAAGCTCAGTTTCGACTTCGACGAGGAAAGCCTTAGTCGGCTTGGTCTCACCCGGAAGCAGGCCGCCGGTCACATCAACGATGCGCTCAGGGGGCGTAACAGCGGTGAGTTACTGGAAGACACCGAGCGCATTCCCGTAAGGACCAGTTTGAACGTCGACGAGTGGTCCTCGATTGAGAGGATCAGAAATCTGCAACTCCCGGTTCGCGGCAGCGGCTCGGCAGTTCCTGCCGTCCCTCTAGGATCGCTGGGTGAGATACGACTCGAACCTAACGACAGTCCCATCTCGCGAAGAGACGGTGTGCGCAGCAACACAATTCAAGGATTCCTGACCCGGGGCGTGTTACCCGCAGAGGCCCTAAAGTTATTGGAGCAGGACCTGATGGCAAACCCGGTAAGTTTGCCCCACGGTTACCGCTATATTTTTGGGGGTGATAGCGAAGAGCGAGCGGGAGTAGTCAACGATCTGATAGCTCCCCTCGGGATCATCCTGGCCGCGCTCATTGCTACTATTTTACTGACCTTCAATTCCTGGCGCCTCACCGGTGGCGCACTTTTGGTGTGCGCCTGTTCTTTCGGTTTAAGCCTCTTGGCTCTGGCAATCTCCGGCTTTCCCCTCGGGATCCAGGCGGTGATAGGAATCATCGGCTCGATAGGGGTGTCTATCAACGCCGCCATCATCATTCTTACCGCCTTGCAGCAAGACGCGGGAGCGGCGAGAGGCGACATAGAGGCAATTCGAAACGTCGTCATTGATTCTAGTCGTCATATCGTCTCAACCACCGTCACCACTTTTGGCGGCTTCTTACCACTGATACTGGAGGGCGGAAAATTTTGGCCGCCCTTCGCCGTAGCGATTGCCGGTGGAGTGCTTTTGTCGACCGTGATTTCCTTTTACCTGGTGCCGCCGCTCTTTCTGATGACACTCAAGCGCCGCGGCAACGAAGCCACCCTATCAACCGGAGTTGCTCTATGAGCACTTCTCCGCGCTCCTATCATCACGGCAACTTAAAGGACGCCCTAATCGTTGCTGCGGCGGAGCTAATCGATAGTCATGGGACAACCGAATTTAGTATCACGGACGCCGCAAATCGCGCTGGCGTAAGCAACGCGGCGCCCTATCGCCACTATAAAGACAAGCAAGATCTGCTTGAGCACGTTAGAGAACTCGCCTTCCTCGGCCTCTATGAGGCGCTTGATAAAGCGAGTCGTGAAAACAGCGAGCGGCCCGGGCCGGCGGATCAGATCATCGCCATCGGTCTGGCCTATCTCGCTTATGCTCGAGACAAAGAAAGTTTTTTTTCACTCATGTGGGAGCAAGCACCACCCAATACTGATCAAGCAACCAAGATGTCAGGGTTCTTTGTATTGGCTAACGCCGTATCGATCTACCTATCAAACAACGCCTCCGGGGCGCGGCAAGAATATAATGCACCTGCAGGAGAGGCTGCGCAGGAGACAACCGCTGACCCGTTATCGCTGCGGATCGCAACCCAGCTATGGGCGCTGGCTCATGGGCTCGCCACGCTGGAGCAGCATAATTTGTTGGCAAGATTTGATACCTCCGCAAACGCGGATAGCCTGTTGTCGACGAGCTGTCATTCGCTCCTGAAAAGCATGACCGAAAGCTGACACATTGACATGCCCGGGATCCATCGGTTTGAGAGTGACCTGTGAAATCAGCCGGGACTTGGGTAGTTGATCCCAGAATGGCATACTGCGCGCCTCCGCCCGTAGCACAACCGGATAGTGCAACGGCCTTCTAAGCCGTAGGTTGCAGGTTCGAGTCCTGCCGGGCGGGCCACCGACTAACTTGCTTTAATCAGCATCGCGCATTAGCCATCCATGTATTCGGAGCCCTGCTTGATGAAATTGTTTGAGCGTGCCGTCCTCCACATAGGCGGAGAAAAGACTGGATCAACCAGTCTCCAACATCGCTTGGACCTCTCGCGGGACACCCTGCTGCAACAAGGCTTCTATCTACCCCACACAGGCACGCATAACGGGAACGCTTGGGGCTTTGCCGCGATCGGCCAGCATCACCCCAAATTTTCCATGCACCATCAAATGACTCAGACTACAAAAAGTCATGAGGAGGCCGTCAGCGAGCTGATCGAAGCCTACAACACCGAGCTGAGCCGTGCGCGCGAGACTTGCGATACATTACTAATATCCTGCGAACACCTCCAAACCATGGTCGACCTTCGCGGCATCAGGCGTCTGCTCGAATGGCTCTCGACCATCACAAAGCGGATTGATCTGGTTTACGTCATCAGACGGCAGGATCAAATTATTCAAAGCCTTTTCAGTACCGCCCTTCGTAATGGCGCACTGATGGAGCCACTTGTTCAGCACAAAACCGTGGCCCGAATCGAGAACAAGCGACTGAATCACTGGACTGCCATTACCCAGTATCTCGCGTTCCCGAACATTGTGCCGATAACAATTAGACCCGTTCGTTATCGGGGTGTAGACGAGATGCACCTGTTTGAACAAGAGCTGAATGAGGCTATCGGCATTTCAGAAAGCCTGCCCGATTCGATGCAACAGAAAAACCTTTCGCTAGATGCGGACGCGGTGAAATTTTTGGCTACTCTCACTCACCCCGAGATGCAGCATCATATCCCTTGCTCCAGCGAGCAGCTCAGTGAGATCATCGATACACTTGAGGCCAGCCACAACGGTCAAAAATTTGATATGCCAAATAGCTGGGCCAGAGAGGCGATGCTTCCTTTTGGGCCAAGCAATCAGCGAACATTGCAGGCCTTTCTGGACGACGGTTATCCTCTTTTCACCCAGGAGGGCTTCCGGATGTATCCCCATATGGCCAGCCTCACTATTGCGATGTCGAGAGACGAGTTTTTTGCCTTCGTCGAAGAGCGCAGCGGGGTGTCAGCAGCCTATGGCGACCTCCCAAAAGACGTTGCGGAGGCCACGTTCTCCCATATCAGTGATGTGATGACAATTTCATCCTAGAGACCCAGGCGCCCTGAATCTTCAAAAACCCCAGGGAGCCACACGCAACCGAGTGGTTACCTTGACGACAGCGCCCTGGCGGGCTGTTGCCGGATGGAATTGAGCTGGGCAACAAACAAACCGTGAAGGTCTCGGCTCGTGGTGCGAGACCAATAATTCGAGCTTCCTGTCGCACTCTCAAGCACATCATTATTGACGGTATCGCCAATGACTACAGCCGGACCTTGACCACGTCCCACTATGTTGCCCTCGGTACCTGCACCCAGAGAGATGTCGGCGCTGGCGGTAGACGCGCCAAAAGCGTTGGCCACCATAGCCCAACCAGACACCGTCGATCCCAGGAATCCTTGTTCTGGATCCCCGCTGGCCAAATCGATCCAAGCGCCGGTATTCCCATTAAATCGATTGCCGCTGACCAGACCATTTGACGTGTCCAAGAATGCTATCCCGCTCCCGGCATCGCTATTGTTATTTCCCTCAAAGATATTTCCAGAGATTACCACCGCGTGATTGACGCTTTTGCCCGCCTGACCTCCGAGAATGGCAATGCCCGAAGTTGACACACCACCATCGATAAACTGATTTGCCCCTTTTATAGTGGTGGCGTTGTTTGATGGAGAATTGGCAGTGCTCGCTAGAAAAATGGCCGTCGTGCCAAGCCCCGAAGCGCTGGAGTACCCCGCAACGTCGTTAAAGTGAATGATGTTCTCCAAAATGGTCGTACTCTGAAAGCCGTCTATCACCGAAATAGGCAGACCGACCGCTGCAAATGTGCTGTAGTTGATATCGACTTGCCCGCCACCCCCTATCGACGTTAATACACCATAGTCTAGCTTATCCAGCTCGGAGCGATTTACCTTAAGGGTCCCTAGAACTTTCTCTGTCACCGGATCGCAGCTTGGATGGCTATCCATCGTCACGCCAACCACCGCATGCGCCCCGTCAACGCCGGTCCCGGTCATAACCACCCGGTCAACGTTGCCGAAAACAGTCCGGTTGGTAGAGCAGCTGTCTGGGTCAGAATAAAACGCAACCAAACTTGCAGCCTCTCCAGATCCACAGGGTGACCCAACGGCTATGGTCATGTTTCTAATGCCCACATTCCCAGCAATAAACGTCATTGCGACACCCGGCGCCCCCTCGCAAGAAAGGGATTCGTCTGCAATATTTACCAAGGTACTCGCCTTTGAAGCGCCCCGGAGATCGCCAACGAAACCCTTTGCACCGATTCCTCCCATTTGATACTCGGGAGAAACCAAAAAGACATCGCGATAGCCGCCGTCGACAGCCGCCTCAAGAGCACACTGCAGGTTTGCAGTATCGTCGTCACCCGTTGCCGCCACCTCAATCGTGCCGCCTTTCAACACGACCTCAGCCGAACAGCCGAGGTTTTCCTGTGCTACACCGGGCAATGGCAGCGCTATGAGTAGGGCTAGAAACACAAAAACTGGACGCATGAACAATTCCTTGTAGAGCTGATTATTGAGTTCGGGGTAGTCACTATACGGGAGGTTACAATAAAAATCCGCTGAAGCTGGGAATCCACTGCGATCCCACTT
>CBFHQV010000034.1:0-21570 GCA_965658055.1 Luminiphilus sp. | reverse complement strand
TATCGGGTCAGTAGCAACACGACGGGTCAACGTTAGATTAATCTGCGCCACCCACCGGGACCTAGCGGCCTTGGCAAGGGACCAGGAGTTCCGTCAGGATCTATACTATCGAATTAACGTCCTGCAGCTTGACATACCCCCCCTCCGAGACCGCGGGGAAGACATTCGCAGCATGATTCTGTGGTTTCTCGAGGGTGCAAACCGACGCCTCCCCGGGCGAGAGAAGATGATAAGTGAGCACACACTTACCGCAATGATCCAATACCGATGGCCCGGTAATGTCAGGGAGCTTGAGCATGCGATCGAGCGGGCTGTCATTATGGCCGAGGGATCCACCATAGAGGCCGCCGACTTGGGTCTGGCCAACGCATTAACCCATGGGCAACGGGCGGCAGAACCTGCGCCCCGTCCCGGTTCACGCATCCAAGCAAGCAGCGAATACACCGAGTCTGAACCCGAGCCCGAGCTGTCGCTGGAGGATTACTTTCAGCGCTTCGTCCTGGAGCACCAAGGCGCCATGAATGAGACGGAACTAGCGCAAAAGCTGGGTATTAGTCGAAAATGTCTGTGGGAAAGACGCCAGCGGTTCAACCTGCCACGCCGCAAGCCCGCTAGACGCAAAAGCGCTTGAACCCTTGGGTTGGCGTAGAAAAACGTAACAGTGAAGTGTTAAAAAGTAACACAAGGCGGGGCGAACCAAGCTAAACAAAGGCTGGTCAACCATTAACTTGTTGGTTTTATTAGGAAACTTATTGTTGGCACGTCACCTGCAAACTACCGGGTAGAGCCGAAATAATAATAAATGGCCCAAGAACAATAAAAAATGCAAACGGACCTGGATGGGGAAGGAGACTTCCCCATGTTTGTTTTTGGTTTCCCGTTTTGACTGTTGCGATCCTAAAGCACACGTCAACCGCCGGAGATAGTAAACTCCGCGACTACTACTTTTCTTGAGGGCACCCCTTGCGAGCCATCCCCAAGGCGGAACATGGCATTGACCCGGCGTTGGTTAGCCCTGCTGCGGTCCGGATAGTCCACAAGCTTTGCGAGGCAGGCTTCGAGGCCTATATTGTGGGCGGCGCCGTCAGAGATCTGCTCCTCGGTGCCCATCCCAAAGACTTTGACGTCGCGACTAATGCAACACCTGAACAAGTCAAAGGGCTGTTCCGCAGCGCAAGAATCATCGGCCGTCGCTTCCAGATCGTTCACGTGCGTGATGGCCGCGAGGTCATCGAGGTCACCACCTACCGGGGACATCACGGTAGCGAGGGAGCGCAACCCGCGACCAGCAAGCAGTCTGATAAGGGCCTACTTCTCAGAGACAATGTCTACGGTACCCTCGAGGAGGATGGGGCGAGACGTGATCTCACCATTAACGCCATGTATTACGACCCCGAGCGAGAAATCGTGTTGGATCAGCTCGCGGGAACCGAGGATTTACAGGCCCGATTGGTGCGCATCATCGGAGATCCATGGGCTCGATATCGCGAGGATCCTGTCCGCATGCTGCGGGTTGCGCGCTTCGCAGCAAAACTCCAGTTCGACCTTGAGTCAACGACGGAAGAAGCCATTGCTGACTGCGCCCCACTTTTAAGAGAAATTCCTTCTGCACGCCTGTTCGATGAGTTTTTGAAGCTGTTTATGGCGGGCTTCGGTAAACCCACCTTCCTCCTACTCCTGGAGCACGACCTCCTGTCCTGCCTCTGCCCCGCCGCTACCGAAGCGATCAACGCTCAGAGCAGCCACAGAAACCTCGTCTCGATGGCCATGGGGAACACCGATCAACGGGTAAAGGACGGAAGACCCGTTACCCCCGCTTTTCTGCTAGCGGCACTCCTCTGGCCGGGAGTGAGCACTCGGTCAGGTCAACTTTCGCAGGAGGGCATGCCGCCCGCTCAGGCTATCAACAGCGCTGGGCAGCAGCTTACGGCCGAAACCTGCCAACACATGGCGATACCCAAGCGCTTTTCAATCCCCATGCGGGAAATCTGGGAGCTCCAGCCAAAATTGGAGCGCCAGCAAAAGCGACGAGTGCCTGACATTCTTTCGGGCCGTCGGTTTCGAGCCGCCTATGACCTGCTGTTACTTCGGGATCAGGCTGGGCAAGATCTCACGCAAGCAGTCCAATTCTGGACTGAGCAACAGCGACTCAACCCCGAACTCGTCGGTAGCGCGCCGAGGACCAGCGAGGAGCGCCCGGCCTCCAGGCGCCGGCGGCCGCGTCGACGCAAGCCAGCACCATGAAGGATGCGTTTGTGGGGCTTGGCGCCAACATTGACCAACCAGCTGCCCAGCTGCAGGTTGCCTGCCAATACCTCAGGGAGATAGAGTCCTCAGCGCTCATCGGGCTATCGAGGATCTATCAATCCTCCCCCCTGGGGCCCCAGGATCAACCTGACTTCTTCAATGCCTGTGCCCATTTGCAAACGACCCTGACCCCAGAAGCGCTACTGGAATCCCTCCAGCAGATCGAGCAGCGGATGGGCAAACGGCGGGTGCGCCACTGGGGAGAGCGATGCATCGACCTCGATTTGCTACTCTGCGCCGATCAGCGCCGCGACACAAACGCCCTGCAACTACCCCACCCCGGCATTTACGATCGCGCCTTTGTGCTGCGCCCACTCGCAGACCTGGTAGGCCTCGATTATGTAATGCCTAATGGGGACGATATTGCTACATTACTCGCTCAGATCAGTGACCAGCAGGTGACCGTCACATCGATTAACCCAGACGCGGGGAGCCACTCTGGAACCATTGGTGAACAGTAACGATGCGAGCGGCGAAGGCCGCCTCGTTTTTGACTTGAAGGGTCGAAAACCCCCGGGGTACATCGCGGTTGAAGGCCCGATCGGCGTGGGCAAAACCACCCTCGCCAAACGGCTGGCCGAGGTCTTCAACTATCAGATACTTCTGGAAGATGCGCATGAAAACCCGTTTCTCGAGCGCTTTTATCAAAACAGGAAGCAAGCCGCACTAGCTACCCAGCTGTTTTTCCTGTTCCAACGCACTCAAAAAATTGGCGACCTTAAACAGCGGGATATTTTCGAGCCAGTTCGGGTTTCTGACTTTCTTATTGAAAAAGACCCGCTGTTTGCCCGCATCAACTTGGATGCCGATGAGTTCCAACTCTACGAGCGCGTCTACCAACAGCTCACTATTGATGCCCCGACCCCCGACCTAGTGATTTACCTGCAGGCGAGCCCCGATCGACTTCTGGACCGGATAGAACGAAGGGGTATCACCAGTGAACGCCAGATTGAAAAAGCGTACCTGGAGCAGATTAACGAGGTGTACAGCGAGTTCTTTCTCTACTACGATGCGGCCCCTTTATTGATCGTAAACGCCAATGAAATTGACCTTTCCCGAGGAGACAGGGATTTTTTTCAATTGGTAGACTACCTACTCGATATAAAAAGTGGGCGCCACTATTTCAATCCCTCTTTCTTCGGGTAACCTAGCCAACCTGCCAACCGATTGATGCAAGGACGTTTGGACTGCCAGCATGGATAAACGGGTAACAATCAGCACGCTCAACAAAATGAAGGCCGAGCGTGAGAAATTCGTGATGATGACCGCGTACGATTCAACGTTTGCGCGCCTCATCAGCGAAGCCGGCGCCGAGACCATTCTGGTCGGCGACTCCCTTGGCATGGTGCTCCAAGGTCACGACAACACCATCCCCGTCACCATTGAGGACATGGTCTACCACACCGCTTGCGTTTGCAGGGGTCGTCCTCACTCGCTGGTGGTTGCTGACTTACCGTTCATGAGTTATGACACCACCGAGAAGGCGCTGCAATCGGGGATGTCGCTGATGCAAGCGGGGGCCCAGATGGTAAAAATGGAGGGCGGCGTCTGGCTGAGCGACAGCATTCATCAATTGGTTGAGCGCGGCATTCCCGTGTGTGCACACCTCGGTCTTACCCCTCAGTCAGTTAACGTATTTGGGGGCTATCGCGTACAGGGCAGGACGCCAAAAGAAGCCAAATCCATCCTCGCCGATGCGGTTGAAATTCAAGATGCAGGCGCCAGTCTGTTGGTGCTCGAATGCATTCCGGCCAACCTCGCGGCTGACATTAGCTCCAAACTCGATATTCCTGTTATCGGTATTGGCGCAGGTGCCGGCACGGACGCTCAAGTGCTGGTGTTGCATGACATGCTCGGCCTCACCGAAAACCCGCCCAAGTTTGTAGAAAACTTCATGACCGGCGCAGACACGGTACAAGGTGCGCTCGCCGCTTTTGTAGAAGCTGTGAAGACCGGCGCGTATCCCCGAGAAGAACACACCTACTCCTGAAGGCAATGTCCAGTTATGGATACCTTTGATCAGCCCGACAGCCTTCGTGAACACTTAAGCAGCGAGAGAGGACTCGGGAAACGGATAGGTTTTGTTCCCACCATGGGCGGCTTACACGACGGCCACCTAGCCCTCGTCCATCATGCGTTAAGCTTGACCGACACCGTTGTAGTCTCAATTTTTGTGAACCCGCTCCAGTTCGGCGCCAACGAAGATCTCGATGCCTACCCCAGAAGACTCGCAGCAGACCTCGCCTTATTGGCGGAGGCCGGCGCACATGTCGTCTTTACACCATCCGCAGACGTTATGTATCCAGACGGTTTGGCAGCACAAACCAAAGTTCTGGTTCCTGAGCTCACTAACGTGCTGTGCGGCGCATCGAGGCCAGGTCACTTTGACGGCGTCTCCACCGTCGTGTGCAAGCTTTTTAATATGGTGGCACCCGATATCGCAGTTTTTGGACAGAAAGACCTGCAACAGCTTCTGATTATTCAGCGAATGGTTGCCGACCTGGCCCTTCCCATTGCCGTCGTGGGGCACCCTACAGCGCGTGATACCGACGGCCTGGCATTAAGCTCTCGCAACAGCTACCTGACTACGGAAGAGCGGAAAATAGCGCCGCAACTCTACGCCGCTCTTTGCACTCTCGCGGACGCCATAGAGCAAGGTGATCGAGACTACTCGATCATGGAAGCCAAGGCCTGCGCGCATCTGCGTGAAGCGGGATTCCAGCCTGACTACATTGAGGTTAGACGGGTAAGTGACCTCGGCCGTGTCGAATCCGACGACCGGGAGCTAGCTATTTTCGGCGCAGCTCGGCTGGGACACACACGTTTAGTCGACAACATACGGCTTACGATTAGCGAGTCGCGCTAGCGAATCGATCGCGGACTGAAACCACAGGTTTCGCAGGCCATCCAGACTACGGGAGGCGGATCTCTTCAACGAGCCGCTGGATAGGGTCGGGCGGTGCCTGCGTAATGCGACTGACCAAATAGGCCACACTAAAATTCACCAGTGCGCCCACGCACCCAAAGGCGTTGGGCTCAATGCCAAAAAACCACCGCTCGCCCCAATCAGTTAGGTATCGCCAGTCCGACACAAACATGATCCCCTTATGCTGAAAGACATAAAACAAGGTGACACCTAACCCACAAAGCATTCCCGCAATCGCCCCTTCTCGGGTGATCCGTGTTGAGAATATGCCCATCACCAGCGCAGGAAAAATAGAGGACGCGGCCAAGCCAAAAGCCAACGCGACAGTACCTGCTGCAAAGCCGGGGGGATTCAATCCCAAATAGCCCGCGCCAAAGACCGCTAGCGCCATCGCGCCACGGGACGCATTAAGCTCCCCTCGCTCGGAGATAGAGGGCATAAAAGTACGCTTTAACAGGTCGTGAGAAATTGCAGAGGAAATAGCGAGCAACAGGCCCGCTGCTGTTGATAGCGCGGCGGCCAAGCCCCCTGCTGCGACCAGCGCGATGACCCAATTCGGTAGCCGCGCAATTTCCGGATTGGCGAGGACCAGAATATCGTTGTCGAGTGTAACCAGCTCGTTCTCTGCGGGGTCGGCACGATACTGAAGCTTGCCATCGCCGTTTTTATCTTCAATCGCAAGCAATCCGGTCTGCTCCCAGGTCTTAAACCACTCGGGTCGGTCCGCAATCGTCATAGGCGCGTTCGGAGCAGGTTCTATCGTTTGCATAATATTCAAGCGCGCCATAGCGGCTACTGCAGGCGCCGTGGTGTACAAAATCGCTATAAACACCAAGGCCCATCCAGCCGATCGTCTAGCATCGCTGGCTTTCGGGACGGTGAAAAATCGAATAATGACGTGGGGAAGTCCCGCCGTCCCGATCATCAAAGACGCGGTAAAGGCGACCATGTTGAGGGTACTGTAACGGAGTGTGGTCGTGTACTCTTTGAACCCGGTATCGAGCAGGATTTGATCCAGTTTATCGAGGAGATAGGTATCCCCCCCTTGAAGTGTCGAGCCGAGACCCAGCTGTGGTATAGGGTTACCCGTCAGTTGCAGGCTAATGAAAATTGCCGGAACGGTATAAGCGGTAATTAATACGACGTACTGAGCAATTTGGGTGTAAGTGATGCCCTTCATACCGCCCAGCACAGCATAGAAAAAGACAATCACCATACCGGTATAAAGACCGGTCTCGTAGTCTGTCTCTAGAAAACGGGAAAAAGCCACCCCGATGCCCTTCATTTGACCGATCACATAAGTCACGGAACAAAGCACCAGACACAATACAGCGACAACACGAGCAGCGTCCGAGTAGTAACGATCGCCGATAAACTCCGGCACCGTAAATTTCCCGTACTTTCTCAGATAGGGCGCTACAAGCATCGCCAGGATCACGTAGCCCCCGGTCCAACCCATCAAAAACACCGATCCACCATAGCCGTTATAGGACATACCAATGAGGCCAGCCATGGAAATAAAAGAGGCTGCGGACATCCAGTCAGCAGCTGTCGCCATCCCGTTGGCAACCGGATTGATCCCTCCGCCAGCCACGTAGAATTCTTGCGTCGAATCGGCACGAGCCCAGATAGCAATGACAATGTAGAGCGCAAAGCTGCACCCCACGACCAAATAGGTAATTTGCGCCAGGTCCATTATTCCGAGTCCAATCCAAATTCTTTATCAAGCTTCCTCATGGCTCGCACGTAATAAAAAATGAGCGCGATAAACACGTAGATAGAACCTTGTTGGGCGAACCAGAACCCAAGCTTGTAGCCCCCCCAACGAATGAGGTTTAGCTGATCAACGAGGAGGATGCCGAAAATAAAGCTGACCAAAAACCAGATCACCATCAATTTCATCATCAGATTGCGATTACGCTGCCAATAGGCCGCCCGCTGCGCTGGTGTCAAAGGCGTCATACCTCACCTCCTCGCTGTTGTTGCTGTTATCGATTTTGCCTTCCCCGGGCGCTAGGGCCCCCGGCAATCTCAGGATTTGGTATTCACCGAGCAATACTAGCTTATAACGCTGGCCATAGGCTAAACGCACCACTGGATTTGGCGCACTGCAAAGCCTGATTGCAGATTCCGCTTGCATCAAAAGTTGGGTGATTTAGTATCGATGACCCATCTTGGAGGGCAATTCGGAAGACACCATGTCGACTCAAAACAGCTATCCCGTTCCCGATAATTTCAGCGATTCACATGTGACCCCCAGTCAATATGACGACTGGTATCGTCAGTCTCTGGAAGATCCCGACTCGTTCTGGGCCACCAAGGCGACCGAGTTCCTGCAATGGGATGTTCCCTTTAGCAAAGTCAGTGACTGTGATTTTGAGCACGGCACAGCTCGCTGGTTTACTGATGGCAAACTCAACGTCTCTGTTAACTGCATCGATAGACACCTTCCCGAGCGCGCCGACCAAGCGGCGCTGCTGTGGGAGGGCGACGCGCCGGAAGATCAGCTCGCAATAACCTATCAAGAATTAAAAGATCAGGTTTGCCGCCTTGCCAATGTGCTTAAATCCCGCGATGTCAGTAAGGGAGATCGGGTCTGTATCTATATGCCCATGATCCCGGAAGCAGCGTATGCGATGCTGGCCTGCGCTCGCATAGGAGCCATTCACTCCGTCGTCTTTGGCGGCTTTTCGCCGGAAGCACTTCAATCCCGTATTCAGGATGCTGACTGCCGCCTGGTGATCACCGCCGACGAGGGCGTGCGAGGGGGCAAGACGGTACCGCTGAAAAACAACGTCGATCGCGCGCTGATCGAATGCCCGTCAGTGGATACTGTGCTCGTGGTGTCGAGAACATCGGCAGAGATATCCTGGCATGCCGATAGGGACATTTGGTATCACGAGGCGTGCGGGGCGGCTTCTGCCTCCTGTGAGCCCGAACCCATGGACGCTGAAGATCCGCTCTTTATTTTATATACATCGGGCTCCACCGGAAAACCCAAGGGAGTGTTACACACTACCGGCGGCTATCTTCTACAAGCGGCCATGACCTTCAAATATGTGTTCGACTATCGCGACGGCGAGGTGTGGTGGTGTACCGCTGATGTCGGTTGGGTCACGGGCCATACCTACATCGTGTACGGGCCACTCGCCAATGCTGCCACCTCGCTGCTTTTTGAGGGTGTGCCCACCTACCCCGACGCCAGTCGGTTCTGGCAGGTCATAGACAAGCACAAGGTCAATTTGTTCTTTACCGCACCCACTGCCATTCGAGCACTGCAGGCCCTCGGCGACGATTGGGTGAAGCAAACCGGCCGTCGCTCATTACGACTGATCGGCTCGGTGGGTGAGCCTATCAATCCGGAGGCTTGGGAGTGGTACCACCGGGTTGTAGGAGACGGCCGATGCCCTATTGTGGACACCTGGTGGCAGACAGAAACCGGGGGCGTGATGATCTCCCCACTGCCGGGCGCTCACGCCCTGAAGCCGGGCTATGCGAGCTTTCCCTTCTTTGGCGTAGAGCCGGTCCTGCTTGATGAACAGGGACAAGAACTCGCCGGAGAGGCCCAAGGCTACTTGGCCATCAAGCGCTCCTGGCCCGCGCAAATTCGAACGGTCTATGGCGATCACCAGCGAATGGTGGATACCTACTTTACTACCTACAAGGGCTATTACTTTACGGGGGATGGCGCCTTGCGCGATGGCGACGGGTATTATCGAATCACAGGGCGGGTCGATGACGTCCTGAATGTCTCGGGCCACCGGATGGGCACAGCCGAAGTCGAAAGTGCCATCACCGAACATGAGTTAATCGCTGAAGCCGCTGTCGTGGGGTTTCCCCACGACATCAAAGGCCAGGGGATTTACGCCTACGTGACACCCATGGCGGGCACCGAACCCTCGGACGCGCTGCGTGAGGAAGTCATCGGGGTCTGCGTGTCAGAGATTGGGCCGATTGCCAAACCCGATGTCATCCAGTGGGCGCCAGGCTTACCCAAAACGCGCTCCGGAAAAATTATGCGGCGTATCCTTCGCAAGATCGCCGAGGGAGATATCGACAACCTCGGTGACACATCCACGCTGGCTGATCCCAGCGTTGTTGATCACCTGATCGAGAACCGAGCCCGACGATAGTGGCGGCCATCAATCTGAATTAGCTGATCGCCAATCGCGTGTGGCTCTGAGACAGCTCGCCCGAGCAAAAAAAAAAGCCGCGTGTAACGCGGCTTTTTTAAATCACCTGAGAGCACTAGGCGTCTGCTGGAATGGCTTCGTCGTTGTCCACACCAGTGTCAACGTCAGCAGCGCCACCCTCGTCCACTTCCTTCATCGACAGCTTGATACGCCCACGCTGATCGACGTCGAGCACCTTGACCCGGACCTGCTGACCTTCCGACAGATAATCGGTCACGTTCTCAACGCGCTCCTCGGCAATCTGGGAAATATGTACCAAACCATCTTTCCCCGGAAGGATCGTGACAAAAGCACCAAAATCGACGATTCGGGCCACGGTACCTTCGTAGATCTCACCCACTTCCGCTTCCGCCGTGATCGCCATTATCATGTCTACCGCCTTATCGCGGGATTCCTTGGTGACACCAAAGACTTTCACCGTACCGTCGTCCTCGATATCAACCGTCGCACCAGACTCTTCGGTAATGGAGCGAATGGTTGCACCGCCCTTACCAATGATGTCGCGAATCTTGTCAGAATCGATCTTCATCTGAACCATACTGGGCGCGTTCTCTGACACGATCTCGCGAGGTGCATCAAGAACCGCATTCATCTGACCCAAGATGTGCAACCGAGCTTGCATCGCCTGCTCCAGCGCAATCTCCATGATCTGTTCGTTAATACCTTCGATCTTGATGTCCATTTGCAGCGCGGTGACGCCACTTGCAGTGCCTGCAACCTTAAAGTCCATATCACCGAGGTGGTCTTCGTCACCCAGGATGTCGGTCAGAACGGCAAACTGATTGCCCTCCTTCACCAGACCCATCGCGATACCGGCCACAGGCGCCTTGACCGGAACACCGGCTGCCATCAGCGCAAGAGACCCAACGCACACTGACGCCATCGAGCTTGAGCCATTCGACTCGGTGATTTCAGAGACCACGCGAACCGTATAGGGAAACTCCTCCTCGTTCGGAAGTGTCGCAGCCAAACCGCGGCGAGCAAGTCGGCCGTGGCCAATTTCACGGCGGCCAGTCGCGCCAATACGACCCGCCTCGCCCACTGAATAGGGTGGGAAGTTGTAGTGCAACATAAAGGGATCGCGACGCTCTCCTTCAAGCGCGTCAATAATCTGGGCATCGCGGGATGAACCGAGGGTCACCGCACCAATTGCCTGAGTTTCACCCCGAGTAAAGAGCGCTGATCCGTGGGCCTTGGTCAGTACGTCCACCTCGCAGGATATCGCCCGCACAGTGCGGTTATCGCGGCCATCAATTCGTGGCTCGCCGCTGATAATTCGCTGTCGCACGATCGATTTCTCGAGTGACTTGAACAGATCTTTTACATCTTCAGGGGCCGGACCGCCCTCTACTGCCAGCTTAGCGATGACCGCCTCGCGAATCTCGCCAACACGCTCGTAGCGCGCCGCTTTTTCGGTAATACGATACGCTTCACCCAAGGCCGCTTTGGCCTCTGCCTCAACCGCCGCTTTCAACTCTTCGTTGACAGGCGCAGCTGACCACTCCCAACGGGGGCTTCCTGCTTCTTCAACCAATTCATTGATGGCCTTGATCACCGTTTGCATTTCCTGATGCGCAAACAGCACAGCGCCCAACATTTGGTCTTCGGTAAGCTCTTGTGCCTCAGACTCCACCATCAGGACAGCATCTGAGGTGCCGGCAACAACCATATCCAGCTTGCTCTCTTTGAGTGCGCTGTAGCTTGGGTTGAGAACATACCCTTGGGCTTCATTGAAGCCTACTCGGGCACCACCAATGGGACCATTGAACGGGCAGCCCGAGATCGCAAGTGCCGCTGACGTGCCGATCATTGCCGGGATATCCGGATCGGTGTTCTTGTCCGCGGACATAACGGTACAGATAACCTGCACTTCATTCATGAAGCCGTCGGGAAACAGCGGGCGAATAGGACGATCAATCAAACGCGAGGTCAGCGTTTCTTTCTCGCTGGGCCGCGCTTCGCGCTTGAAGAATCCGCCCGGAATTTTGCCGACTGAGTAGGTCTTTTCGATGTAATGAACGGACAGAGGGAAGAAGTCCTGGCCTGCTTTGGCTGAGCGATTTGCTACTACGGTACACAGAACACTGGTATTCCCCATTGAAACCATCACCGCACCACTCGCTTGGCGCGCGATCCGGCCTGTCTCCAGGGTGATCTCATGGTCACCGTACTGGAATGTTTTTCTAACTACACTCACTGTGTTTCTCCAATAAATGAAACGGCCGGCATAAGCCGGCCAAAAATAAGGTCGTTACCGACGCAAACCCAAACGCTTAATCAAATCTCCATAGCGTCCAGTATCTTTGCCTTTGAGGTAATCCAGCAGTTTTCTGCGCTGGTTGACCATACGGATGAGGCCTCGCCGAGAATGATGATCCTGGGCGTGAGCCTTAAAATGCGATTGCAATTGCTCGATATTAGCCGTCAACAGGGCAACTTGAACCTCCGGCGAACCGGTGTCTCCCTCTGACTGTTGATAATCTTTTACGATTTGAGCTTTAGTGGCTGCATCAAGTGCCATTGTTCCTTTCTCCAACCTGCTTGTTAAGTCGGGCGCTGTCCGTGCAGGTTTACAGACATGTCCGGTTTGCTAGTGACTAAGTCGCCTGGATCAGTGATTCACCAACCGTCTCGGCGCCACGCGGCCGTCCTCGAGCATTTCACCAATACCGAGAAAGGAGTCACCCCCCGAGTAGACGCGCACCATACCATCTCGCGGGCCATTTGGCACCAATACCGGCTGACCCTGTTTCAGGTAAAAACTCGCAGATTCTCCCAATTCCACTCGATTTAGGCTCATTAGCGGCGTATCCATCGGTGCCAACACGCTGTCGAGGGTCGCTTCTCCTTGCTCGGCGATAACTCGCAGTTGCTCAAGGGTTATCGACCCCGAAAGTCGATAGGGCCCCGCTTCGGTGCGCCTGAGCGCGCTGACATGGGCAGGGACGCCCAAAAGCTCTCCGAGAGACTCCGCGAGGCTACGCACATAGGTTCCCTTGCTACAGCCAATCGACACATCTGCTTCTGCGGTCTCTCCCTCGCGAAAGTCGTCACAAGCCATTCGGTGAATCACCACGGCGCGCGGCTTACGCTCCACCTCCAACCCCTGACGGGCGAGCTTGTAAAGCGGCTGCCCGTCGCGCTTTAGTGCTGAATACATGGGAGGTAACTGAGAGAGCGGCCCCCTCAAGCGGGCGATTGCGGCCTCAACCTGCTCGCGATTGATATGGCTCGCGTCAGCGCGGGAAACCTCCTCGCCCTCGGCATCCAAGGTATCTGTTCCAACACCCAGTCGGATGGTGGCGTCATACCCTTTGTCGGCATCAAGCACATACTGAGAAAATTTTGTGGCCTCCCCAAAACAGATGGGTAACACACCCGTGGCGAGCGGATCGAGACTCCCGGTGTGGCCTGCTTTGGCTGCGTCAAATAGCCGTTTGGCTTGCTGCAATGCGCCGTTGGAGGTCATGCCGGAGGGTTTATCCAGAACGAGGATCCCGCTCACTTCGCGGCCCTTTCTGCGCCTAGCCATTGTTCAGTCGCTCTCGGCGCCATCCATACCGGCACCCGCTATGCCAGCACCCGGTCGTTCGCCATCTTCACTGATCAAGCCACTGTCCGCGGCTTTAACGTTTTTCAGAAGTGCCTCCATATGACGTCCTCGGCCCACACTTTCGTCAAAGCGGAAATGAAGCTTGGGGACTGTCCTCATGGTTGATGCACGCGCAATTTCTGAACGAATAAAACCTGAAGCGCGGTTAAGCACCTCCGCACTCTTGGCTCCCTCGGCCTTATCGTCAACACCTAGCTGAGTAAAAAAGACCTTTGCGTGCGCCAGGTCACGGCTCACGTCAACACCGGTAATGCTGACAAGCTTCAAACGAGGATCGCGCAATTCCAATTGAACAAGTCGCGCGACTTCCTGCTGCAGGTAGTCGCCGACTCGTTGAGTACGACTGTAGTCTTTAACCACTGTCGTTAAAGACTTCGAGCTATTTCGTTGACGTCGAACACTTCAATGAGATCGCCCACCTTAACGTCGTTGTAGTTCTTCACGCCGATACCGCACTCGGTGCCGTTGCGAACTTCGTTGGCATCATCTTTAAACCGTCGCAAGGATTCGAGCTCACCCTCGTAGATAACGACGTTATCGCGCAATACGCGAATCGGCTTCGCTCGAAAAACAGTGCCCTCGATAACCATACAACCGGCGATGAGGCCAAATTTTGGCGACCGGAAAACATCCCGCACTTCGGCGATCCCGACAATCTCTTCCCGTAGCTCGGGGGAAAGCATGCCGCTGAGTGCCGCCTTGACGTCGTCAATCAAATCATAGATGACGTTGTAATAACGCACTTCAACGCCTTCCTGCTCTGACAAACGACGGGCACCGGAATCAGCCCGCACATTGAAGCCGATGATGATGGCCTCCGAGGTGATTGCCAGCGTAACGTCCGACTCGGTCAAGCCACCGACGCCGCCTGAGACCACATTCACCTTGACCTCATCGTTACCAAGGTCCGCCAATGAACCCTGAAGTGCCTCAAGCGACCCTCTAACATCGGCCTTGATAACGAGGTTGAGAACTTTACGATCTCCCGCCGTCATCGACTCGAACATATTGTCAAGCTTAGCTGCCTGCTGGCGCGCCAGACGATTGGTACGCAGCTTCTCGGCGCGAAAGTCCGCAATTTCTCGCGCACGCTTCTCGCTTTCCACCACAACAAACAAATCTCCGGCATCGGGAGTTCCATCTAGACCCAGGATTTCCACAGGAATACTCGGACCGGCTGTCTCGATTTGTTCGCCATTCTCGTCGAGCATCGCGCGCACGCGTCCGTATTGCAGACCGGCCAGTACGATATCTCCTTGGCTCAAGGTGCCTTGCTGAATCAGAAGCGAAGCAACTGAACCGCGTCCTTTATCGAGACGAGACTCGATAACAATACCCTGCGCGGGCACGTCAGTAGCTGCCTGCAACTCAAGTAATTCCGCCTGCAGTAACAGAGCATCCAGCAACTCGTCGATGCCCTCCCCTGTGTGCGCTGACACGGGAATGAACTGGGTATCTCCGCCCCAGTCCTCCGGGATTACGTCCTTAGCCGCCAGCTCATTCTTGACCCGATCGGGGTCCGCCGCCTCTTTATCGATCTTGTTAACCGCCACCACCAAGGGCACCTCAGCGGCTCTCGCATGCTGAATGGCTTCCTCGGTTTGAGGCATCACACCGTCATCTGCCGCGACCACAAGGATCACAATATCCGTGGACTTTGCGCCGCGGGCACGCATGGAGGTGAAGGCTGCGTGTCCAGGAGTATCCAGGAAAGTGATCATGCCGCGATCAGTCTCTACATGATAGGCGCCGATGTGCTGGGTAATCCCCCCAGCCTCACCGCTGGCGACCCGTGACTTCCGGATGTAATCCAGAAGCGAGGTCTTGCCATGATCGACGTGACCCATAACAGTGACAACAGGCGAGCGAGGCTCCGGCGTGCCCTCCTGCCCGGCCATTGTCTCTTCGAGCTGTTCCTCGAGCTTATCATCGCTCACCAATCTGATTCGGTGGCCAAGCTCTTCTACTACGAGGGACGCCGTGTCCTGATCAATCATTTGGTTAATGGTGGCCATGACGCCAAGTTTCATCAACTCTTTAATTACCACACCCGCCTTGACAGCCATCTGTTGCGACAGATCACCGACCGAGATGTTCTCGGGTAAGTTAACGTCATAAACGATCTTTTCGGTCGGCTGCTCAAAGCCGTGTTTGGTGTGCTCTTCGTGGGCCCTCTTGCGCTTACCACCCCGTCGGCGCGCAATACCAGCTTCCGCCGCCTCAATATCCGTCAACGACAAATTGTGACCACGCTGCTTGCCACGCGATCCGGGCAAGGAGCCGCGCTCAAGGCGGGCTCTGCCCGGCTTGCGCTTCTCCGCATCCTCTCTCCCAGGACGCGCCGCTGGGGCATCATGCAACCGCTTTGGCTTTCTGTCGGCATCAGCACCGGCTGGCGCTGTTCGTCTATCCGCCGCGCGAGCTCTCTCTTCTTCAGCTCGCTGCGCCTCTTCCAACTTGCGAGCTTCTACAGCAGCTTCAAGCTCACGCTGGCGATTTTCCTCTTCGGCTTTACGTCTCGCCGCTGCCCGCTGGCGCAACACTTCAGGGTCACTGGAATCAATCTCTTCATCGACTTCAACAAAAGTTCCAGTGTCTTTCGCAGCGGCTTCTGAAGTAGCCTCTGGCACCCCGTCAGCCGGCGCAGTGCCTGACACCTCAGCCGCGACATCATCTGCCACCGCCTCCAATAGCTCATCTGTCGCGGTCGAATCGGCGTCCTCACGCTTAACGTAGGTTCGCTTTTTTCGCACCTCGACATTGACAGTGCGCTTACCCGCGCCACCGCTTCCTGTTCGGAGAGTGCTGACCTGTTTACGCTTGAGGGTAATCTTCTTGGGCGCCGCCGTGCTCTCACCATGGCTACGCTTTAGGGACGCGAGCAGCGTTTGCTTATCCTCTTCCGAGACGACTTCATCGGCCTCGGTATGGGGCAAGCCTGCCTCCTTCATTTGTGACAGCAACCGGTCGACGGATGCTCCCACCGTCTTGGCTAACTGTTCAACTGTCTGCGCCATGTGTTACTCCTGATCCGTCAAGCGTTGCGTGGTTAGATTGCGCCTGACTCAATTCAGGCGCTTTCCTCTTCCGCAAACCACGGGGCTCGCGCTGTCATTATAAGTTCGGCGGCACGCTCTTCAGTCATGCCCTCAACATCAAGAATATCGTCAACGCCTTGCTCCGCAAGGTCTTCCATTGTCACAATGCCACGACTCGCCAGAATAAAAGCCAGATGTCGCTCCATCCCGTCCATCGTCAGAAGATCCTCGGCGGGTTCGACATCGAGCTGTTCCTCGGAGGCGATCGCCAGAGTCAACAGCGCGTCCTTGGCACGGGCGCGAAGTTCTTCCGAGATTTCTTCGTCAAACCCTTCAATGCCCATCATTTCTTCCAGAGGCACGTAAGCGACTTCCTCGAGGGTCGTAAAGCCCTCCTCAACAAGCACTACCGCGACATCTTCATCGACGTCGAGCGCATTCATAAAGGTTTCAACAACCTCTACCGCCTCGGCTTCTTGCTTATCCGCCGCCTCGTCAACGCTCATCACGTTAATCGTCCAGCCGGTCAAGTCCGACGCCAAGCGTACGTTCTGGCCACCGCGTCCAATCGCCTGAGCAAGGTTATCTTCTGCGACTGCCACCTCCATGGTGTTGCTGTCTTCATCGACAACGATCGACTCGACTTCGGCAGGCGACATGGCGTTGATGACGAGTTGAGCCGGGTTGTCGTCCCATAAAATGATATCAACGCGCTCGTTATCAAGTTCGTTGGAGACTGCCTGCACGCGTGAGCCTCGCATGCCAACACAGGCGCCGACAGGATCAATGCGCTGGTCGCCGGTTTTAACAGCAATCTTCGCGCGGGAACCCGGATCTCTGGCGGCGGCACGAATCTGAATAACGCCCTCCGAGATTTCAGGCACCTCGATTTTGAAGAGTTCAACGAGCATCTCGCGGCACGCACGCGACAAAATAAGCTGGGGTCCACGGGATTCGGTATTGATCTCACTTAATATGGCCCGCACTCGATCGTTGATACGAAACGTCTCACGGCCCACGAGCTCGCCACGGGGTAGCAGGCCCTCGGCATTGTTACCAAGATCGACGATGATGTTATCTCGCGTTACTTTTTTGACGATTCCCGCCAGTAGCTCACCGACCCGGTTTCGATACATGTCGACAATTTGCGCGCGTTCGGCATCACGAACCCGCTGGACGATAACCTGCTTGGCCGTCTGCGCCGCGATGCGACCAAAATCAACGTTTTCGATGACCTCTACATGTACATCGCCAGGCTTCAGGTTGGGGTCCACCTCAGCGGCTTCCTCGGTCGTAAACTGGGTCCCGAGCAAAGCAAGCTCGGTGTCGGGCACGACAAGCCAGCGACGATGAGTTACGTAATCACCGCTTTCCCGGTCGATGGTGACTTCGACATCGGCCTCTTCGTCATAGCGTTTCTTGGCTGCCGTCGCGAGGGCGAGCTCGATCGCCTCGAAAATGATGTCTTCCGAGACACCTTTTTCCGCTGATACCGCCTCTGCCACCATCAAAATTTCTTTGTTCATGTTCGTTCTCTCAGCATCATCTCCGATACCACTGGAAGATAGTTGTCTGTCATCTTTCGAACGCTAGCTGTCCGAAGTAGTTTGGTCTCTCCCGGAGGATTGACCGCTCTTACCGCCCTTACTATCCAGCCGGGGCTGCACCCTGGCTTTATCAATTTGTTTTAGGGGTAACAAAAAATCGTGATCATCAATACGCACCACGACATCATCACCCTCAAGCCCCATCAACCAACCCCGGAAGCGCCGCCTACCCTCAAAGGGAAATCTCAGGCGTACTTCAATCGGCTCACCCACATACAGCGCATAGTGATCAGCCGTAAACAACAGCCTATCAATGCCCGGGGAAGACACCTCTAAGGTGTACTCCCCCTGAATGGGATCCTCAACATCCAACACCGAGCTGAGGTGCCGACTCACGGTTGCGCAGTCGTCCACGGTCACCCCGCTGTCACCCTCGATGTATACCCGCAGGGTGGGACGTCGATTGGGGGAGATCAATTCCAACCCCCACAGCTGAAAACCCAACGAGGCTACCGTGGGCTCAAGCAGGGCCGATATTGTTGACTCCTTCCCTGCCATCAGCTGTCACTCCAACTCCATTCACGCACCGCATTTTCTGCGGATACGAAAAAGCCCCAATAAGGGGCTTTAACGATGATGCCAGCTCGAGCAAAAGCCGACATCGATTTGGTAGCGGGGGCCGGATTTGAACCGACGACCTTCGGGTTATGAGCCCGACGAGCTACCAGGCTGCTCCACCCCGCATCAAAACTTTTGTGACCGCCCCCTTAGCGCCAAAACACCGAGGTGTCCTACCACTGGCTGTCACACTGATCCAGCGCAAGCGGCCGATCAGAGGCGCAGAAGTATAGGGATGGCCCCCTCCCGCGTCAACTCAAGGCATTTCGCCCAATTTACCCGCTAAAAACGCAGTTTGAGAGAACAAAAAAGGCCATTGATGGCCGGGAGCGATCCAGGGACTAGTCCCGCGTGCCGTTCGCTGGCTCCAGACGCAACAAAGCCCCGATATCCGGGGCTCTGATTATGTTTGGTGCGGACGCCAACACGACGTTGGCGGATCGCGAAGGCCACGGATGGCCGAGAGCGATCCAGGGACTAGTCCCGCGTGCCGTTCGCTGGCTCCAGACGCAACAAAGCCCCGATATCCGGGGCTCTGATTATGTTTGGTGCGGAAGGCGGGACTTGAACCCGCACAGCCATAGGCCACTACCCCCTCAAGATAGCGTGTCTACCAATTCCACCACTTCCGCAATTCTTTAACCTTCCGGTAGCCCGTCGTTAGCCGCGCCGTCTTCTATCACGGGCACATCATCGACAGCCTCAAAGGATACCTCAGGGATGTCTCCGGCGGGCAGCTCGGATTCTACCGGTATTTCTGCCCCGGGGGCAGTCACTTCCGCGGCCATAGGTAGATCAAAGCCCAGGTCCTCATCACCCGCTGTACGGCTATCAGCGATAATGGCCAACCCAAAGCTGGTCGCGAAAAACGCGGCTGCCAACCAAGCCGTGCCACGGGTCAAGACGTTAGCACTACCGACGCTACCAAACAGCGTTTGCGAACCGCCGGCGCCAAACGACGCTCCGATATCCGCTCCCTTACCCTGCTGCATCATGATCAAACCAATGATCGACAACGCAATAAGCAGATGTGCGACTAAAATAATTTGTTCCACTACTCACTCCCTGCACTTGCTGCCTGTGCAATTTTCCAGAAGCTCTCGGCCTCCAGCGATGCGCCCCCGACCAGAGCGCCATCAATCTCGTCGCAGGCAAATAGCTCTCCTGCATTGTCCGCTTTGACGCTACCGCCGTAAATCACTCTCACCTGAGAGGACTGACGACCGTACATGTCATGCAAACCCGCACGAATCACGCCGTGCATCTGGTTTGCCTGATCGGCAGAAGCCGTCACCCCTGTGCCGATCGCCCAAATGGGCTCATAAGCCACCACCAGCTTATCGGGATCCACGGCGTCCAACGACGCCCTCAACTGTTCCGACACAACCTGCTCATGGTTGCCCTGATCGCGATCGGAGAGTGCTTCACCGACGCAAACCACCGGATTAAGCCCCAGCGACGCTGCCGCCGACGCCTTGGCTGCAACCGCATGGTTGGACTCCCCGTGATACGTCCTGCGCTCGGAGTGTCCGACAATCGCCCACCGGCACCCCAAATCACGAAGCATCTCCGCCGAGACCTCACCCGTGAAGGCTCCCGCCTCATGGGCTGAGACATCCTGCGCCCCTAAGCCCATCGCTGGCATAGCTGCCGCCACCGCGGATAAGTAGGGCCCGGGGGGACAGATAACTGTCTCAACACCCGTCAACACGGGCATACCGTGCCACGTGTCGGCGAAAACTTTTACCGCCGCCGATGACGCGTTCATCTTCCAGTTGGCGATGACTAAACCCGTCATTTGGTCGTCGACCCCAGCTCTAACAGGCGCGCGAGGATAGCGAAAGGGGTGCTTCTCCGCAAGGCAGAATTACCGGCTCGAACCTCAGCCCGCCATACGAATGGCATCTGCCACCTGTTCGGCCAGCCTGTGTATTTCGGCCTCGTCCTCTCCCTCCACCATGACTCTTATCACAGGCTCGGTGCCGGAGGGTCGCAACAATAAACGCCCCCTCCCCGCCAGCGTCGCCTCGACCTCCTGGCAAATCTGAGCAACATCGGTCCCCTCATCCAGTCTCCAGCCCGACGGCGGGGTGGGCACATTGATCATAATTTGCGGCAGCGGCTTCATACCGGCGCGGAGTTCAGCCAACGACTTACCGCTGGCAATCATCGCCGATAACACCTGAAGAGCCGCGACGATACCATCCCCGGTGGTGGTGACGTCACTGCAGATGATATGCCCTGATGACTCTCCACCGAGGCGCCACTTATTCGCTTGCATCAGCTCTTTGACATAACGATCACCGACCTTGGCACGCTGCAGCTGGAGGCCCTGATCCGCGAGGGCTAACTCCAGCCCCATGTTGCTCATCTGCGTGCCCACGACACCCGCATCAGCGCGACCCGTTGCCACCCGATGCATGGCGAGCACATACAACAACTCATCGCCATCAACGAGTGCGCCGGTAGCGTCCACCATCAGCACCCTGTCGCCATCGCCATCGAGGGCAATACCGACATCGGCGCTTTGTTTTGTCACCTCAGCCCGCAGCGCACCCATCGCGGTGGACCCGACGCCATCGTTGATATTGAAACCGTCGGGATTTGCGCCAATGACCTCAACCTGTGCGCCCAGCTCTATAAATACCTGTGGGGCGATGTGATAAGTCGCGCCATGAGCACAATCGAGCACAACCTTTAAACCACGCAGAGTGCGTCCCTCGGGGAAGGTCGCTTTGCAATACTCAATGTAACGGCCTGCGGCATCCACCACTCGGGTGGCTTTGCCCAAGACCGTTGAATCCACCGTAAGCAAAGGTTCATCGATCATCGCTTCGATAGCCAGTTCTGTGTCATCAGAGAGCTTCGCCCCTTGATCACAAAAAAACTTGATACCGTTATCGTAAAACGGGTTGTGGGATGCGCTGATAACAATGCCCGCTGCGGCGTTCTGATTGCGGGTCATCAAGGCGACGGCAGGTGTTGGCATCGGACCCAATAACTTGACGTCGACACCGGCGGCAACCAGACCTGCCTCAAGAGCCGACTCAAACATATAGCCCGACACCCGGGTATCCTTGCCAATCAGCACGGTGGCTTTACCCTGCCACTGTTCGCTGAAGACCCGGCCGCAGGCCCAACCCAGCTTCAACACAAAATCAGGCGTGATAGGTGGCTCGCCCACTCTTCCACGGATGCCATCGGTACCAAAATAGCGCTTAGTCATCCAGCATATCTCTCGATCGCGGCCACCATCGCCAACGCATCCACGGTCTCTCTCACATCGTGAACGCGCAGGATTCGGGCGCCCTTTGAAGCCGCCAGTGTG
>CBFHQV010000033.1:0-21699 GCA_965658055.1 Luminiphilus sp. | reverse complement strand
TGGGGGTTTGGTCCCAAGGGCCCGACAGCCTACCCGGCGCCGGAGGCGGTTGAAGCGGCAAGGGCAATTTCGGGTTGGCCCATGATTGTCTGGGATTCTGCGACCCGTATGCTGGGCAAGCGCGCGGCGGGTGTAGAAATTGAGCTTTCCTCAATCGCCAAAGGCTATGCAGTCGATCTGGCGGCCGATGCACTCGATGAGCTGGGCATCGGTAACTTTTTGCTTGAGGTTGGCGGGGAGATGCAGGCGAGAGGCTTGAGCCCGCGGGGAGACCAGTGGCGGGTCGCTATTGAGCGTCCGGAGTTGGCACGGTCCGGTGTGGCGAGGGCCGTCGCGCTGTCGAATACCGGCATTGCCACCTCGGGGGATTACCGGAATTATTTTGAGGTTGAGGGGGTGCGCTACTCGCATCTTATTGACCCGCGCACGGGTTATCCCATTCGTCATGATCTGGTGTCAGTAACGGTGATCCACCCATCGACAGGGATCGCTGATGCCTGGGCGACGGCCCTCGCGGTTATGGGCTTTGAGTCAGCCATGGCCCTCGCCGAGGCCCGGGACCTGCCAATTTATGTGATTAGACGCACCGGTGATACGCTTACCCCTAGCTGGAGCACAGCGTTTAACCGATACGTGCCTTCGGGTGCGTGAGTCCCTTGGATCCACGAGGAGTCGCTTGTGATATTTGTCGTTAGTTTGCTCGTCTTTATGATGATTGTGGCCGCGATGTCCGTGGGTGTCATGGCGGGGAGGGCTCCCATCAGCGGTTCCTGTGGCGGCGTTGGCAAACTCGGTATCGATCAAAAATGCGAGTTATGTGGGGGTGACCCTCAAGTGTGTGAAACCCAGACCCGCTCCAAGGGCGATGTCGATGTTGAATTCCATGACCCCACCAAGTCATAAGCAGCTGCAGTGACTCGATTGTGAGCTGCCCGTGATTCTCGATTTGATCCTCCGCTATGCCCTTGGAGGACGTCAGCATGGTTTTACCTTGTTGGTGGCGCGGGTTTCGCTACTGGGTATGGTGTTGGGTGTCGCCAGTCTCATTGTCGTCTTGTCGGTGATGAATGGTTTTTCTTCAGAGCTACATCGCCGCATCTTGTCTGTAACGCCCCACTTGACGCTGTCGGTTAAAAGCCCCGACGGTGCGCTACTTCAGGAGGTGGGCGATTTCCTTGCGAACCAGAGTGAAGTCAGGTCGTCCGCGCTTTTTCTGGAAGATATGCTGCTACTCACCCACAACACGCAACAGCACGGTGTCCGCATGGCAGGACTTAGCGCCGCCGGTTTTAGCGGGGTGACCGCGCTGGCGGACCATATTACGGAGGGCAGTCTAGAGGCTGTATCGCAGACGGCTTTTACGGTTGTATTGGGCCGCGGTGTGGCACAAAGGCTGGGTGTACAGGTGGGAGATGAGGTGACGGCAGTCTTACCTACGTTATCGATCACGCCTGCAGGGGTTTTCCCCCGCCAGCGTCTACTTCGAGTTGTTGCGGAATTTGAAGTGGGGTCGAGTCTGGATGCGCAACAAGCCTTTGTTTCACTCGACACCGCACGACGTTTGTTTGCCCGGGATATCGATAGCCTTCAGGTTGCGCTCCACGATCGGGAGCAGGTGAACACACTAATGGCCCGTGTCGCCAACCGCTTTGGAGGGACAGTGGATGCCCATGGTTGGCAGCAATCTCAGGGCTCTTTGTTTACGGCCATCCGGATGGAGAAGATAACCGTTGCTGTGCTGCTGATGGCGGTGGTGGCGGTGGCCGCGTTTAATATCGTGTCTACCTTAACGATGTCCGTGACCGAAAAGGCGCGGGACATCGCTGTGCTGCGGGTCATCGGTATGCCTCGATCACAGCTCATGTGGATTTTTATCGGGTACGGGGCAGTGCTGGGGGGAATCGGTATTGCCATCGGTGCAGTCTTTGGCGTTGGTTTGGCGCTCCACGTTGCCGATATTGCGATTTTTCTGGAACAGTTTTTCGGCGCGCGATTGTTCGATCCCTCTGTCTATTACATTGGCAGGCTTCCCTCTGAGCTTCAGTGGCTCGACGTTGTTGTGACGCTATCGGTTGCAGCTGTTCTCACCCTGGTTGCCACCCTATATCCTGCTTATCGCGCTGCAACCCTTCATCCAATGGAGGTTCTTCACGATGTCTGATGCAGTCATTTCATGCTCGGGACTTGGCAAAGCCTTCCAGGATGGCGATCGGCAAATTGATGTCCTATCGGGTATCGACTTTTCTCTTCGGGCGGGTGAGCGGGTGGCTATTGTCGGTCAGTCGGGATGCGGAAAATCGACGTTGCTTAACCTTTTAGGGGGCTTGGACGTGCCGACCACCGGTCGAGTTTATGTCGCCGGAGAGGTGATGAGTGAGATGTCTGACCTGAGGCGCAGCCAGTGGCGCAACCAGCAGCTTGGGTTTGTGTTTCAGTTTCATCATTTGCTTCCTGAGTTTACAGCGCTGGAGGCGGTAGCGATGCCTGCTCGTATCGCGGGTGTCTCGAAGTCGGATGCGAACCAGCTGGCAGCGGCGCTGCTTGAAAGGGTTGGCCTGCAAGATCGGGGAGGACACCGGCCTGCGGCGCTGAGTGGCGGAGAGCGTCAGCGTGTTGCCATTGCTAGGGCCTTAATCAACAACCCTCGCTGCGTGTTGATGGATGAGCCAACCGGCAATCTTGACCCTGACTCGGCGGCACAAATTCTTACCTTGATGGAGTCGCTTGAGTGGGGGCAGACGGGATTTGTGGTGGTCACCCATGATCGGCTGGTCGCCAGTCAAATGGCGCGCCAATTGACGCTGGTCGACGGCCGTTTGGTGGGAGACCATGATGCAGTGGCGTGAGCGACTCGCTTTTTCTCATCGTCAGGTGATGGATCCCGGGAGAGGCCTCTCGGTCTTTCTATCACGGCTCTCTATCCTCGGATTGGTTTTTGCCGTGGCCGTATTGCTCGCTGTGATGTCAGTCATGAACGGCTTTGAGCGAGAAATGAACGACAGGATTTTAAGTCTTGTTCCCCACGTTACCCAGCGTGGCTACGCCAGCGATGCCGAATGGCGGGCCCAAAAAGAACAGCTGGCGGTGTTAGCGGGGGTCTCAAAGGCCGCGCTCTTTTACGAGCGAGAGGCGCTGTTAGTACGGGGGCTGAAGGTTGAGGCTGCCAAGCTCATGGGTCTTGAGCCGGCCAGTATCACTGACTGGCAGCGATGGTCTCCGACAGAGCCAAAGCGACTAGAGCAAAACGAGGTGCTTATTGGCTCCAGGCTTGCCGCGCGATTACAGGTCGGGGTGGGAGCGACGTTGCGGCTACTGCTTCCAGAAGACACCCTGCTTGCCAATCAAAGGACCCGCATAGCCGCAGTGAAGGTGGCGGGGCTGTTGTCGACGCAGACAGAGCTCGACGAGGGATTGATTATCGGCCGCTTGCAAGACATCGCGGCGTTTGGGTCTGAGGGTGCTTCGGCAAACGGATTGGCGTTGCAGCTCGACGACCTGTTTGCAGCCCCCGAGGTCCGATGGGGTTTGTATCAGTCATTGCCCGCGCATTTTTACTTAACCGACTGGACGGGCAGCCACGGTAATCTCTATCAGGCCATCCGTCTGTCCTCGGATTTAATTACGCTGTTGCTCACGACGATTATCGCTGTGGCCGCGTTCAATGTGGTGTCTTCCCTGATGTTGGTGATCACTGATCGGCGATCGGCGATCGCGATATTGCAAGTCATGGGCGCGTCCCGCAGAGACATAGCCTGGATATATCTTATGCAGGGCGCGCTCATTGGTGTTCTCGGGGCAACCGTGGGGCTGGCATTAGGTGGCGCCTTGGCCGCAATGGCGCCACAGCTTCTCGTCGCCATAGAGGGAGTGGTGGGAACCCAGCTTCTGAATACCGACGTTTACCCCCTCGCGTTTTTACCGGTCGATATTAGACTTTCCGATATTCTGACGCTTTGGATTGTCTCGGTGTTTCTGTGTGTCGCTTCAGCTCTGATTCCTGCCTACAGGGCCAGTAAAGTCCCTGTAGCGCAAGCGCTGGCACTGGGCTCCGCCTGAAAAATCTCGTCAGTAGCAGTCAGTAGGGATTCTTTCGACGTTTGGCGGCTCTTTTTTGCCATTGGTCAACCACTCGCCAACGCCATAATAGGTCGATGGCGAAATAGCCCAGCGCTGCGGCTGCGATTCCCATTAGGAGACAACCCAGCAGAAAGGGTTCCCAAATGGCCCCCAGGCGCTCCCCGAGCCAGCTCCAGGTCATCTCAAACTCGATCGGATGGACAGGGGTGTCGAGGATGGCCGCGCCGAGTTGATAGGCCGCAAAATAAATGACCGGCATCGTGAGAGGGTTGGTAATAAAAATTAAGGTCACGCTCAACGGTAAGTTGGCCCGCCAGCGAACTGCAACGATAGCGGCGATGAACATTTGCCCGGGAAGGGGAATCATGGCGCTAAACAGGCCAATGGCGAAAGCTTTTGCCGTTGAAGTCCGGTTGATATGCCACAGATTGGGCTCATACACCCAATCGCCCAGCGGCCTCAAGCTGCGCATAGCCCGCAGCTTCTGCGGAGAGGGCGCCATTCTTCGAAACAACTTCCGGGGCATGTAGCGAATCAGTCCATGCGTGAGTAATCGGCTTTAGCGTTCATTGTCCACCAACAATACCTTGGGACGTATGTGTCCCGAGCAGGTACGTGTTCTACTGCATCGTCGCAGCGGGCGGTGTGATTATGACGGTTTTCATTTTTCAGCTCCATGTGACTTGCTACCAGAATATGCCTTGAATAGCGCATGAGCGCACTCTATGTCACGCGTCTATGGCGACGCTTTCTGTGTCGTCATGGAGTCGGTTCATGTCGCTCGGCACCCGGCATCTGGGTGTTGCTGGGTTTGGTCACGCCGCTCGCTTTACCGCAGGCAACCCTGGGATTGGTATTGGCTGTCGGGGTGTTCACCCTGTTTGCGCTGGCACCAATCCGGCAGCTTGCCTATCTAGGCCTAGGTTTGACCTTGGGTGGTATTACCTCCATGTCAGCGTCCATTTCCGCGCCAAATCCTGCCTGTGACGGCGAGGTGATAATGGTTATGGGCGCTATCGACCAGCTGCCCTTCGAGGTTCGCGGGTGGGACGACGAGACACGGTGGGCCACAAGACTGCGTGTCGAGGCCACGATTCCCCCATCCTGCGGTGATCTTTCCCGGGTTCAACTGAGTGCTCCTCAGCGGCTTAATGCCACCGACCTGGGTAGGCGCGTCGTTGCTCTGGGCACATTTTCTATGACGGGTTCCCAATGGAACCCGGGCAGGCCGCCAGAGCAGGCCTATGCCTTGGCACAAGGCTTGGGTGGACGGCTGTGGGCCACGCAGCTCGATGCTTTGACCGGAGAACCTCCTTGGCTTGACGGGGTGCGTGGGGAGCTTGCCCACCAGATCGATACGGCCATCGTGCCGATACGGGTGAAGGGGTTATTGCTTGCACTCACGGTCGGTGACGGCAGTCGGCTTCCAAAACAAGATTGGAGTACTTTTCGGGCATTGGGCATCACCCATGCATTGGTGATTAGTGGACTGCACGTGGGCCTGGTCTACGGCGCCGTATGGTGGCTAGGCCGCCGGCTTGTGCTTCGCGTGTGGCCAAGGATGCTGTTACACCGCGATTACTCGGTCCTGCTCGCCTGGGTCTGCGCCGGGGCTTATGCCCTGTTGGCGGGTTTCACGATACCCACGCAGCGGGCGCTGCTCATGCTGAGTGTACTGGTGTTGGTCACGCTGGCCGGCTGGCGAACCCCTCCGCTAATGGCTCTGCTGTCAGCGGCCGTTATGCTTGTTCTTGCTCAGCCCTTTTCAGTGTTGGGCCCCAGCTTTTGGCTAACGATATCGGCGACGGGATTGTTGCTGGTTATTCACAGGGTTCTCACCCGGTGTCACTTTTTCCGTGTTAGAGGGGCTTTCATCAAGGCTGTGCTCGGGCAGAGCATGCTGGTGTTTGGGCTGATGCCGCTGGTAGCCCTGTGGTACTCACCAGCGGGTGTTGTCGCCATTGCGGCTAATTTACTTTTGGTCCCGTTGTTGTCTCTTACCGTGATACCCGCAGCACTGATTGCAGCACTCGCCACCGTATTTGCCAGTGAACCGGTCTTGTCGTCGCGCACACCGATCCTATGGCAACCCGCACAAGGATTTTCGCGCCTGTGGTTTGGCCTGCTCGATGAGACCCGGTGGCACCTAGGCGTTCAGCACGTGCCGGAAACGTCGCTGGGTAAGGCTTTGGCATTGCAAGTCTCGAGGGGATTCCAGGTGTCGGATCGGCGCGAGAAAACCGTATCCAAATTCAGCCTCACCGTACTTGATGTTGGGCAGGGACTGTCGATCCTAGTACGGGTCAACGGTAAAACCATTCTCTACGATACGGGTGATGGCCATGAGCGCGGATTCACACAGGCAGATCGAGTCATTTTGCCGTTTCTGCGACGTCAATCAGTGGCTGCGATTGATTGGCTTATTCTCAGCCATGGCGATAGAGATCATATTGGCGGTGTGGATGTGATTC
The DNA here is from genome assembly GCA_965658055.1 of Luminiphilus sp. Taxonomy (GTDB): domain Bacteria; phylum Pseudomonadota; class Gammaproteobacteria; order Pseudomonadales; family Halieaceae; genus Luminiphilus. Next base: position 15,151 of record CBFHQV010000033.1, on the reverse strand, counting down.
TCGATGCTATGCCGGTCGCTGAGGCCTACGGGCATGGCGGGTTAAGTTGTCGGCCCGGACAGGTTGTATCCCTTGGCGAATCGGCGCGCTTGCTATTTCTTAACGGCGATCTGTCTGCCCTTGGAGCGCTAGGTTCAACTCAGAGCGACAACGACAAGTCCTGTGTGTTGCTGATCGAGTATCTTAACTATCGATTTCTCTTGATGGGGGATGTCGAACACAGTCGGGAAAAAGCGCTGGTGCGTTACTGGCGGGGGGAGCTCGCAGCCGATGTCGTGATCGCCGCACACCACGGCAGCGATACATCGTCCTCAGCTACTTTTTTAAAATGGGCAGACGCAGGCTACGTGGTGTTCAGTGCAGGCAGGGGCAACCGCTTCGGCCATCCGGCAGCGGCTGTGGTTGGCCGCTTTGCCGGTCGCAATACCACCCTGTTAAACACCGCGCGAGACGGTGCAATCACGTTTACGATCGAAGGCGGCGTTATCAACATAGCAACGATGCGCGATGGCACTATTCCCTATTGGCTTAGGGTTCCGTGACTGGGGTCAGAGCCATGTGAGGGGTATACTTTGGCGAACAAGGAGGAATGCGCATTGCTGGAATTACTAATGGCAGGTGGTTGGACGATGCCCTTCATTGTCGCCGGCTCGGTCACTGCCATGGCGATCGTTATAGAGCGTTCGTTGGCCCTCAAGCCCGAACGGATCGCGCCTCCGCATTTGTTGGCAGGAGTATGGCAACAGTTAAAGGCAGGTGAGCTGGACGCCGTTCGCCTAAAGCAGCTTCGTCAGGGGTCTCCGCTTGGGGCCATCCTGGCGGCTGGTCTCGCCAACCGCGCTCTAGGCCGTGACATTATGAAAGAGAGCATTCAGGAGGCGGCAGGTCACGTGATTCACGACCTTGGTCGCTATCTGAACACGCTTGGAACAATTGCCGCAGTGACACCACTGCTCGGCCTTCTGGGCACTGTTATTGGCATGATCCGTGTATTTACCGAGATCACTGTGCAGGGAACGGGAAATGCCAATGCGCTGGCGGGCGGTATCTCCGAGGCGTTGATTACCACCGCCGCTGGCTTGGCCGTCGCCATTCCATCACTGGTGATGCACCGCTACTTTACGGGCAAGATTGATGCGATTGTTGTCGGCTTGGAGCAGGAGTCAATTAAATTGGTTGACGCGTTGCATGCAGGCAACAAAAAAACCGAGTACGACCTGTGAAGTTTCGCCGCCAGCACCGCGATGAGTTGGGCATTAATCTGACGCCATTAATCGATGTCGTTTTTTTGCTGCTTATCTTTTTTATGGTGTCGACTAGCTTTACCCGGGCAACACAGCTCGCAGTGAATTTGCCTGAGGCGGAGGGCGTGGCTTCCAGTCAGTCCTCGGAGTCGCTGGAACTGCTTATCCGAGCCGATGGTTTTATGACCTTGAATGGCAAACAGATCAGCAACGACCATTTGGCTCTTAGGGAAGCCATGGAGGTTGAGGTCGCAAAAAGTGGGCGAACCTCACTGACGGTGGCGGCCGATGGTGAGGCCGCGCATCGGTATGTGGTGAGTGCGCTTGACGCTGCGGAAGTGCTCGGTTTTGAGCAGGTCACTATCGCCACTCAGGCGCCTGAGCCATGACAGGTTCGGAGAGCACGAGCGGTCAAGGCGATTTGGTGCTCTATAAGCGCTTGCTGGGTTATGTGGTACCACACACTCTTGTCTTTGTGGTCAGCGTCTTCGGCTTCCTGATCTATTCACTTGGCAATGTGCTGCTCGCCGATCTGACCCAATTTCTGCTGGACTCGCTCGGGGAATCTACAGCGGTGTCTCTGGGCCTGGTCGCGAGCGCCGCGCACTGGGTGTGGCCTCCGGGTGACAAAGATGCCCTCGATTATGCTCGACTTGCTGTGCCTATTGCCGCCTTGGTGTTGTCCTTCGGTCGCGCGATGGGTTATTTCGTCGGCAACTACTTTATGAATATCGTTGCCAGATCGGTGGTTCATACTTTGCGTACTGAGTTATTTGCTACTTTGATGTGCGCCCCAAAAACCTATTACGACCAGCACAGTACCGGGACCTTGATTAGCAAGTTGACGTTCAATGTTGAGCAAGTCTCGGGCGCCGCTAGCGATGCGCTGAAAGTCATTCTCAGAGAGGGACTAACCATCATCGCGCTTGTGTCCTACATGTTGTATCTCAATTGGAAGTTGAGTTTGATCTTTTTTGCCGTCGCGCCGGCGATAGGCCTGGTGGTGGTGATTGTTGGTCGTCACTTTAGACGGTATAGCCGGCGCATACAGGATTCGATGGGCTCAGTCACGCAGGTAAGCGGTGAGTATTTGGGTGCCTTTGACGTGCTGCGCATTTTTGGCGGTGAAAGCAATCAGATTAAGCGGTTCGGAAATGCGAGTTTGTTTAACCGCAACCAGAGCCTGAAGCTGGCTTTGGTTGAGGCCATATCTACCCCCGTCATTCAAACCTTGCTCGCGTTCGCACTTGGGGCGCTGTTCTGGTTCTCGCTGGATCCAACAATCCTTGCGGGTTTTTCGGCGGGCTCGTTGGTGGCGTTTATTACGGCAGCGGCGCAGCTGGGAAAGCCCGTAAAAACCCTAAGCGGCATCCAAAGTATTGTTCAGCGTGGCCTGGCTGCTGCGGAGGATGTGTTTGCCCAGCTGGACACGCCCAGTGAAGTTGATCGTGGCACGACGCCTATTGGTCGAGCGCGTGGTCTTCTGGAGGTTGAAAACCTCAGCTTTCGGTATCCCGGCGCGGAGACTCAGGCGCTAAAAAACGTATCGTTCCAGATTGCCCCCGGAGAAACCGTGGCGTTGGTGGGGCGCTCTGGTAGTGGCAAGTCGACGCTTGCACAGCTCTTGCTTCGGTTTTACGCACCGGACGCAGGAGAAATCAGGTTGGATGATCTGATCATTGATGAATATCGTCTTAGGGATTATCGGCGCCAGTTTGCCGTGGTCTCGCAGACGGTTGAACTGTTCAGCGACACCGTGCGCAATAACATCGCCTTTGGCTCCCTAAGTGATGCAAGCTACGATGACGTAATCGATGCAGCGCGTCGTGCTCATGCGATGGAGTTTATCGAGCGCCTGCCAGCGGGCCTGGATACTGTGCTTGGCGATCAGGGCGCGGGTCTTTCGGGAGGTCAGCGTCAGCGGCTGGCGATCGCTAGAGCGCTGCTCAAACGAGCTCCCGTGCTGATTTTGGATGAAGCGACATCGGCGCTCGACGGCGAGTCCGAGCGGGCGGTGCAAGACGCGCTTGAGGGCAGTGCGGATCAACGCACCACGTTGGTTATCGCCCATCGGCTGTCAACGATCGAAAATGCTGATCGCATCATTCTCCTCGACCAAGGTCAGATCTTGGCGCAGGGCTCTCATCAGGAAGTGCTGTCCACTAGCGCGCTCTACGCCAGCATGTATCGGCAAGGTACAACCGAGGGGTAATGGCCTTGCACGGAATGCTGATGCAGCGACTCGAGCAGGGTGTCACCCGGGCGTGGTATGGCGGCGCGAGGTGGCTGTGGCTTTTGTGGCCGCTAAGTCTTGCTGTCTCCTGGGTGGTCGCCAGGCGTCGACGGCGATTTCTAAATGCCCCGCCGGCTACATTGGTCAAGCCGGTTGTGGTTGTTGGGGGCATTACAGTCGGGGGATCGGGGAAAACGCCGGTCATCCTGGCGTTGATTCGGGCATTGAGAGCAAAAGGCAAAACAGTGGGCGTGGTGAGCCGGGGGTACGGTAGCACTGGGAGTGATGGGCCCTTGTTTGTGACTGGTGATCTATCCGCCGCGCTGGCGGGAGACGAGCCGCTACTGATAGCGCGCAATACGGGTGTTCCAGTCGTGGTCGACAGTGATCGAAGAAGAGCGGTTGAGGCCCTGCTTGCACAGCACCCGGTCGACATGGTGCTTTCAGATGACGGGCTTCAGCATTACAGCATGCCTCGAAGCTTTGAGGTGGTTGTTTTGGATGCTGAGCGGGGGTTGGGTAACGGTCGATTACTCCCGATGGGCCCCTTGCGGGAGCCGCGCTCTCGTTTGAAAACGGTTGACTGGGTGTTGGAGCGCAACGGAGAAAATCCGGATACGAGATTCTTATATGAGGTTTCGGGGCTAAGACATCACAACACCGGCGCCAGATTAGGCGCGGCTGAGGCCGTCATTGCCTGGGCGGGTAAGGCCATCGCCGCTATGACCGCTCTGGGCCAGCCCGAGCAGTTTTTTAGCCAACTTGATTCCCTCGGATTTACGCCAACAACGCGCGCGCTGCGGGACCATCAAATGATCGGGCCGAAGGACTTGGCAAGTCTCGATGCAGAAGTGGTTATCATCACCGACAAAGATGCCGTGAAATTGCCCTATGATAGCGACGAGCGAATTTGGGTGCTGGAAATTAACGCGACGATCCCTGTCCCCTTGGTCGACAGCGTTATTTCCTTGATTGAAGTCGAGGCCTGAGATCCTATGTTTCACATTGTAATACCCGCCAGATATGGATCGACGCGTTTGCCCGGTAAAGCGTTGGCTGATATCGCGGGCAAACCAATGGTGTGGTGGGTTTGGCAGCGGGCGCTAAGTACGTCCGCGACCTCAGTCATTGTCGCTACTGATCATGAAGAAATAGCCGCGGTTATGACGGACTTTGGGGCTGATGTGCAGATGACGAAAGCCACGCACCCATCGGGCACGGATCGGCTTGCTGAAGTGGTGGAGCGGCGGGGTTGGGCGGATGACACCGTGGTGGTAAATCTACAAGGGGACGAGCCCTTGATGCCCGAGAGTAATATCCACCAGGTGGCGACTGAGCTGAGCAATCACCCCGGCGCGAGTATTGCTACATTGGCCGAGCCGATCAGTAGTATTGAGCAGTTTGCTGACCCTTCCGTGGTTAAAGTTGTTGTTGATGCGCAGGGGAATGCACTTTATTTCTCTCGGGCCCCCATCCCCTTCTCCAGAGAAGGATCTCACGATAGCGGCTCAGGCGATGGCCTCGCCGACATCGCGGGTGCCCAACGTCATGCGGGCCTCTACGCCTATCGTGCGGGCTTTCTCCGACAATTTGTTACTTGGGAGCAAGCGCCAATAGAGCGGCGCGAGTCCCTGGAGCAGTTACGTGCGCTCTACCAGGGGTGTCAAATTCGCGTAATCACAGCTGCGGAGTCGGTGCCTCCCGGGGTTGATACCGAAGCCGATTTGGCGGTCGTCAGACGGATTTTGGATGTCTAGTACTGAAAAGAGTGGCCGGGCCGATGCGCCGTACCTGAAAAATACCCTGCAGCTCCGGTCTCAGGCGGCGCAAGTATGCAGGGCGAGTTCGGTTGAGGATATATCCCGGGCCACGCGTAACGCTACGGATGCCGGGTTGGCCTTGGTTCCTCTTGGGGAGGGCAGTAATGTCGTCTTACCCGAGTATTTGAATGCCCTTGTTATCACCATTGAGAGTAAGGGCATTAAGGTGCTGAAGGACGATGGTCGGCGGGTCCGGCTCCGCGTTGCGGCGGGTGAAAACTGGCATGCCTTCGTGCGTTGGAGTGTCGACAACGGGCTTTATGGCCTTGAAAACTTAGCACTGATTCCAGGGACTGTGGGCGCTGCCCCAGTGCAAAATATTGGTGCTTACGGTGTCGAGGTGTGCGACCGGGTAGTGGGGGTCGAGGTCGTGAACATGGCCTCCGGTGAGGTGGCCTATCTGGACAATGAGGCCTGCGGCTTTGCCTACCGCACAAGCATTTTCAAAGATATTGCGCGACGAGAGCGGATAATCGCATCGGTCGACTTCCAATTGGACCGTGAGGCCTTGGTTCAGCGTGATTATCCTACGTTAGCCGAGCGACTGCCCGATACCGCGGTCACCCATCGCGACGTGATGGAAGCGGTTATTAGCGTTCGTGGTGAGCGTCTTCCAGATCCGGGGAGAGAACCTAATGCAGGCAGTTTTTTTAAAAACCCACTAGTGTCGACCGAGGTAGCCGCGGCCCTCGTAGAAAGGTACCCCGAAATGCCCGTCTTCAACCAGGGAGATGCGACTAAGCTGTCCGCAGGATGGATGATTGAGCGTTGCGGATGGCGAGGCAGAGAATTTGGCGGCGTGTCCATGTCTCAACACCACGCACTGGTGCTGGTCAATCGCACTGCTCAAACAGCTGCCGAGGTGTTGGATTTTGCCCGGCACGTTCAGCGTGATGTGTTTAATGAATTTGGCATCCAGCTCGCGATTGAGCCTGATGTTCTCGTCTAATGGTGCGCTAAATACTCATGGCCACTTTCGACGCTAAAGCTTTTCTGCAAACCCTGACGACACGCCCTGGCGTTTATCAAATGTACGCTGAGGATGGGGAGCTGTTGTATGTGGGTAAAGCAAAAAATTTAAAAAATCGCGTTAGCAGTTATTTCAGGGCCTCGGGTTTAACGGCTAAAACCATGGCTCTCGTGAATCGTATTAGCGATATTCAGGTGACCGTGACCTCGACTGAGGTCGATGCCTTGCTCTTGGAGCACAACCTGATCAAGGAGCATCGCCCCCCTTACAACATTAATCTGAAAGACGATAAGTCCTACCCGTATATTTATTTGAGTACCCAGGATCGGTGGCCCCGACTTGCCTTACATCGCGGCCCCAAGCGCCGCAAGGGCGAATATTTTGGGCCGTATCCCAGTGCGGGTGCGGTGCGTTCGACACTGCATTTATTGCAAAAAGTGCTCAAGGTTCGTCAGTGTGAGGACAGTTACTTCAGCAACCGCTCCAGACCGTGTTTGCAGTACCAAATTGGTCGATGCAGCGGTCCCTGTGTCGGTTTGGTGAGTGACCAGGAGTATGGCGATCAGGTAGAGAAAACCGAGCTGTTTCTGAGGGGGAAGTCGCAAACGCTGATGGCCAGGTTGGCGGACGAGATGGAGCAGGCTTCCTCAGCACTTCGCTTTGAGGAGGCTGCCGAGCGACGCGACCAGCTTTCTCATTTGCAAAAAGTACAGTCTGTGCAGGGTATTGAAGGCACCCGAGGAGATCTCGATGTGTTTGCCGCGACGTCGGCGCAGGGGAGTACCTGTGTGCAGGTGCTTTTTATTCGGGAAGCCCGAGTACTCGGGAGTCGAAGTTACTATCCCCCGTTTAAGTTAGATGAGTCACCGAGCGCGGTTTTAGATGCGTTCCTGCCGCAGTTTTATCTCTCGGGTAGAAATACCGTTCCCCCTGAAATTGTTGTCAATGAGCTACCAGAGGGGGCGGCGGTGTTAGCGGAGGCACTGTCTATTCATAGCAAGCGCAAGGTGGTGGTGCGGCAGCGTGTCAGAGAGGCGAGGGCGCGATGGCTTCAGATGGCGCAGCAAACCGCCGATACCAACCTGCACGCGCATCTCAGCGGCAAGCAGACCATGGCGGGTCGCTTGGAGAGCTTGCGGCGGGAGTTGGACTTGGACACCTTGCCCGCAAGGATGGAGTGCTTCGACATAAGCCATAGTTCGGGCGAGGCCACGGTCGCGTCCTGTGTTGTGTTCGATAACACGGGGCCGCGCAAGGCCGATTATAGGCAGTTCAACATCAAAGGGACCAAAGGGGGAGATGACTACGCCGCAATGCAGCAGGCCTTGGAGCGCCGCTACAAACGGCTTGTTGCGGGTGAGGGGCAAATGCCCGATATCTTGTTTATAGACGGTGGCAAGGGCCAGGTAGCGCAGGCGATGGAAGTCATGGCGATGTATGACATCGCATCGGTACGGGTTGTCGGGATCGCGAAGGGCACGACACGAAAAGCTGGGTTTGAAACCTTGATTGATGGAGAGACCGGCAGAGAGTCGGTGTTGCGTGGAGACAATCCAGCGTTGCATTTGATTCAGCAGATAAGAGATGAGGCCCACCGGTTTGCCATCACTGGGCATCGCGCGCGGCGCGGTAAGGCGCGAAAGACTTCTACCCTTGAAGGAATTCCTGGGGTCGGATCCAAGCGTCGGCGCGACCTATTGCGCCATTTTGGCAGCGCCGGAGCGGTGTCGGGGGCTAATGTGGAGGAGCTCAGAAAAGTCGAAGGCATCAGCTCGAGGTTGGCGCAAACCATTTACGATTATCTGCATACCATTCAGGACTAACAGACCCGGTAGCAGAATCATTCAGGGGTTTCTCGGCGCGGCCCCCTGTGCGACACTCGAACAGCGAGGTCGGAGTCTCATGTGCCGCTGAATTTACCTAACATATTGACGTTGCTGCGGGTCGCCGCGATCCCTTTACTGGTGATTGTTGCGGGTTTTCCTCATCCCTTAGGCACGTTGGTGGCGGCGGCTATTTTTGGTCTGGCGGCGATTACCGACTGGATCGACGGCTGGCTGGCTCGCCGTTCGGGGCAGATGACCGCGTTTGGTGCTTTTCTCGATCCCGTCGCGGATAAGCTAATTGTCGCCACGGCGCTGGTGCTGTTAACGGACCGCTTTGATCACTGGCTTATCACGGTATCCGCCTGCGTCATCATTGGCCGGGAAATCGTGGTTAGCGCGCTCAGAGAGTGGATGGCCCAGGTCGGCCAGACGGCCGCGGTGAAAGTGTCGCTGATCGCCAAGGTGAAAACCGCCATGCAAATGATCGCCATCAGTCTACTGTTGGCGTTGACTCCGCTAACTGAGCCCCGATTTCTGTACTGGATAGGGGTGTTGATTCTGCTGATTGCGGTGGTGCTGACGCTGTGGTCTATGGTGATCTACCTGCGGGCGTTCCTGACGGTGTTAAGACAACAAGAGAATGCTTGACGCCGGCCTGTAAGGCCTTAAACTTGGAAACATGCGGGTGTAGCTCAGTTGGTAGAGCGCGACCTTGCCAAGGTCGAGGTCACGAGTTCGAACCTCGTTACCCGCTCCAACTTCTCACGGTTGTTGATTCCTATTACCACGCGTATACTCCGCGGCTTCCGCACTGAAGCTGCTTTTCTTAGCTTCGCGCGGTCCTCAGAACCCTTGGTTCTTTATGGCTCGGTGGCAGAGTGGTGATGCAGCGGATTGCAAATCCGTCTACGCCGGTTCGATTCCGACCCGAGCCTCCATTTTACGTGATTATAATTCGTAGTATCCACTAACATTGCCTGCAATGGGACAATGATGGGACACTAATCAGCCTATGATGCCAACTCTCACCAATATGGGACAAAGGCTATGGCGACTGTCATCCCTCGCGGTAATTCGTACCAAGTCAAGATTCGCAAGACTGACCCGCATGGAAAGTTGCATCACCTATCCAAAACCTTCCGACTGATGAGAGACGCCACCGCATGGGCAACCAAAACCGAGGCGGCAATTCAGACTGGCACACTCGGCGCTCGGATCAAAATTCGCTGGTCGAAACTGATCTATGGATACATAGATTGGTTTGGTCGCAGCAGCGATAAGAAACGCACCGCTGACATAAACACCCAGCGCAACCGGCTGAAGAATTTCTGGATGCCGCTGATCGGTGACAAATACGTCTCCTCTATCACCTCAACCGATCTGTTGGATGGGCAGGCCGAGGTTGATGACGGAACCCGCAGCAACAGCACGATCAATAAATACGTTTTCACGATGCAGGGATTTCTCGATTGGGCGGCTCGCCAGCAATACATCGAGCGCGCCCCGAAGATTTCGCAATTGTCGCAAGGGCAAGGTCGGGTTCGCTGGTTGTCGAAGGATGCCGAGCTGCCTCGATTCCTGAATGCGCTGACGGAGATTGATGATCCGCAGTTTAAGGCATTCATCACCATTGCATTTAAAACTGGGTGCAGGGCAGGGGAGTTGCTGTCCCTGAGGTGGGGAAAGATAGACCGTAAGCAAAAATCGGTTTTGTTTCAGCGCACCAAGGCGGACAACCCGCGAGTGGTTCCCCTATCCGGGTGCTGGGATGAAGTGTCGGCGCTGATGGCGGCTCGGGGATACGATCCCGAGGGATGCGTGTTCCTGAACGGCTTAGGTCAGCCGCCGTACAACTACCGCCCGAAGTGGCTTAAAGTCCGAAGTGATGCGTGTCTGGAAAATTTCACTTTCCATGATCTCAGGCATAACGCCGCATCCTATCTGGCGATGGCAAGCGTTCCGATTGCGGAGATTGCCTATTTACTCGGGCATAAGAGCCTGCAAACCACAATGCGGTATGCCCATCTCGATCCGAATCAGAATGAGAAAACTGGAGACCGGCTGAACCAGATCATCAGCGAGGCATCCTCATGATCGAGTCGGGATACATGTCGAAGGTGTGGATCGAGGATTACTGTGCGACCCGTGATGAACTGGAGAAGTCCCAGCAGCAGCATCCAGATAAGGATGCTAAGTGGCACGTTATCCAGTTGCTTGATCGCCGTGGGATGATCGAAGACAGTCTGGATTTTCAGCACAGAGGTCGTCCCGGGAGGGGACATCGGTCACAGGCGGAAGTCATTGAAGGGTGGCGCCGCAGTGATAGTGGTTTCCTCAACTGTTTGGCGAACTTTGTAAGTCCAGATGAATCTCGAGGTAAGGACACCGAGTGGCAGGCTCGATTGATGCAGAAACTGATCGAGCGTCACTGGGATGTGGATGGTGCGGCCAAGGTGCTGGCGATTCAAAGCGGATCGATTAACGGTGATGGCAAGCGAGAGGGTCGTGTTTCACCATCGCACTTTATCCAGTCCCTGCGTCGATGGCGGAAGACTTTGCGAAAGCGAATGCAGGCTTTGATGAATCAGGCCGATGGACTGAGCGCAGTTGATGCTGCCGAAATTTTATCAGGTGAGGAGAAAGGCCGAATTTCCAAGGATGCGTTCCTCCAGGCGTGGGAAGACTCCAACCCCGGCTAAAAATTTCGCCTTACAAACTCGTCTTTTCCGAGTGAGGCCTATTTTTGGCATTAAATGATCACCGTCACAAACAACTGACGGAGTGATCCAATGACGAACATTAACTGCGAACTCGATGATTTGCTGTCCGTCCGCGAGACAGTCAATCAGTATCCTAACATCTACCCCTCTGAAAGCTCCCTCCGCTGGGACATCTTCAACAATCGGCAGGAAATGATCGATCAAGGTGTGCTGGTGAAGCGTGGTCGCCGGGTGCTAATCAACCGCTGCCGCCTGCTGGATCGTCTGATCGGTAGCCAAAACTCTGCCGCATAAAAAACCCGAACACACTAACGCGTGGCCGAGGCAATTGGATGGAAAGCAGCATCAGGATACCTCGCCGCGCTCCAATAAGGAGTGGCTATGGTGTCAGCGGAAAGATTTATCCAACCACTGGCCGTGAGGCGAGGATTAGCGCCATGCCCCGCGCAAGATGATCGAATCCCCAGGCTGTCGGGCTTAGCCGCGGCGGCTAAATTACTCGTGCTGAGCGACCACTGGGAAAAGTTACTATTACGCCCACGCGCCGCCGGTTTCTTTGCTTGCCAGCCGGATTTGCGAACTCAAGGCGTGAGCGAGGTGTGCGATGAATGTTGATCTTCTACTCGACCGCCTGGACAAAGTCAGATCATCCGGCAGTGACCAGTGGGTGGCCTGCTGTCCTGCTCACAATGATCGATCACCGACACTCGCAATCAGTCTCTGCGATGACCGCGTCCTGATTCACTGCTTTGCCGGTTGCTCACCGCTCCAAATCCTCACCGCTGTCGGTCTCGACTGGTCGGCGCTATTCCCCGCGGCTGACAAGCAACTGAAACCAAAGAAAAGCCCCGTGTCCTATCGCCTTGCGCTCAATGTGCTGGCGGGTGAGATGTGGATTGGCCTATATGTGATGTCCCGGTTCCGCCAAGGCATCGCACCTAATGAAGAGGAGATGAATCGCTTCATAGAGGCGCTGCGGCGAATCTCCAAGGTCTTTGAATTAACAGGGCTGCGCTATGAGCGATGAACTCGATGTGTTTGATGCCGCGGTCTGCAAGCTACCCGAGCCGGGCATCAAGAGGATTCGCGCCTGTTCGATTGACGAGGGGCTGGGACGGGTCTTCGGAGAAGTTGAAACCGAGTGCGACGCCGCGCTCACCTCTAACCCTCAGTTTCCCGACACTAAGCAACTTTCCAACCGAGCGGAGAAAAAAGTTTTGCCGACTGCCGAAAATGTCATTGCGCTTATGAAGTATGCCGGGGTTGGCGTTAGCTACGATGTCATTCAAAAGCGTGTGCGCGCCATTAACATGCAGCGCCACACTGATGACGAGAATGACTTCAATGACCTATGTGCCATGCTTCAGTCAGAAGCCGGAAGGCATGGCCTTTCACAGAGCGCCATTCCCACATTTCTCGATTACATCGCCAGAAAAAACCCTAGTAATCCGCCGCTCGATTATCTTGAAAGCCTCTCTGCACCCAAGATAGATAATCCGATAGATCAGTTGATCGACGCAGCCGATCTGACCCCAAAAGATTTCGCCAAGGTCGTACTTAGGCGCTGGATGATACAGGCATGCGCTGCGGCTGATTATGCGAAGCGAGGTCACAGCGGCGCTCGCCCCGAGTATGGCTATGTGCTGATCCTGTCAGGGGAGCAGGGAGTGAGAAAAACTTCCTTAATAAACGATCTGACTCCACCATCAATCCGCCAGTACTTCTCTCCTGGGCGAACGCTGGAACTGGGAAACAAAGACTCACTGACGCTAGCGGTATCGAATTGGATCATCGAATTGGGCGAACTCGATGCGACCTTCAAAAGAAGCGATATTGCGGCGCTGAAAGCCTTCCTGACCAACCCAAGCGACCAAATACGAGCGCCGTATGCAAAGGAAGCAAACCGCATGTCTCGGAGGACTGTTTTCGCCGCCACGGTTAACCATATGAAATTTCTGATGGATGACACCGGCAATCGTAGATTCTGGCCCCTTACGGTAAATCGCCGAGCGCAACTTACGGATGAACTGGTCGAGTCACTGTGGGCCGAGGCATGGCAGCGGTATCTGTCAGGTGAGCAGTGGTGGCTTACCACCGAAGAGGAAGCGATTCATGCCCGAGTGGTCACTTCACATGAGGAACGCCCACTGAGGGATCGACTGCTCGACTGCTACCAGTTTGATATTCCAGGTCGATCTCTTCGCCTGAGTGGCACTGAAATTTTGCGAGAGATTGGCTGGCCGAACACTGACCGGAGCGCCAGTACATCGCTTGGCCTCACGCTTCGCGAATTGGGTATTCGCAAGGATGGGCGCAATTACCTGATGCCAATGAGAGGGGCTGGCAATGCTTACAACCTTTAAAAGGTCGCAGAAGGTTGTAAACCCAGTGTTTATGCGGATTGCAGGCAGATTTAGGCCCTTTACAACCTACCTTTCTTTTCCTCTAAAAAGTTTGGTGTTAACTAGGAATACAGGGGAAACGTACCAAAGTTTGCGGGTTGCAAGGTCGTTGCATGAAGGGGGGGAATCCTCCGTAAAGCTGGCAATGACGGTGGTTTCAGCCGATTTTTAACCTCTGCAACCTCTAAAAGGTAGTAGGTCAACGCCTCCTACCGCCTAGCCCCACGGTGCGCTAACGGGGCTGCTCTGCTAGGCTTTGGGCCATGAGACTACTTGCCTGCCTTTTGCTGCTCCCAGCCCTGTCATTCGCTCAGGTGCCGCATACGTTTAGTAATGGCGATGTGGCTGGTGCTGAGCAGATTAATCAAAACTTCAATTACGTGCTTGAGAATGCCAGCGGCGCCGACCAAGCGGCCCTCGAACGGCAAATAGCGGAATTGCAAGGGAGTGTCGAAAACCTATCACTCACAAATGCTGAATTGCTAACTCGTATTACAGCAATTGAGAATAGCCTTGATACGATTTGTGAAACTAATGACCTGCGAGGGTCTAGGTTGTACATCGCTGCACCGAGTCTATCCTTCCCGAACAGTGAATTAGAAGTTGGGGTATATACCTTCGAGGCCGATGGCATCTTGAGGTACTCATATTCGCTGCTGAGCGAGGGCGAACCCCCGTCTACCGGTGAAGTGATAGCTGGACCTGGAGTCTTTGCGGAGATTTGGACGCGCGATACTTTATCAATGCGCGACAAACGCATCCTGTTGCTCGGCATCATCGCTGAAAAAGGCGAGAAAGAAACATTCAAGATTCAAATCAAAGCTTCTTTAAAGCGTGGTGAAATGAATGCAGATGAAGCTCGTGAGCTTTTTTTATTCATCGAACAGTATTCCGGCTACCCCCGCGCTGCGGCCATGCTTGCGCCAATGGAAGCCGCAATCGCTGAAGTCGCATCAGAGCAGTCTCATGAAACAAGCTGATACTACGACGAGTGCCTTGAGCTAGTCCTCGGCAACGAATTCAGATTTACCATCCGCACCTGCGGAATTCGACTGCACGAGCCTCGCTAGGCTCGACTCATTCTCGAGTATTGGGGTGTTGAGCACAGCTCGTTACCGACACAACCCCCCTCCCGGAGGGGGGCATCATCAGTTATGGCCGCCCGGAGAGATTCGCTTTAGTAATTTTTACTATATTTATCAGTGCCCTATAGGCTGCTATGCACTGAAAACCCTTTATATACCCCTAAAAATAAAGGGTACTCACTAATAGCAACCTGTAGGTAGGATCACCCTGATTTTTAACTATGAATGAACGGTAGTCTGATAGCTTTTCCATAGAGACTATCTCCAGCGTCGTTTCTTGCACCCACTCGATACCAGTAAGTTTTACCCTCTGTTACGGCAGTATCCTTAAATGCCACGACATCAGTACCAACACTGGCGAATTCGGCAAAGTCATCCGTAAGTTCTGATTTCCGTTTGACCACAAAGCTGGTTTCATTGTCACTGTTATCTGTCCACGACAGCATAATGCCATCCGTCTCTACAGTGCCGGCCAATCGAGTGGGTGACTTTGGCAGATCGGTGATTTTGTCTAGCACAGTCATAAAAAAGGCGTTCCCAGCGTTGGCATCAGGTGGAAGACTCAGCGTAAGTTGAGTTTCACTTCGTCGTGACACTGATCTAGCAACAAACCCCAAACCCACAGTATTGCATGTCAGTACCGCCCCAAGAGCTACTGAACACGTATCGTTATTTGCGCTATCAGAGTTAACCTTGTAGCCAAAAATATTATATTGAGCTGTAGATAATTGAACTGTTCCGTCTCCGTTGTCAGCAATAGAAACCTCTACCTCTCGCATGCCGTAACTATCGGTTGGAAAGGTGAAGCCAGCAGACGACTCTGCACAATCTGGAGAATAAAAAGGGTTGCA